>JADMJR010000268.1 GCA_018780365.1 Acidovorax sp. | reverse complement strand
AATCGGCCAACGCCTCCAACAGCGCTGGCGACCGCCAGGCCCTGCAACAGGAAGTCGGCCAATTGGTGGCAGAACTGGACCGGATTTCGCAAACCACCGAGTTCAACGGCCAGAAACTGCTGGACGGCACCTTTGGTACGCAACAGTTCCAGGTGGGCGCCAACGCCAACCAGACCATCGTGGCGGCCACGGCCAATCTGCGCACCAGCGTGTATGGCAACAACCAGAACATCGCCTCCAACGGCTCGGGCATCGGCGCATCGGCCACCCAGGCCACTGCGGGCACCAACGGCGTGACCACCGGCACGGTGGCCATCAGCGGCTACCTGGGCACCGGCACCATGACGGTGGCCGTGAGCGCCACAGCCAAGGCCACGGCCGACCAGATCAACTCTTTGCAAGCCAACACCGGCGTCACGGCCACGGCCCGCACCGAAGTGCGCCTGGGCGGCATGGCGGCAGCGGGTTCCTATTCGCTGACCCTGCAAGGCGACAACGTCGGCAGCCCCCGCACCATTTCCTTCACGCTGACCTCGGCCACCGGCACCGACCGCCTGTCGCCCGCTGTCTCGGCCATCAACGAACAATCGGCCAAGACCGGCATCAACGCCTCGCTGAATTCGGACGGCACCCAGATCATCCTGACCAACGCCACCGGCAACAACATTGTGCTCGGCGATACCGTGAACGCCAACGCGGCGGCAGTCACCGTGACGGGCTACGACGCAGCCGGCGCCAGCAACGGCGCGGCACAAACGCTGGCGGCCGATGCCAACGTGGAATTCATCAACACGGGCGGCTACGTCACGCTGGATTCGGAAAAGTCGTTCGCCGTCACCTCGGCCAGCAACCAGCTGGACAACGGCGGCTCCTCGCTGCACACCGTGGCCAACCTGGACGTGACCACGTTCACCAACGCCACCGACGCCCTGAAGACGGTGGACTCGGCCCTGGCCTTCATCAGCGGCGAACGCGCCAAGCTCGGCGCCATGCAGTCGCGCTTTGAAACCAGCATCTCCAGCCTGCAGATCACGTCCGAGAACCTCTCGGCCTCGCGCTCGCGCATCCAGGATGCCGACTTCGCGGCAGAAACCGCCAACCTGTCGCGCGCCCAGATCCTGCAGCAGGCCGGCACGGCGATGGTGGCCCAGGCCAACCAGATCCCCCAGGGCGTGCTGTCGCTGCTCAAATAACACAGCCCACGCGGCGCTGGAACAAACACCAAAGGGCCCCAACGGGCCCTTTTGTACATGGCACACTGCCGCATCCAGCCCCTTTGCCCGCAGATCGGCCGCAACGTGCACACCAAACACACCGAACAGGACGAGCCCCGTCTCCAGGCCGCACTCGCCGCCGCCGACTGGCCCCTTCTCACCCGCCTGTGCCGCCAGGTCCTGCGCAAGAATGGCCGCCATCTCAGCGCCCACCGGCTGCTGGGCTTCTCGCTGAACAAGCAGCGCGAGTTCGATGCGGCGCTCAAAGCCTACAAGCAGGCCTATGCGTACTGGCCAGACGATGCGGAGTTGCTGGTCAACTACGCCAACGTCCTCATCGGGCAGGCCCGCAACGTGGACGCGCTGCCCCACCTGGAGAAAGTGTGCAAGCTGCGCCCCCGGCAGGCCATTGGCTGGATCAAGCTGGCCGAATGCTGTTATCTGCTGAGCCTGCACGACAAGGGTTTTGACGCCAGCCAGACCGCCGCCGCGCTGGCCGAAACCCTGCACGACCGTGTGGCGGCGCTCATGCAAAGCTCCATCCACCGGCGCGAGCTGGGCCAGGTGCGCGAGGCGGTGCAGGACTGCGAAACCGCCATCGCCCTGCGCCCCAACGACCCCGGCAACTACACCAACAAGCTGTTGTTCATGCTGGCAGACCCCCAGGTGGATGCCACGCAGCTCTCGGCGGCCGCCCGGCAGTACGGCGCGGTGTTCGAGCCACCGCTGCGCCCTGAATGGCCCCACTTTGCCGCGCACCGGGGATCGCCCTGGAAGCGCCTGAAGATCGGTTTCCTCTCCCCCGACTTCCGCGTGCACTCGGTGATGTACTTTGTGGAGGGTCTGCTGGCGCAACTGGACCGGCGGCAGTTTGAGGTTTTCGCCTTCTACCTGTTTCCACGGGACGATCACGTCACCGAGCGGGTTCAGCGCCATGCCGACCACTTTGTGCCCCTGGCCGGGTTCAGCCCCGAGCAGCAGACCGAGGCCATCCGCGCCCAGGGCATCGACATCCTGATCGACCTGGCAGGCCACACCGGCAACAACGGCCTGCTGGCCCTGGCCCACAAGGCGGCGCCCGTGCAGGTGTCGTGGCTGGGCTTCCCGGCCACCACCGGGCTCACGGCCGTGGACTACAAGTTCACCGACGAAATCACCGACCCGCCCGGCGCAGAGGCGCAGTACACCGAGCAGCTCTACCGCTTGCCCACGCTGTTTGCCTGCTACCGCCCCATGAGCCGCAACCCGCTGTGGCGCTACCAGCCGCGCTACCAGGTGCGCCCGGCACCGGCCCTGGAGAACGGCTTCATCACCTTCGGCTCCTGCAACAACCTGGGCAAACTCACCGACGAGGTGTTGGCCCTGTGGGGCCAGGTGCTGGCCGCCGTGCCAGGGTCGCGCCTGCTGATCGAAGGCAAGAACTTCGACCGCCCCGATTTTGCGCAGGCCTACCGAGAGCGCTGCGAGCGCCTGGGCCTGCCCCCGGCACAGCTGGACCTGGTGGCACAGCGCAGCGACAACCAGTACCTCACCTACCACCGCATCGACATTGCCCTCGACCCCTTCCCGCTGACCGGTGGCACCACCACCTTCGACGTGTTGTGGATGGGCCTGCCCATCGTGTCGATGGTGGGCGAGAGCTTCAAGAGCCGCATGGGCGTGGGCCTGCTGGCCTACCTGGGCCGCACCGAGTGGCTGGCCGAAACCCCCGAAGACTATGTGCGCATCGCCACCAGCCTGGCCGCAGATACACAGGCGTTGAACAGCCTGCGGCTGGGCTTGCGCGCCGAGGTCGAGGCATCGGCCCTCATGCGCGAGGACATCTTCAACCACCACTTTGAAGAAGGCCTGCGTGTGATGTGGCTGCAGTGGCTGGCCCGGGCCGAACACCCGGACGACCCCGCCGCCCAGGCCCAGGCGATCCAGGACTGGCTGCCCCAGCTGCCCGAGGCCTGGACCCAGCCGCCCGTGCCCGGCGTGGGCCTGAAAACCGGCCAGCGCGTGAGCCTGCACGAGGCCCACCAGCGCCTGCAGGACCTGGTGGACAAGGCCAAGGCCGCCCCGCCACCCACACCCGCCACGGGGCCAGACACCAGCGCGGGCCCGGCCCTCAAGGACCGCCACTGGATCGCCGTGACCGAGCTGGCCGAAACCGTGCTCAGCGCCATGCCCCACGACCCGGTGGCCCTGGCCTGCCTGGCCGAGGTGGAACATGCCCACGGCCACACCGAATTTGCGGTGACCTATTTACGGCATGCCACGCAGGCGATGGGCCTGGACATGGGGGCCAGCCCTGCGGCGTGATGTCCTGATGCCTTGATGCCCGGCTACCGGGCTGCGCAGCGTATTTAGCTATAAATAATATAGCTATAAATGCTTACCCATTGCGCGCCAGGCAGCATTTTTACTCATATTTTTCACCCCCCAGGCAGCGCCCATCACCCCTTGCGGCGCAGAAACCCGTGCGGCGCCACCGTGACCTGCAGGCGCTGCTCCATCTCGGCGTCGATCTCAAACTCGGCGTGCCCGGCCAGCCACTGGTGCACCGCTGTCTTGGGGTTGTTGCCCACGTCCCAGGGTCGGTCGGCAAAGAATTGGGGCGGCATGTCTTCCACAAAGGTATCGAACACCACACAGTAGCTGCCGGGAGTGACCAGCGGCGCATAGGCGTTGAGTTCCCCCAGCACATGGTCGTGCGTGTGCATGGAGTCCAGGCACACCAGCACGCGCTGGTAGCCCTGGGCAAATGCGTGCACCTGCTGCACCACGTCGGGCGCCACGGCCGAGCCCTGGATCATGGCGATGCGGCTGGCCATGGGGTGGGCTTCGATGGCGGCACGGTTGTGGGCGCGGATGTCGATGTCCACGCCCAGCACCTTGCGGCGCGAGGCGCGCGGGTCCAGCGTGGTGCCCGCCTCGATGGCGTCGCTCATGTCCAGCAGCGCCAGCAGCGAGGCGCTGAGCACCAGTGAGCCACCGTGCGCGATGCCGGTCTCGATGATCAGATCGGGCCGCACGCGCCACACCAGCTCCTGCATGGCCACCATGTCCTGCGGGTACTGGATGATGGGCCGGCCCATCCAGTCGAAGTTGTAGACATACTGCCGCTGCATCGAAGCCTGCAGCCAGTCGCGCGACAGGGTCTGGAACGCGGTGTCCTGGGCATAGCCCGCAAGACGGTCGCGGCGTTCCTGGGCAAATTGGTCAACGGGGTTCATGGCGGGGTTACTCCAACAGGGTCGGTCACAACGGAAGCGTCGTTCAGCAAGAGGTCATCGGCCAGCACGGCGCGGGGTGCCACACCCCATTCACCCCGCAGGCGTTGCACGTTGATAGGGGGAAACGCCTGCAGCGGGGCCTGGGCATCCACCTCCACGGTGCAGCCCGTGCGCGCCTGCAACCAGGCCAGCCACTGGGCATGGAGGGTCTGTCGGCCGCTGGCCACGTTGTAGGTGGCAGCGCGGCCCGCCAGCGCAATGCGCGGCAGCCAGTCCAGCAGGTCGTCCACATGCACATAGTCCTTGGCGGACTGCGGATCGGAGCGCAGCACGATGCGGCCCGCGCGGGCCTGGCCCACCAGGTCGGCCACCAGGTTGCCGGAGTCGGCGTCCATGCCCGGCCCGACCACATTCGACAAGCGCGCCACGCGCACCCCGGGGCGCCCGCAGGCATGGCACAGCGATTCGCCGGTGAGCTTGGTGAGGTTGTACAGGTACGAAGGGTCGCCCGGCAGCACCGTCAGCGGTGCATCCTCGTGCGTGGAAGCCGCCCCCATGTAGACACGCGTGGACGACAGGTACAGCAGCGAGTCGAACTGCGCGCGCCGCAGCACCTCGGCCAGCAGGCCCACATGGGCGTCCACGGTGTCGAACGGGCGCGTGCGGAAGTCGGCGGTGAGCCCCACGCAATAGATCACATGGCCCAGCGGGCGGGTGAACACCTCGGTATCGCCACGCGTTGGCGCCCACACAGTGCGGCCCTGGGCCTGCAGATGCGCCACCAGGCGGCTGCCGATGTAGCCCGTGGCGCCCAGCACGGTGAAGGCGGAAGGGGGCAGGCCCGTCACCGGCGCTCCCCCACGGCCGCCAGCGGCTGGCCCGCATACACGGTGTACGCCAGCAGCTCGCCGCGCACGATGGAGCCCGCGCCCACCACGCAGCCGCGCCGCAGCACGGCGCCGTCCAGCAGCACGCAGTTGGCGCCGATCCATACGTCGTCCTCGATCACGATGCCGCCCTTGCTGGGCAGAAAACCCTGCTCACGGATCAAGCGGCTGCGGTCGGCATAGGCGTGGTTGACCGGCGCAAAGGTGCAATTGGCGGCAATCGCCACGTAATTGCCGATGTGGATGCCGTTGCCGGTGTAGAGCACGCAGCCCGCGTTGATGACCACATGCTCGCCCACCACCAGGTCGCCGCTGCCGCCCGCAGGCTTGACCTTGACGAAGCTGTCGATCACCGAATGCGCGCCCACCACGATGCGCGTGCCGCGCACCGAGTCTTCGATGTCGGCCAGGTGCGAAACCTTGGCGGTGGGGTGCAGCTCGATCACCTAGAACACCTCCAGGCGCGGCACGGCCACCACCATCTGCGCGCCCCAGCTGCGCGTGTAGTCGAGTTGCTCGGCCACCTCGCTGCGCAGGTTCCAGGGCAGGATCAGGATGCGCTGCGGCTTGTGGGCGCGCAGGTGCGCCTCGCTCACCACGGGGATGTGACTGCCGGGCAAGTACTGGCCTTGTTTTGCGGGGTTCTTGTCCACCACGTAAGGCAGCAGATCGGGCCGCACCCCCGCAAAGTTGAGCAGGGTGTTGCCCTTGGCGGCCGCGCCGTAGGCGCCCACGGTGATGCCGTCGGCCTGGCACTGCAGCAAAAATATGAGCAGCTCTCGCTTTACCCGTATGGCCTGGGCCTGGAAATCGCTGTAGAAACCTGCGCCCAGCATGCCCGCCGCTGCCTCGTTGGCCAGCAGTTGCTGCACGCGGACGGCGCCTTCGGTCGTGGCCTGAGGGTGGCCGTGAGCCTCGGCGCGGGCGGCAAACACCCGCAGGCTGCCGCCGTGGGTGGGCAGCTCCTGCACATCGATCACCACCAGGCCGTTGGCCGCAAAGATGCGCTGCACCGCCGTGAGCGACAAATACGAGTAATGCTCGTGGTACGCCGTGTCGAACTGGCAGCCCTCCACCATGCGCAGCAGGTGCGGGAACTCGAAGGTGGCCACACCGTGGGGCTTGAGCAAGCGCGTGAAGCCGCCCACAAAGTCGTTGATGTCGGGTACATGGGCCAGCACGTTGTTGGCGGCGATCAGGTCGGCCTGGCGGCCTGCGGCGGCCAGCTCATCGGCCAGCGCCACGCCGAAGAAGCGCTCGACCACCTCGATGCCTTTGGCACGGGCTGCGGCTGCGGTGCTGGCCGTGGGCTCCACGCCGTAGCAGGGGATACCCGCCGCCTGCACGTACTGCAACAAGTAGCCGTCGTTCGATGCGACCTCGACCACGCGGCTCGCGGCGGTGAGGTCCAGGCGCTCGCGCATCGCCTCGACATAGGCCTTGGCGTGGGCCAGCCAAGACGATGAGAACGAGCTGAAGTACGCGTAGTCGTCAGTGAACAGCGCCTCGCGCCCGGCGTGGTCTTCGGTCTGTACCAGCCAGCAGGTCTCGCACACCAAGAGGCGCAGGGGGAACCAGGTCTCAGGCGCGCGCAGGGCGGCTTCGCTCAGGTAGGCGTTGGACGGGGGCGCGCTGCCCAGGTCCAAAAACGGCAGTTGCAGCGGGCTGCCGCAGTGTCGGCACTTCACAGGCGCACTCCTTCGAATTCTTCGGTCATCCCGGGCTGGCCTGCGTCGCGGGGCGACATTTGCCCCACCGGCAGCGGCCAGGCAATGGCCAGGCGCGGGTCGAGCGGGTGCAGCCCCGCTTCGGCGGCGGGGGCGTAGGCCGCAGAGTGGCAATACAGCAGCTCGGCATGGTCGGTCAGCGCCTGGAAGCCGTGGGCAAAACCGGGCGGGATCAGCAGCGCGTTGCCGTTGTCTGCGGATAAATGCTCGGCATGCCACTGCAAAAAGGTGGGCGAGCCCTGGCGCAGGTCCACGGCCACATCCCAGACCTCGCCGCGCAGGCAGCTCACGAGCTTCATCTCGGCGTGCGGCGGCTTTTGGTAGTGCATGCCACGCACGGTGCCTTGGAGGGCTGTATAGCTCTGGTTGACTTGGGCGATCGGGCCCGCCCAGCCTGCGCCCGCCAGTTCATCGGCGCAGAACAGGCGCGCAAAAAAGCCGCGC
>JADMJR010000360.1 GCA_018780365.1 Acidovorax sp. | reverse complement strand
AATGCCCAGCAGCAGGATGGGCTCGGAATGCTTGAGCACCTTCACGCCCACAAAGTGGCCCTGTGTGTCCATGCCGATCAGCGTGACCACGGGCTTGCCCGAGTAGGCAGGGGTGTCCGTGATGTCGGTGGAGAGCATCACGTAGCCCAGCAGCTTCTTTTGCGCGCTGTCGTTGTCGTAAGCCTCTACGTAGGGCGGCTGACCCTTGCGTTCAGAGAAATGGCTGGCGCCGGGAAACACGTCCTTGCACGGCACCAGCGCGCACATGTCGCGCGCGGTAGAGAGTTCCGCAGGCAGTTCGGCCTCGTAGGCGCCTGCCGCAGCATGCGCGCGCGGCGCCAGCCAAAGTGCTGCCAACAAGACCAGAAGAAGCGTGGCGAACTGCCGACGGAGGGAAATCATGGGACTATCTTTTTGATAGCTGCTAGCGCTTATTCATCAGGCGCTAGCGGCCAATTTCATTCGAAAATCTGCTCAGTATTCACGGAGGTGTCATCACTGAGCGCCGCGCAGGGCTTCGACAAGCTCAGCCCGAACGGATGGTTTAGGTTCAACAAAGCCACCCCAACAGGAAGCGCAATCTGCGCAACTGGCGCGCCCCAGGCGAGAGCAGCCGAGCAAGGGCCGCCCCGCCGCGAGGGCTGCGTCCCCCTTCCCGGCGAAGCCGAGAGAAGGGGGAAGGCGCGCAGCGCCTCAGGGGGATCGCCCTGGTTAACCCTCCACAATCATGCGGGTGCGCATCTCCAGATGGAGTGCATGGCAGAAGTGCGTGCAGTAGCACCAGAACACACCGGGCTTGTCGGCCACGAAGCTCACCGACTTGGTCTCCAGCGGGTTCACGATGAAGTTCACGTTGTAGTTCGGGATCGCAAAGCCGTGCGTCAGGTCCTCGATCTTGTCCAGGTTGGTCAGGATCAGCGTGACCTCGTCGCCCTTCTTGAGCTTGAACTCGCGCAGGCTGAAGGCCGGGGCTTGCGAGGTCATCTTCACCGTGACCTTCTTGCCGCTGCGGAACACGCCGGACTCCTTGGGGTCCTTGACCGCCAGCGGGAACTCGTCGAGCGTGTAGACCTGCTTGGGGCGCACCAGGTCGCGCTTGAAGATGATGAAGTCATGGGGCTCGCCACGCACGGGGTGGTCGGCCAGCAGCACCATCTTCTCGCCCGAGATGTCGATGAGCTGTTCGTTCTCGGGGTGCAGCGGGCCCACGGGCAGGAAACGGTCCTTGGAGAACTTGCAGCCCACGGCCAGGAACTTGCCGTCGGCGGCCCGGGTTTCGGACTGCGAGGCGTTCAAGTGGCCCGGCTGGTACTGCACGTCGAGGCGGTCCACCACGTACTTGGCGGTCTTGTCGCCCGCGTGGAACTTGATGGCGGCCTCCACGTTCCACTTCACGACCTGGCTGTCCAGGAAGAGGGTGGTGTAGGCGTTGCCACGGCCGTCAAACGCGGTGTGCAGCGGGCCCAGGCCCAGCTCCACCTCAGCCACGATGGCGGAGTCCAGCTTTTCGAGCTTGCCGTCGAAATAGTCCAGCACCTTGGCCAGCTCGATCACGGTGCCGGTGGGCGACAGCTTGCCGGCGCAGATGAAGTACTTGCCATCGGGGCTGGCGTTCACGCCGTGCGGGTTCTTGGGCACCGACACATAGGCGGTGAGGGCCGTCTTGGGGTCCTTGTTGGCTTCGTGCGTGCCGTCCACCACGGGCACCTTGCTGGTGCCGATGGTCTTGAACTTGCCAGCCTTCACGGCGGCCTCGATGCGGCCCACGTTGAAGAACAGGCAGGCATCGCGTTCGGCGGACATCATGTCCTCGTACTTCGCGCCCATTTCCACGTTGTACTGGTTGGTGGCGGCCAGCTTGCCGTCGTATGACGTGGCGACCAGATCGCAGTTGCCGTCGATCAGCACTTGCCAGCGCACTTCCATCGTTTCTGCATCGACGCAGCTGAACATCGAACGGTATTTGCCCGAGTCTTCCGTGCCCGTGTTGGGCAGGGGGATGGCGAACTCACCGCCGCAGAACACGCGCGTGGTGTAGTTGATGGCAGGGTCCACCGGGTCGGCCTTGTCCGGGAAGATGCCGTGAAAGCCCTGCACGTTGGGCAGCTCGGTGATCTTGTCGCAGACGAAGTAGTCGAGGCGGATGCGCGCGATGCGGCTGTTGATCTTGTCGTTGATCCAGGCGTAGCGGCCGTCGTAGTTGCCGTCCTTGTACGAGGCATGGGTGTGGTGGGTGTCGGCCACCGTGTACTTCAGGCTGCCATCGGGCTTGGTGCCCATGATGGCCTTGGACTCGTTGGTGATGCCCCAGCCCACCAGTGCGTCGGGCACAAAGCAGGGGATGCGTGTGATCTCGCGGCCCGAGGGCAGGCCCAGCACGCGCATGTCGCCCGTGTGGCCACCGCTCCAGAGGCCGTAGTAGGTGTCCAGCTCGCCGGGCTTGAGGTGGGGGTTGGCACTGGTGGCATGGCTGGCTGCGGGGGCCGCACCGGCAGGGGCTGCGGGTGTGGCGGCGTTGGGTTTTTCGGTGCAGGCGGCAACACCTGCGGTCAGGCCCACCAGGGCGGCCGTGTTGATGAAGCTGCGTCGGCCCAGGCCAGCAGTGGGAAGGGAACTGTCTTTTCTCTCGGTCATGGTTTTCCTCTTTGGGATGGCTCAGTTGAAAAGGGGTGGTGCGCGTGCAGGGGGGCTGAGCGCCACCTCTGTGCGTGCGGAAAGTGGTGTGTGAAAACGGGGCTGGAATGGAGGGGCTGCGGCCGTGGGGGCTGCTGCGGGCGGGGTGGACGGTGGCGTGTCGGTCGCCAGGCACAACGGGCAATCGAGGCCGATGGCATCTGCCGCCACCAGGCCTTCGGCGGTCTTCACCACCAGCCGGGCGCCACCGGTGCCAGAGCCGGAGCAGACCAGCTCCATGCCCCGTGGCGCTACCAGCGGCGAAGCCACCGCGGCACTCAGCGCCATGACAAACCACGCCAGCACCCAAAGGCGCAGTGTTCGCAGGGTGTGATGGCTTTGCATGGCCCGGATAATAGATTCACATAATATGAATCAATTTGATCTGGATCATGTTTTGGCGGGGGCCGCATCTGCCCAAAAGTACCGCTTGCACCTACAGTCAATGCACCGGTCTGAAGAGGGCCTGGGCATGGCCCGCAGGGCTGCTTCAGGCGACACCGTGGACGCGCTCTGCGCACGGTCACAGGCTCTGTGGGCTGGTTGTTTCAATGACGAAGAACAGGATGTATGCGATGCAAAAGAAAACCGTGATGGTCGCCGTGGCGATCCTGGCTGCACTGCTGGCCGGTTGTGGCGACAAGAAGTCGGAACCAGCTCCGGCGGCGGCACCCGCTGCTGTGACGGCCCCCGCGCCCGCAGCGGCCCCGGCCGCCGCAGAAAATGAACTGGGCAAGAGCGTGTTTGGCAAGACCTGCGCCATGTGCCATGCCGCTGGCGTGGCCGGTGCCCCCAAGCCGGGCGACAAGGCCGACTGGGGCCCGCGCATCGCCCAGGGCAAGGACACGATGTACAAGCACGCGATCGAGGGCTTTACCGGGGCCAAGGGCATGATGCCTGCCAAGGGGGGCTCTGCCAATCTGACCGACGCCGAGGTCAAGGCCGCCGTGGATTACATGGCCGACAAGTCGCTCTGAGCGGAGGCGCCATGCAGCAAGCTTCTCTGCCCCCCCACGGTTTGTCGCGCCGTCGCATGGTGATGGCGTTGCCCTTGCTGGGTGGTGCGGTCTGGGGTGTTGGCGCGTCAGCGGGCGCATTGGCGGTGTCTGAACGCAGCTCGCGTCCCCTGATGGGCACGCAGGTGGATATGGCGGTGGAGGGCGTTGATGGCCCGCAGCTGCGCCGCGCCATGGACCGGGCCTATGCAGAGATGCAGAGGCTGGAGGCGCTCATGAGCCGCTACCAGCCCCGCAGCGTGGTCAGCCGCATCAACCTGGCTGCGGGCGTGACGCCGGTGAGGGTTCCGACCGAGGTCATGGCGGTGCTGCAGAGCGCGCAGCGTGTGTCGGCGACAAGCCGTGGGGCCTTTGATGTGACCGTGGGGGCGTTCAAGTCCTGGAACTTTGGGCCTGGCGAAAAGGTGGTGCCCGGCGCCAGCGAGATCGCGCGGCAACTGCCACTGGTGGATGCGCGCAGCCTGGTGCTGGACGTGGCAGCAGGCACTGCCTTCCTGGCCCGTCAGGGTATGGCGCTGGACCTGGGTGGCATCGCCAAACTACCGATCCTGGAAGCCGGCATGAACATGTTGCGCTCCGAGGGTGTCGAGAACGCCATGGTCAACGGCGGTGGCGATGTGCTGACCCAAGGGCTGTGGCAGGGCCGACCCTGGCGTGTGGGGCTGCGCGACCCACGGTCTCCCGAGCGTCTGCTGGGTGTGGTGGCCGTGGCGGGCACCGGGGTGGTGGCTTCGTCGGGCGACTATGAACGATTTTTCTTCCACCAAGGCCAGCGCCAGCACCATGTGCTCAACCCGCGCACCGGGCGCCCGGCATCGGGCGTGCATGGCGTGAGCCTGGTGGCGCGGGATGTGGCGGCCGTCAACGGCCTGGGCGCTGCGCTGATGGTGCAGGGCCCGCTGGCGGGTCGGGCGCTGGCGCAGCGCATGCCAGGGCTAGCCGTGTTGATCGCCGGGCAGGACGGTGGTGTCTGGCAGTCTGCGGCCATGTCGACCCTGCTGGAACCCGTTTCATCCTGAGCCTGCTGCGGCTCAGCCGGGCGCCTGGGCCTGCTCGCAGTGCACCTGCAGCAGTTCGCGCTCGGCCAGCGTGGCGCCAAAGCGAACGGCGCTCAGGCAGCCGCCCCACACGCAGCCGGTGTCCAGCCCCAGCAGGTCGCTGCGGTTGAGCCAGCCCAGCGTGGACCAGTGGCCGACCGCCATCAGCGTGCCGGCCGTGCGCCGTCCGGGCACGTCGAACCAGGGCAGGAGACCCTGTGGCGCGGCGCTGGCGCTTTCGGTGCTCTCAAAATCCATCACGCCGCCGGCCGAGCAAAAGCGCAGCCGGGTGAGGGCGTTCACGATCACGCGCAGGCGGTCGGCGCCAGTCAGGTCGTCGCGCCAGTGGTCGGGGGTGTTGCCGTACATGGTGTGCAGAAAACCGGGCAGGTCGGGGCTGCGCAGTACCGTGTGCACTTCGTCTGCGTATCCCAGGGTCTCTGCGGCAGACCAGGTGGGCAGCACACCGGCATGCACCATCAGCAGCGTCTGCCCGGCGTGCGTGTGGGCGCGGGCCAGGGGCTGCTGGCGCACCCAGTCGAGCAGGGCGTCGCGGTCGGGGGCGTCCAGCACCGTGCCCAGCGTGTCGCGCCGGGAGGGCTTGCGCGCACCGTGTGCGGCGGCCAGCAGGTGCAGGTCGTGGTTGCCCAGCAGGCAGCGGATGGCGTCGCCATGGCGCATGCTGCGGCGCAGCACGGCGGCCGAATCCGGCCCCCGGTTCACGAGGTCACCCAGCAGGTAAACGGTGTCGCGGCTTGCAGAAAAGCCGATGGTGTCGAGCAGGCGGCCCAAGGCGCTATCGCAGCCCTGAATGTCGCCAATGCAGTAAAGAGCCATGGTGTGTGGTGGGTGGGATGAAGCCTGGATTTTCTGCTGATACCGCACAGGCCCCAATCAACGGCATGAGGGGAGGCTGAACCCCGCCCGCGTGCCGATGTGCCCCTGGCGACTGCCAGGGGCAAGCGCACATCGGGATATTAGGGATTTACCAGGGCAGGAGCGGGGATAACGCCTCGCTGGGCCTTTGGATGGCGAAAGCCGGGTGTTTGCCTGCCGCCGTGGGGTGTATTGTGTGGCGGCGGGGTATTTTTGAGGACTGGAGTGGCAGTACCCACAAAACGATGGGGTATTGGTCACGCCACAGTACCCGTCGCAGCCCTTGAAAAATGGACAAGCTCCCCAATGCGGGGCCTTGGTATTCGCCCAGAATGAATATAGAGCCCTGTTATCTGTGGTTTTCTCATGGAAAATTGGCGTGCCGGGCCCCCAGGCTTCTGATTATTCTTATAATCGCGGCGTCACCAACCTCTCACATCCTATTCAGACACCATGACCAGCTACAAAGAACTTTTGAAGCAGCGTGAAGCCCTTGAGCAACAAATCAGCGAAGCCCGGCGCCGCGAATTGTCGGATGCTGTGTCCCAGGTTCGCGCACTGGTGGCCGAATATGGTCTGACCGCTCAGGATGTGTTCCCCGCCGGCAAGGCAGCAGGCAAAACCGGCCGCAGCTCTACCGCAGGCTCCAAGGTGGCACCCAAGTACCGTGACCCCGCAACCGGTCAGACCTGGACCGGCCGTGGCAAGGCGCCCAAGTGGATTCAAAACGAAAGCCGCGAGAAGTTCGCCATTTGATGGCACGCTTGCCCATAAAAAAAGCCCGCTGATGCGGGCTTTTTTTATGGGCCGCCGTGCAAAGGGCGGGGGGTACGGCCTGAGCCTTTTGGGCAGGCACTTCAAGGCCTTGGGGTTTGCCTGTCTGCGCCGTCCTCATTTTGTGGTTGCGCCAGTTCGCGCAGCAGCTTCGCGGTGAATTCATCGGCGGGAAAAAACGACTCCACCGCCAACTCCTGCAGCGTCACATCCACCGGGGTGCCGAATATCGTGGTGGTGCTGATAAGCGACAGCATGCCGTGTGCGCTTTCAAAACAAAAGGGCATGACCACGCCCAGCATTTCACCGGCCAGAACCAGGGGGTTGGGTTCTTCGGGGGCAGGGTATTCGCGCAATTCGGCCTGCAGGGCGATCAGGGTGGGGTCGGCCGTGGCCTGGATTTGCTGGCGCAGGCGCTCAAACAGGTGGTGGCGCCATTGCGCCAGGTTGGCAATGCGCGGTGCCAGCCCCTGGGGGTGCAGGCTCAGGCGGAACACATTGACCGGGGGCGCAAGCAGCTCGGGGCTGACATGTGCGGCCAGCAAGGCGTGTGCGGCCCGGTTGGTGGCCACCACGTTCCAGCAACGGTCCAGCGCGATGGCGGGGCAGGGTTCATGGCCCTTGAGCACCAGTTCCACCGCCTGGCGCGCCGCGGCCAGCGCAGGGTCGTCCAGCGCGCGTTCGCGGTACATGGGGGCGTAGCCGGCGGCCACCAGCAGGGCGTTGCGCTCACGCAGTGGAATGGCCAGGCGCTCGCACAGGCGCAGCACCATGTCGCGGCTGGGGTTGGTGCGGCCGGTTTCCATGAAGCTCACATGGCGCGTGGAGATGTCGGCTTCGTCCGCCAGCTCCAGCTGGCTCAGGTGCCGCTGCTGGCGCCAGGTGCGCAGGTGGTCGCCAAACGAGGCGGGCCCCGCAGCCGCCGCGCGGTGCGGCAGGGGATGGCGCGGGGAGCGGTGCGGTGCAGGGGTGGCGGAGGTCATGGCCGCCATCCTAGGTGCAAACCGCGCACGGGCCATTACCTGCCAGGTCATCGACGGCATGCGCTGGGGCGGGAACGATGGAGCCCTCTTTCATTCGTTTTTCCATCCACCAAGGAGCTTTCCATGTCCAAGCTGATGTCCTCCCCCCGATTCCTGCGTGCCGTGGTCTGGTTTGATGCCTCC
>JADMJR010000368.1 GCA_018780365.1 Acidovorax sp. | reverse complement strand
CGTCCATCTGGCGTTCCTGGCGCTATTGCTCAAAAGATTTTGAACAGGCTCTAAGAGCCTGTCCTAAGCCCCCACGCCCCGCAGCCCTTCGGCCACACTGGGGTAGTGCAGCCGCAGCCCCAGCTCTTGCCGCATGCGCTGGTTGTCCAATCGGCGCGACTCACCCATGAAGCTCAGCAGCATCAGCGACAGCTGCTCCTGGGCCGTACTGCGCGGCACACGCGGCGGGCGCGGCAGGCCATACAGATCGGCGGCGAGGTCAAAGTAGTCACCCATCTTCATGTGGGTCGAATCGCTGACGTTGTAGGCGCGCTGGGGGCGCCCTTTCCACAAGGCTGCCATGCAGGCCCGTGCCAGGTCATCGGCATGGATGTGGTTGGTGAACACATCGTCTTCGGGCACCAGCACCGGAGTTCCCCGGCGCAGGCGGGCCTCGGGCGTGCCGCCCTCGCGGTCGGGCGCGTAAATGCCCGGAATGCGCAGCACGCTGGCCCGCACCCCGGCACGGCCCAGGTGGCGCACGGCGCGCTCGGCATTCACCCGGCGCTGCGCGCGGGGCGTGGCCGGGGCCAGGGTTCGCGTCTCGGACACCAGGGCGCCCTGGCAGTCGCCATAGACCCCGCTGGTCGATGCGTAAGCCAGAGACAGGGGCAGGCTGCGCAGCCGCAGCAACCGGGCCAGTGCCACGGTGCGCGGGTCACACCACCAGGCAGCCCCCCCAGCCCCTTCACCCGGCGGTGGGGCCAGGTGCAGCACCCGCGTGGCCACCCCCGACAAGCGCCGCACCGTGGCGGCGTCATCCAGGTTGCCCACCAGCGGCGTCACCCCCAGGCGGCGCAAACCAGCCACCCTTGCGGGGCTGGAAGTCAGCGCCAGCACCTGCAGGCGCCCGGCGCCGGGGCCGGTGTTCAGGGCGCGCGCCACGCGTTGACCCACGTCACCACACCCGACGATCAGCAGGCGTTCACGGCGAAAGCGCGCTGGCAGGGCGCCGAGGGGGCTTTGGTTTGAAGGCAAAATCGGGTCCGTTTGCTTGGATAGAACACGTCCCGAGGATACCCACAACATGACCAGCGCCGAGGCTGCCACCACCGCAGCGTTCCAGATCACCGTGCAGCCCAGCGGCCGCGCTTTCAGTGCCAATGCGGGCGAGGCCATCCTGGCCGCCGCCATCCGCAGCGGTGTCGGCCTGCCCTACGGCTGCAAGGACGGTGCCTGCGGCTCCTGCAAGTGCAAGAAAATCAGCGGCACGGTGCACCATGGCGGACACCAGTCCAAGGCGCTCACGGCCGACGAAGAGGCCGCCGGCCTGGTGCTGACCTGCTGCGCGCACCCTTTGTCAGATGTGGTGCTTGAATCGCGCCAGGTCACTGACGAAAGCGCCTACCCGGTCAAAAAAATGCCCGTGCGCGTGGCGGCACTGGAGAAGAAGTCGCACGATGTGATGCAGGTGCGCCTGCAGCTGCCCGCCGCCGACACCTTCCGCTACCACGCGGGCCAGTACATCGAGTTCATCCTGCGCGACGGCGCCCGCCGCGCCTATTCGATGGCCAACGCCCCCCACACGCAAACCGAGGCCCCGGGCGTGGAGCTGCACATCCGCCACATGCCGGGCGGCAAGTTCACCGACCATGTGTTCGGCGCGATGAAGGAAAAGGAAATCCTGCGGGTCGAAGGCCCGTTTGGCAGCTTCTTCCTGCGCGAGGACTCGGACAAACCCATCGTGCTGCTGGCCTCGGGCACCGGTTTTGCCCCCATCAAGGCGCTCATCGAGCACCTGCAGTTCAAGGGCATCACCCGCCCCACCGCGCTCTACTGGGGCGGCCGCCGCCCGGAAGACCTCTACATGCACGACTGGGTGCAGGCCCGCGCCGCCGAACTGCCCTGGCTGCGCTATATCCCGGTCATCTCCAACGCCCTGCCTGAGGACGCCTGGAGCGGCCGCACGGGTTTTGTGCACCAGGCCGTGCTGGACGATTTTGCCGACCTCTCGGGCCACCAGGTCTATGCCTGCGGCGCGCCCATCGTGGTCGATTCGGCCCGCGATGCCTACAGCGCCCAGCGCGGCCTGCCCCCCGAAGAGTTCTTCGCCGACTCGTTCACCTCCGAGGCCGATAAACACGGCGGCTGACCGTGAAACCGCGCGCGGCGCCCGCCGACTCCCCAGCGGAAGGCACCCCGCGCGCCATGCCCCACCGGCGCTGGGGTGCCGGGTTCATTGCCGCCATGCTCTGCGTGGCGGTGCTGCTGGTGGTGGGAGCGGGCGAATGGGCCGCACAAAGCGAGCGTGACACCCAATGGGACAACCTGCGCCGCTCGGGCGAGGTACAGGCCCTGGCCCTGCGGGGGGTGGCCACGCGCTACAACTACCTGCCCTTCACCACCGCCCAGCACCCGCTGGTGCGCCAGTTGCTGCACCACCCCGCATCCCAGGAGGTGCGCGATGCCGCCAACGCCTACCTGCAGACCGTGAACCACCACGCGGGCTCCGACATGCTCTACGTGATGGACCTGCAGGGCCTCACGCTCGCATCAAGCAACTGGGACACGCCCAACAGCTTCGTGCACCAGAACTACCGCAACCGCCCCTACTTTCGGGATGCACTGAACGGAGAAACCGGCCGCTTCTATGGCGTGGGCAAAACCACGGGCGAGCCCGGCCTGTTTGTCTCTGCGCCGGTGCGGGAAAACGGCCAGGTGATCGGTGTGGTGGCCGTCAAGGTGCGCATGGAGCCCATCGCCAACCCCTGGGAGCAGCTGCGCGACCCGGTGTTTGTGACCGACGAGCGTGGCATCGTGTTCCTGGGCTCGGTGCCAGCCTGGCTCTACCGCACCAGCCGGCCCGTGACCGCCGCCGACGTGCAGCAGCTCCAGCACAACGAGCAGTACGGCACCGGCTGGACACCCCGCCCCGTGCCCTGGGCGCTGCGCCAGCAGAACGACCCGCCCGGCGCGGAGCTGCGCCTGGATGGCAACGGCAAGCAGTACCTGGCGTTTGAGGAAGCCCTGCCCGACCTGGGCTGGACACTCACCGTCACGGCCGACAGCCGGGTGGTCACCGTGGCGCGCCAGCAGGCCTGGGCGCTGGCCACGCTGGCCTCGGGCCTGCTGGTGCTGGGTGCGCTCTACTGGCAGCTGCGCGAGCGCCGCCTGGCAGAAAACCGCCAGGCCCGCATCGGGCTGGAGCAGCGTGTGCAAGAACGCACCCATGCCCTGCAGCAGGCCCAGGCCTTCCGCCAGTCGATGGAGGACTCGCTGCTCGTGGGCATGCGTGCCCGCGACCTGGAAGGCCGCATCGTCTACGTGAACGCCGCCATGTGCGACATGGTGGGCTACAGCGCTGACGAGCTCGTCGGCCAGCTGCCACCCTACCCCTACTGGCACCCCGACGAGCTGGACCGGCACTGGAACGACAGCGACACCATCCTGGCCGGCAAGGCCACACCCCAGGGCAAGGAGAACCGGCTGCGGCACCGCAACGGGTCGGACGTGTACACCATGTTCTACACGGCGCACCTCATCGACGGCAACGGCCAGCACATCGGCTGGATGAGTTCGGTGGTGGACATCACGGCGCAAAAGCGCGCGGAAGAACAGCAGCAACAGCGCGAAACACAGCTGCAGCGCGTGCAGCGCGTCGTCACCGTGGGCGAGATGGCGTCCACCCTGGCGCACGAACTCAACCAGCCCCTGGCGGCCCTGGTCAACTATGCGGCGGCCGCGCGTGCGCTGGCCGAACAGGGCAAGACCGGGCCACTCAACGACAGCCTGGCGGCGCTGTCGGCGCAAGCGCTGCGGGCTTCGGACATCGTGGGCCGCATCCGGCGCTGGGTGCGCCAGCACCCCGAAACCCGCGAACCCTGCGACCTGCAGGCCATCGTCGAACAATCCCTGGGCCTGCTGCTGCGCGCCGAAGCCCGCCGCCATGGCATCCCCGTGCGCATCGACCAGGCGCCCGTGCCACTGCGTGTCAGCGCAGACCGCGTGCTGCTGGAGCAAGTGGTGATCAACCTCGGCCTCAACGCCCTGCAGGCCATGCAGACCCACACGCCCCCACCCGGTGGGCACGAGCTGCGGCTGCGCATCACAACCGATGGCGGCCACGCGCTGGTGCAGGTGCTCGACCGCGGCCCCGGCCTGCCCCCGGGGATCGCCGAGCGCCTGTTCGAGCCCTTTTTCACCACCCGTTCGGACGGGCTGGGGCTGGGGCTGAACATCTGCCGCTCCATCGTCGAGAGCATGGGTGGCGAGCTGCAGGCCCGCAACCGCGACGGCGGCGGCGCCCTCTTCGAGATCCGGCTGCCCCTCGATCCGTGAACACGCACACCATGACCCACGACCCCCTCGCCCCCCCAACCGCTGACGACACGCGGGTCCACATCGTGGACGACGACGACGGCGTGCGCCAGTCGCTGGCCGCGCTGCTGCTCTCGCGCGGGCACACCGTCCACACGTTCGCGGGCGGGGCCGCCTTTCTGTCGCAGGCCAACCTCGCGCAGCCCGGCTGTGTGCTGCTGGACCTGCGCATGGACGGCATGAGCGGGCTGCAGGTGTTCGAGGCCATGCGCCAGCAGGGCACGGTCCTCAAAACCGTGTTCCTGTCGGCCCATGGCGAGCTCGCCTCGGCCGTGGCCGCCGTCAAGCAGGGGGCCGTGGACTGGCTGGAAAAGCCCTGCGACGAGCAAACCTTGCTGGCCGCCGTCGCCAGGGCCGCGCACCTGTCGCACGAGCAAGCACACCATGTGCAGCGGCGCGGCCTGCTGCTGGAGCGCTGGAACGCGCTGAGCCCCCGCCAGCAGGAGGTGGCCCGGTTGCTGGCCACCGGCATCAGCAGCAAGGAGGCCGCCCGCGCCCTGGCCCAGCGCGACCCCGAACGCCCCATCGACCCCCGCACCGTGGACACCCACCGCTCGGCCATCTTCCTGAAACTGGACATCCGCTCGTCCCACGAACTGGGCATGCTGGTGGAAGACCTGGGGCTTTCCGACACCTCTTCCCGCATCGCCTGACAGGGCTTCGTAAGCTGTCTTACGATTTTTTTGCACAATGGCACCATGAACCGCAGAACCATCCTCCTCGCCGCCGCCGCAGCCGCAGCCGCTTTCTCCCCGTCCATCGCGTCTGCGCAGGACACGGGCCAGCCCATCCGCCTGATCGTGCCCTATGCCCCCGGCGGCCCCATCGACGTGACGGCGCGCGCGCTGGCCGAACGCGTGCGCGACTCGCTGGGCACGGTGATCATCGACAACAAGGGAGGCGCGGGCGGCAACATCGGCGCCGACGCGATTGCCAAGGCCACGCCCGATGGCCTGACCATCGGCATCGCCGCCACCGCCACCCATGCGGTGAACCCCTGGCTGTATGCCCGCATGCCCTATGACGCCGGCAAGGACTTTGCAGCCATCACGCAGATGGTGCGTGTGCCCAATGTGCTGGTCATGAACGCCGCGAAGGCCGAGCAGCTCAAGATCAACTCGGTGGCCGACCTGATCGCCTACGCCAAGGCCAACCCCGCCAAGCTCAACTACGGCAGCGGCGGCAACGGCAGCGCGGGCCACCTGGCGGGCGAGATGTTCAAGCAGCGCGCGGGCATCTACGCCCTGCACATCCCCTACCGGGGCGCCAACCCAGCCCAGCTGGCCCTGCTGGCGGGCGAGGTGGACTTCAACATCGACAACCTGGCCGCCGCCGCGCCCAACATCCGCGCAGGCAAGCTCAAGGCGCTGGCCGTGACCTCGCTGGACGCCTCGGCCTCGCTGCCGGGTGTGCCCCCGCTGTCGGCCACGTTCAAGGGTTTCTCCATCGACACCTGGTGGGGCCTGGTGGCACCTGCGGCCACGCCCAAGCCCATCATCGAGAAGCTGAACAAGGCCTTTGTGGCGGCGCTGAACGCGCCCGAGACCAAGACCCGCTTTGGCGCCCTGCTGGCCGAGCCCGTGCCCACCACGCCGCAGCAGTTCGACAGCTTCATGGCCGCCGAGCGCGCCAAGTACCAGCAGGTGGTGAAAGCCTCTGGCGCAAAGGTCGATTGACCCCCTGAGGCGCTTCGCGTCTCGGTGCTGCGGCCGGAGGCGGCAGCACCGGTTTCTCAGGGTGCGCACCAATCCCGCCATAGACATCGGATGGGCCCGCCAAAGCGCTGCCCAACCATCACACGGCCCGCCAAACGTTGTGGAACACCACCGCGTCAAAAGTTTGATTGTTTTTTGGCTCTACCGCCCGTCCATTAAGCGATAGCAGCTCTCATTTCAGGAGCAATCAGGAGCAGGAGCAGGAGCAATTAGAAGCAATCGCCTGCCACACCCTCTGCCCAGCCCGTGCCGGCCAGCAGGTAGATGCCCTGCGATGCCACCGCCTGCAGGCACGCAGCGTCCACCCGCTCCGGCACCAGGTCGGCCAGCGGGCGCAGCACAAACGCGCGCTCGGCCATGCGGGGGTGGGGCACGGTGAGCGTGGGGGTGTGGATCACCTGGTCGCCAAACCACAGGATGTCCAGGTCCAGCGTGCGCGGCGCGTTGCGGTAGGGGCGCTCGCGGCCCGCAGATTGTTCGATGGCTTGCAGGGCCTGCAGCAAGGCCTGGGGTGTCAGCGTGGTGGCCAGTGCGGCCACGGCGTTGAGGTAGTCCGGCCCACCAGCATCCACCGGCGCACTGCCGTACAGCGGCGACACGCGTTCCACCCGCGTGCCTGGCAATTGCGCCATGGCTTGCAAGGCGGAGCGCAGGGTAGCCTCCCGGTCACCCAGGTTGGCGCCCAGGCCCACAAAGACCGCCGAAGGGGCAGCCACGGACACCACACCGCCCTCTGCCGACCCCACCATGGGCTGCACGGCGGCCATGTGCAGTCGACTCACTCGCCTGCGGCAGCAGCGGGCGCAGCGCCTTCACCGCCTCCTGGCTTGCGGCGACGGCGGCGACGCTTCTTGGGGCCACCACCTTCCGAGGCCAACTCGGCCTCGCCGCCCATGGGCTCGGATTCTGTCGCCGGGCCCTGCGCGCGCTGCGGCGCGGCAGGCGCGCTGCGGGGCACACGCTTGACCACGGGCTGGGCCTTCTGGCGCGCCTTCTGCTCTTCACGCGCCTGGTCCATCAGGTCGTCGCGGCGTTCGTCGTCGGCGGTCTGGAAGTCCTGCCACCATTCGGCCAGCGCCTCTTCGACCTCGCCCACATCGGCACGCAGGCGCATGAAGTCGAAACCAGCGCGAAAGCGTGGCTGGATCACCATGCCAAACGGCGTGCTGCCCACGCGCTTTTCAAAGCGGGGCTGCATGACCCAGATCTCGCGCATGTCGGCCGCCAGCTTGCCCCGGCCCGACACGTCGCCGATGCGGCGGTCGAACACTTCGTCGATGGCCTCCTGCAGCGCGGGCAGCGGGTGCTGGCGCTGGTTCAGGCGCTCTTGCCAGCCATTGCGCACGTCTTCCCACAGCACACAGGCCAGCAAGAAGCTGGGGGCCACGGGCTTGCCTTCGTTCACGCGGCGGTCGGTGTCCACCAGGGCCGCTTTGACAAAAGCGGAGTCCGCGCGCTCCACGGCCACATCCAGCAGCGGGTAGATGCCTTTGGCCATGCCCAGCTTCTTGAGCTGCTCGATGGTGGCAATGGCATGGCCCGTCTGCAGCAGCTTGAGCATTTCGTCAAACATGCGGCTTTGGGGCACCTCGGCCAGCAGGGCCTGGGATTGCACCAGGGGCGCGGCCGACTTGGCGTCGATGCTGAAGCCCAAAGGGCTGAGCTTGGCCGCAAAACGCACGGCGCGGATGATGCGCACCGGGTCTTCACGGTAGCGGGTGGCGGGGTCGCCGATCATGCGCAGCGTCTTCTTCTTGGCGTCCTGCAGGCCCTTGTGGTAATCCACCACGATCTGGCTCACCGGGTCGTAGTACATGGCGTTCACGGTGAAGTCGCGGCGCGTGGCGTCTTCGTCCTGCGGGCCCCAGACGTTGTCGCGCAGCACGCGGCCGCTGGCGTCCACGGCATGCTGCATGCCCGACAGCTGGGCCTTGCTGGTCTTTTCGTTGCCCGCCACCTGGCCCGCAGCGGCGTTGTCCAGGTAAGCGCGGAAGGTGGAGACCTCGATCACTTCATGCTCACGCCCCCGGCCGTGCACCACGTGCACGATGCGAAAGCGCTTGCCGATGATGAAGGCGCGGCGGAACAGGCCCTTGACCTGCTCGGGCGTGGCGTTGGTGGCCACGTCGAAGTCCTTGGGGCGCAGGCCCAGCAGCAGGTCGCGCACGGCACCGCCCACGATGTAGGCCTCAAACCCGGCCTGCTTGAGCGTGGCCACCACGTCGGCGGCGCGGCGGTCCACCAGTTCGGGGTTGATGCCATGGACCGAGGCGGGCACCTCTTCGCGCTTGCCGAAATGGGGCTTGCCGCCCGAGGTGCCGGGCGTCGATTTGCCCAGCAGTTTGTCGATGAACTTCTTGATCATGGGTAGGGAGTAATCAGGAGGGCTGCGCTCGCGCAGGTGTCAGGACGCATCCTGGGCGGCCGGGGCCGTGAACAGGTCCAGTATGCGCCAGCCGCGCTCCTGGGCCAGGGCACGCAGGCGCGGGTCGGGGTTGGTGGCCACCGGGTGGTCCACCTTCTCCAGCAGGGGCACGTCATTCATGGAATCGCTGTAGAACGTGCTTTCGACATCACCCCAGCCGAGTTGGCGCTCGGCCAGCCATTGTTCCATGCGCAACACCTTGCCTTCGCGCATGGTGGGGATGCCGTCGATTTCGCCGGTGTACCAGCCACTGGCGTCACGCACCAGCTGCACGGCCAGCAGCGTCTCCACGCCCAGCGCCTGGGCGATGGGCGTGGTCACGAACTCGTTGGTGGCGGTGACGATCAGCACCTCGTCGCCCGCCGCCTGGTGCTGGCGGACAAGGCTGAGCGCCTGGGGCTGAATGGCCGGACTGATCACATCCCGCATGAACTGCAGGTGCGCAGCAGCCGCTGCCTCGGGGCCGCGCAGGCGCACGGCCTCGGTGGCAAAACGCACGTAGTCGTGCACGTTGAGCGTGCCCGCCTGGTAGTGGGCGTAGAACTCGTCGTTGCGGCGCGCGAACTCCACGGGATCGTTCCAGCCGATGCGGATGGTGAACTCGCCCCACTCGTAGTCGGAGTCGAGCGGCAGCAGCGTGTGGTCGAGGTCGAACAGCGCAAGCCGCGGGCGGGTATCAGAGGTCATTCAGGCTCACAAGGTGCAAAAAAGAGTACGGCAGGCCCGGAGCATCACTCCGACTCCAGCATGGTCTTGAGCAAGGGGATCGTGATGGCACGCTGGGTGCGCAGCGCAAACGCATCCAGCTGGTCGAGCAGCTGCATCAGGCTGCCCAGGTCGCGCGAAAAGCGGTTGAGCATGTAGTCCATCACCTCGTCGCCCAGGAACACGCCGCGCGCGTCGGCCTCCTGGCGCAGCACGGAGCGGCGCTCGGCCTCGCCCAGCAACTGCAGCTGGAACACATGGCCCCAGCCCAGGCGGCTGCGCAGGTCGTCGCGCAGCGGCAGGTCGGCCGGGGGCAGGCTGCCGGCGGCCAGCACCCAGCGCTGGCTGCCACTGGCAGGGCTGATGGCGTTGACGAACCAGTTGAAGGCCGTGGCTTGCTGGGCGGTGCTGTACAGGTGCACATCGTCCATGACCACGGCGGTCCAGTTCTCATCAAAATCTGCGGGCTCAGCCACCGAAGGGTCGAGCCAGCCCACGCTGGAGCCCTGCTCACGCAGGGCCTGGCGCACGGCCTGGAGCAGGTGCGTCTTGCCGCTGCCGGGCTCGCCCCACAGGTAGGTGGGCACGGGCGAGCGGGTGGCCTCGCTGCTGCCCGCGCCGGCCGCCAGGCGCAGGTGCTGCAGAGCGGCCTCATTGGGACCAGAAAAAAAACGGGCCAGCGTAGGCCCTGTGGCCAAGCCAATGTCCAGCGCCAGTTGCTTCATCATGCGCAGCCCCCCGGCAGCAGGGGCAGGCCCATGGCAAGGGGTGCGGGAGCGGCGGACAGGAAGAGGATCAGCAGCGGCATCAAAAGTGGGTGGGAAGGCGCCAGGCCGTCGGTGACTGCGGCCAGGCGCGGCGACAAAGTGGCTTACAGCGCGTTGTAACCGACCGGCACCCCTTGCAGGGGCTGGGCGACAATGGCAACGATTTTAGTCTGCCACACGCCCCCTCAGCCGCCACCCGGCCCCGCCGTCGAGATCCCCGCACCATGACCCCTCCCACCTCCCCTTCCAAGCGCCTGCCCGCAGGCATCTGGGCACTGGGGTTTGTCAGCCTGCTCATGGACATTTCCTCCGAAATGATCCACAGCCTGCTGCCGGTTTTCATGGTCGCAGCCCTGGGCGTGAGCATGCTCACCGTGGGCCTCATCGAGGGGGCGGCCGAAGCCACGGCGATGATTCTCAAGGTGTTTTCCGGGGCGCTGAGCGACTGGTGGGGCAAGCGCAAACCGCTGGCCGTGCTGGGCTATGGGCTGGGCGCGCTGTCCAAACCGCTGTTCGCCCTGGCTTCCACGGTTGGCCTGGTGGTCACGGCCCGGCTGCTCGACCGTGTGGGCAAAGGCATCCGGGGGGCCCCGCGCGATGCACTCGTGGCCGACCTGGCACCGCCGGAGCAACGTGGCGCGGCGTTCGGGCTGCGGCAGTCGCTCGACACCGTGGGGGCCTTCGTGGGCCCCCTGCTCGCCATGGGGCTGATGTTGTTGTGGGCCAACGATTTCCGCGCGGTGTTCTGGGTGGCCGTGATCCCGGCCGCACTGTGCATGGTGGTGCTGGTGTGTGGCGTGAAGGAGCCCGAGCGCCCGGCCGGCCAGCCACGCACCAACCCCATCCGGCGCGAGAACCTGCGCCGCCTGAGCCGGGGCTACTGGTGGGTGGTGGCCCTGGGCGCCGTCTTCACACTGGCGCGTTTCAGCGAGGCGTTTCTGGTGCTGCGCCTGCAGCAGGACGGGCTGCCCCTGGCCTGGACGCCGCTGGCGCTGGTGCTCATGAACCTGGTGTTCGCCCTCGGGGCCTACCCGCTGGGCAAACTCTCCGACCGGATGAGCCATACCACCTTGCTGGCCTGGGGCCTGGTGGTGCTGATCGCCGCCGATGTGCTGCTGGCCCTGAGCGGGCGCGGCGTGGTGGCCTGGCTGGGCATTGCCTTGTGGGGCCTGCACATGGCCATGACACAGGGGCTGCTGGCCACCATGGTGGCCGCCACGGCGCCCGCTGACCTGCGTGGCACGGCGTTTGGCATGTTCAACCTGGTCAGCGGCGTGGCGCTGCTGATCGCCAGCGCCATGGCTGGCCTGCTGTGGGACCAGTGGGGCGCCAGCGCTACGTTCATCGCGGGTGGCGTGTTCAGCACCCTGGCGCTGGCGGGCGTGCTGTGGCACGCACGGGCCGGCGCAGGCACCCCAAAGCCCCCGGTCACACAGGGCTGAGCGGCCCCAACGGGCCAGCCCCCTTAAAATCCCCGGATTCCAGCCCGCCTGTCGGGCCTACCAGCACCAAAGCACCCTCCCATGAGCTCTTCTGCCCCCTCCACCCCCATCTCCTACAAAGACGCCGGCGTTGACATCGACGCGGGCGACGCCCTGGTCGAGCGCATCAAGCCGCTGGCCAAGAAGACCATGCGCGAAGGCGTGCTGGCGGGCATCGGCGGCTTTGGCGCCCTGTTCGAGGTGCCCAAGCGCTACAAGGAGCCCGTGCTCGTCTCGGGCACCGACGGCGTGGGCACCAAGCTCAAGCTGGCGTTCGAGTGGAACATGCACGACACCGTGGGCATTGACCTGGTGGCCATGAGCGTGAACGACGTGCTGGTGCAGGGCGCCGAGCCCCTGTTTTTTCTCGACTACTTCGCCTGCGGCAAACTCGATGTGGACACGGCCGCAGCCGTGGTCGGTGGCATCGCCAAGGGCTGCGAGCTGAGCGGCTGTGCCCTGATCGGCGGCGAAACCGCCGAAATGCCCGGCATGTACCCTGCAGGCGAATACGACCTGGCCGGTTTTGCCGTGGGCGCGGTCGAAAAGTCAAAGATCCTGACCGGCAAGGACGTGGCCCCTGGCGATGTGGTGCTGGGCCTGGCCAGCCATGGTGTGCACTCCAACGGCTTCAGCCTGGTGCGCAAGTGCATTGACCGCGCAGAGGCCGCAGGCACCGTGCCGGCCACGCTGGACGGCAAGCCCTTCAAGCAAGCCATCATGGAACCCACCCGCCTGTACGTGAAGAACGTACTGGCCGCACTGGCGGCCCACCCCATCAAGGCCCTGGCCCACATCACCGGCGGTGGCCTGCTGGAAAACATCCCCCGCGTGCTGCCCGACGGCACGGCCGCCCACCTGAAGAAGGGCAGCTGGCCCCAGACCGAGCTATTCGCCTGGCTGCAGAAGACCGCCGGCATTGACGACATCGAGATGAACCGCACCTTCAACAACGGCATTGGCATGGTGGTGGTGGTGGACGCGGCGAATGCCGACGCCACGGCCGCCACGCTGCGCGCCGCCGGCGAGCAGGTGTACGCCATTGGCACGATTGCAGCGCGCGGCGAAGGTGCCGCCGTGGTCGTGGCCTGACCCACGCAGCCCCCGTCCAGCCCCGCACCAGCGCATGGCGCAGCGCCCTTCTCCGGCCCCTTCCCCCTCCGCCCTGACGGAGCCCGCGCCCACCACGCAGCCCCCCCGGGCCCTGAACCAGGGCATCGTGACCGCCAGCTACCTGCTGGTGGCCGGGGCTTTGCTGCTGGTGATGTGGCGTGGCCTGCTGCCCGGCTTGCTGTGTGTGTGCCTGGGCTTTCTGCTCACCCGCGCGCTCACTGGCTGGTTTGCGCAGGGCCTGGGCCGCATGCAGCGCCAGAGTGCTCCCTCATCCACCCGCCTGCGCGCAGCGCAGATCACGGCGGCCGGCCTGGTGATGCTGCTGCCGCTGGCCCTGCTGGCCATCGGGCTCACCCATTCGCGGGGCTATCTGGTCAGCGCGCCGCAGCAGTACCAGGAGCTGCTCACCTACATGGCGCGCACGGTGCTAGAGCTGCGCCTGAAGCTGCCCGCCGACATGGCCTCGCACCTGCCCGAAGGCGCCGCCGACATCCAGCGCATCATCGCCAGCTACCTGGGCGCCAAGGCCGGGGCCCTGGCCGTGGCCGGGCGGGCCTGGCTGGCCAGCATCCTGTTTGCCTACGTAGGCCTGCTGATTGGCGCCCTGGCGGCCGTGCGGCCCCCGGTGCTGGCGCGCGGGCCACTGGCCCAGCAGCTCAAGCTGCGCATCACGCTGTTTGGTGAAGCCTTCCGCCAGATCGTGGCCGCCCAGTTCTGGATCGCGGCGTTCAACACCTTGCTCACCGCGCTGTTCCTGCTGTTTGCGCTGCCGCTGTGGGGCCTGGAGCTGCCCTACACGCCGGTGCTGATCACCTTCACCTTCGTCGCAGGGCTGGTGCCCATCGTGGGCAACCTGGTGTGCAACGTGGTCATCACCATCGTGGGGTTGTCGGTGTCGCCGCTGGCGGCAGCCGCCTGCCTGGGTTTCCTGATCCTGATCCACAAGGCCGAATACGTGATCAACGCCAAGGTGGTCGGCCGCCGCACGCAGATGGGCGTGTGGGAGCTGCTCTCCGTGATGTTTGTCGCCGAGGCGGTGTTCGGCCCCGCCGGGCTGGTGGCGGCGCCCCTGTTCTACGCCTACCTCAAGAAGGAACTGGTGGCGGCGCGGCTGGTGTAGCCCTTCCCCGCCCCACTGTTCTCCCGCCCGGCCCCGGGCGGCCTTGCCTCCTTCGGGCCCGCCCATGCGGGTTATCGCCATGCCGCCTGCGGGGCTGCGGCATTACCCTGCAAGCGATGCTGCCGCCCTGCTGCGGGACCACCGCGCACGGCTTTCTCGTTCCGTTTCAAGAGGCCCTCCATGACCATCGCACGCAAACTGGCCCTTCTGGTGCTGAGCGCCCTCCTCGGCATCGCCGTCATGACCGCCTGGTTCCTGGTGTCCGAACGCCAGCTGATCCTGGAAGAACGCCAGACCGGCGTGCGCCAGGTGGTGGAGTCGGCGCATGGCATCGCCACACATTTCCACGACCTCAGCACCAAGGGCGGCATGCCCGACGACGAGGCCCGCAAGCGCGCGGCGGCGGCCATCCAGGCCGTGCGCTACAGCGGCAACGAGTATGTGTGGATCAACGACATGCACCCGCGCATGGTGATGCATCCCATCCGCCCCGAACTCAACGGGCAAGACCTCACCGCCAACAAAGACCCCAACGGCAAGCAGCTGTTTGTGGAGTTCGTGCGCACCGTGCAGGCCAGCGGCGCGGGGTTTGTGCCCTACCTGTGGCCCAAGGCGGGCAGCGACACGCCGGTCGAGAAAACCTCCTATGTCAAGGGCTTTGCGCCCTGGGGCTGGGTCATCGGCTCGGGCGTGTACATCGACACGGTGGACACGGCCATCTGGCAGCGCGCGATCCGCTTTGGCGTGCTGGCACTGCTGCTGGGCGCCGCCCTGCTGGTGATTGGCACCCTGATCTCGCGCAACCTGATCCGCCAGCTGGGCGGGGAGCCCGGCTATGCGCGCAGCATTGCCCGCAGCATCTCCGAAGGCGATCTGTCGGTGGCCGTGGCCACACGCACCGGTGACAGCTCCAGCCTCATGCTCGACATGCAGGCCATGCGCGACAGCCTGCACCGCATCGTGCAGAAGGTGCGCAACGGCACCGAACACATCGCCAGCGCGTCGCAGCAGATCGCCGCAGGCAACCACGACCTGTCGGCCCGCACCGAATCCCAGGCCAGCGCGCTGGAGCAGACCGCCGCCTCCATGGAAGAGATGACCTCCAACGTGAAGCAGAACGCCGACAACGCCCGCCAGGCAAGCGTGCTGGCGCACTCGGCCTCCGAGGTGGCGCGCAGGGGCGGCACGGTGGTCGAGCAGGTGGTGCAGACCATGGGCTCCATCGACGCGTCCTCGCGCAAGGTGTCCGACATCACCGGGGTCATCGAGGGCATTGCGTTCCAGACCAACATCCTGGCGCTGAACGCGGCCGTGGAGGCCGCGCGCGCAGGCGAACAAGGCCGGGGTTTTGCGGTGGTGGCCTCGGAGGTGCGCAGCCTGGCCCAGCGCTCGTCCGCCGCCGCCAAGGAGATCAAGGCGCTGATCGGCAACTCGGCCGAGCAGGTGAAGGCAGGCGCAGACCTGGCCCAGCAGGCGGGCAGCACCATGCAGGAGGTGGTGAACAGCGTGCAGCGCGTGTCGGCCGTGATCGAAGAGATCAGCCAGGCCAGCCGCGAGCAGACCGACGGCATCGAACAGATCAACGAGGCCGTTGCCCAGATGGACCAGGGCACCCAGCAAAACGCTGCCCTGGTGGAGCAGGCCACTGCCGCAGCCGCCGCGCTGCAGCAGCAGGCGCACGAACTGAACCAGGTGGTGGCCGCCTTCCGGCTGCACGAAGGTGGACACGGGGCTGGGCCAGACGGCGCCCCAGCGGCACTGCCTGCGGCTGCGGCGCCGCGCCAGCTGCGCTGACGGGACTGCAAAAGTAAGGGCGAAAGGACGGGGTGCCTGCGCAGACCGCAATCAGAACAGGACCAGACAAAAAATGGCCTAAATTGATCGAAGTCTGTCCCACAAACATCGGACAACAAAGGCCTTCGGCGCGAGGATAGGGGCTTCCAAACACCCCTCTCCAGAGATTTCCGCATGAAAACTTGTCTGATTGTGATTGATGTCCAGGAATCCTTCCGCCACCGCCCGTTCTTCACGGAGCAGGACCTGCCCGCCTACCTGCAGGCCCAGAACGCCCTGATCGCGGGCAGCGTCGCCCAGGGCATCCCGGTGGTGCGTGTGTTCCACAGTGAGGGCCCCGAGGTGGCCGAGAACCCGTTCTCGCAGGCCTCGGGCCAGGTGCGTGCGCTGGAGGGCCTGGCCAGTTTTGACGCGGCCGCCACCTTCACCAAGTCGCGCCACAGTGCGCTGGTGGGCACGGGGCTGGATGTGTGGCTCACACGCCATGGCATCCAGCGCCTCATCATCAGCGGCATCCGCACCGAACAATGCTGCGAGACCACCACCCGCCACGCCTCCGACCTGGGCTGGGCCGTGGACTACGTAACCGACGCCACCCACACCTGGGACATGGTGCAGCCCGATGGCCAGGTGCTGGCGGCGGCCGACATCAAGACCCGCACCGCCACCGTGCTGCAGGGCCGCTTTGCCACGCTGTGCACCGTGCAGCAGGCGCTGGACCGGGCCGCAGCATGAGCGCCGCGCCGGGCCGCCCCAAACAAGCTCGCACCGCAGGCGAAGCCGAAGGTACACCAGTGAGCGCCCAGCCGTTGCAGATATCCATCCTGGTGTTTGACGAGGTGGAGGCCCTGGACCTGGGCGGGCCCTACGAGGTGTTCACCACCGCCAGCCGCATGCACCAGCGGCAGCACCCCTGCGCCCCCGCACCGTTTGTGGTGCAGTGCGTGGCCCGCAGTCTGGCCCCGGTGCGCGCCCGCGCGGGCTTGCGTGTGCTGCCCGATGCGGACTTTGCCAGCGCTGCCGCGCCCGACGTGCTCATCGTGCCGGGCGGCGTGGTCGATGCCGCTGCGACCTGCCCCGCCACCCGCGCCTGGGTGGCCCAGGCAGCGGGCCGCGCGCAGATCACGGCATCGGTCTGCACGGGCGCTTTCATCCTGGCAGCCGCCGGGGTCCTGACAGAAGGCCCTGCCACCACGCACTGGGAGGACATTGCCGACCTGCGCGCGCAGTTCCCGGCGCTCGACGTGCAGGAGAATGTGCGCTGGGTGGACCGGGGTGCGCTGGTCACGTCGGCCGGCATCAGCGCGGGCATCGACATGAGCCTGCACCTTGTCACCCGGCTGGCGGGCGCGGCGCTGTCCGAGCGCACCGCCCGCCAGATGGACACCCCGTGGAACACGGCGCCATGAAACGCCTTTGAACAGGCTCTGAGGCCGCCCCGTTTGCAAGAACCTTCGATGCAGGACACACCACCTTCTTCCCCCATCCACGTGTACTTCGCCCTGCTCCCAGGCAGCCTGGTGCTGGACTGGGCCGGCCCGGCCGAGGCCTTGCGCATCGCCAACCAGGCCCTGGTGAACCGGGGCCTGCCCGAGCGGTTTGTGCAGCACTTCGTGAGCCCCACGCCGCAATCCGTGACCTCGGTGGGCGCCGTGCTGACAGGGCTTGAGCCCCTGCCCGCCACCCTGCCCGCACCCGCCTGGGTGGTGCTGGTGGGACTGGCGGGCAAACACATCGACGTGGCGGGTGACGAGGCGCGTGCGCTGCTGCACTGGCTGCGCGGGCTGCGACCCGTGGCCGGGCAGATGGAGCTGATCACCGTGTGCGCCGGTTCGGTGCTGGCCGCCCACGCCGGCCTGCTCACGGGCCGCCGCGCCACCACCCACCATCTGCACCTGGACGAGCTGGCCGCCGTGGACCCGCACTGCGACGTGGTGGCCAACCGCGTGTTTGTGGCCGATGGCGCCGTGTACAGCAGCGCGGGCGTGACCACGGGCATCGACCTGCTGCTGCACCGCATCTCCGACACCTGCGGCCCCGCGCTGGCGGCCCAGGTGGCGCAGTCCATGGTGGTGGCGCTGCGCCGGGGGCCCAACGACCCGGAGTTCTCGCCCTTTCTGCACCACCGCAACCACCTGCACCCCGCCCTGCACCGCGTGCAGGACGCCGTGGGCCAGCAGCCCCAGGCCGACTGGAGCGTGCCGCAGATGGCCGAGGTGGCCCACACCTCGCCACGCCATCTCACCCGGCTGTTTCTGGAACATGCGGGCATTGCGCCGCTGCAGTACCTGCGCCGCATCCGCCTGGCCACGGCCGAGGCCGCGTTGCGGTCCGGCCAGAACGTGACGCAGGCGGCGCAGATGGCGGGCTTCAGTTCCGACACCCAATTGCGCCGGGCCTGGCACCAGTTCGGGCGCGGGGGCACACCATCGCAGGGCGGCACCAGCCGGGCGCACTGACCGGGCACGGAGACCCACAGGCCGTGAAATCAAGGCAATTTCAGGCTCTACCGCGCTATGGACATGCCTTTACAGCTATCAAATAAATAGCAATCAAACAACAACCACATTGCGAGGTTCAGTAGCTCTCCGGCACGTACATGCTGCCCGGCACGGGCTGGCGCAGGTACTCGGGGTTGCGCACCCGGTCAGGCAGCACCACGGCGGGGTGGGGCACCTCCTGGTAGGGCATTTGTGCCAGCAGGTGGGCGATGCAGTTCAGGCGCGCCTTTTTCTTGTCCACCGCCTGCACCACCCACCAGGGCGCTTCGGGGATGTGGGTGCGCTCCAGCATCGTCTCTTTGGCCTTGGTGTAGGCCTCCCAGCGCACGCGGCTTTCCAGGTCCATGGGGCTGAGTTTCCACTGCTTGAGCGGGTCGTGGATGCGGCCCAGAAAGCGCAGGTGCTGCTCTTCGTCGGTGATGGAGAACCAGTATTTGATGAGCCGGATGCCGGAGCGCACCAGCATCTTTTCAAAGTCGGGCACGGTGCGGAAAAATTCTTCGTACTCGTCGTCGCTACAGAAACCCATCACCCGCTCCACCCCCGCGCGGTTGTACCAGCTGCGGTCAAACAGCACCATCTCGCCCGCCGCAGGCAGGTGCGCCACATAGCGCTGGAAGTACCACTGCGTGCGCTCGCGGTCGTTGGGTGCGGGCAGCGCGGCCACGCGGGCCACGCGCGGGTTCAGGCGCTGGGTGATGCGCTTGATCACGCCGCCCTTGCCGGCGGCGTCGCGCCCCTCGAACAGAATCACCACCTTCTCGCGGCTGTGCTGCACCCAGTCCTGCAGCTTCACGAGCTCGCCCTGCAGGCGGAACAGCTCCTTGAAATACAACTGGCGCGCCAGCTTGTCGCTGGGGCTGGGGGCGCCGATGTCGTCCACCTCGCGGTCTTCGATCTCCAGCTCCAGCTCCTCGTCGTAGCTGTCGATGAGGTCGTTGGCGATGCGCTGCATCAGCTCCTGGGAGTCAAGGGCGTTGTTGTAGAACATGGGCGGCCGTCCGGCGGTACAAAAGAGATGCGCCATGGTGGCGCGCTGTGGTGACAGTGCCGTGACATTGGCGTGATCTGTCACAGCGCTGTCATGCCCGCAAGCCACGATGCGAGCCCGTGCCGCCTGTTGACCACCCTCCCTTTCCCGCCCCCGCCACCGCCCTCCCCGCGAGCGCCGGCCTGAACAACTACGGGGGTGACGCTGCCGGACTGATCTGCGGCTACCTGCTGGGGCCCCATGCCACGCCCCACGCGGTGGATTCGGCCCAGGCTGCACAGTGGCTGGTGGGCCTGCAGGCCGGGGCGGCGCCACAAGGGCAGTTTCTGTGGCTGCATTTCAACCTGAGCCACGCGCAGGCCATGCGCTGGATGGAGCGGCACGCCGACCTGCCCGAAGCATTTTTTGACGCGCTCAAGGACCGTTCCGTCTCCACCCGCATCGAGCGCGACGATGACACGCTGATTGCCGTGCTCAACGATGCGCACTTTGATTTTGCGTTCGAGCCCTCGGACATCGCCACCCTGTGGACCAGCGTGGCACCCCACCTGATGGTGACGGGGCGCACCCGCCCATTGCGCTCAGTGGACGCACTGCGCACGGCGGTGCGCAGCGGCAATGCCCCCCACTCCAGCGTGGCCCTGCTGGCCGAGCTGATGCGCACCCAGGCTTCGGGCCTGGTGGACATCGTGCGTGGCGTGACGCAGCGCATCGACGATGTGGAAGACGAGCTGCTGGCGGGCCGCCTGGACCACAAGCGCGCCCGCCTGGGCGTGCTGCGGCGGCTGCTGGTGCGCCTGCAACGCCTGCTGGCGCCCGAACCTGCGGCACTGTTTCGCCTGTTGCAGCACCCACCGGTCTGGATGAGCGCGGACGATGCCCAGGAGCTGCGCGACTCCACCGAAGAATTCTCGGTGGTGCTGCGCGACATGCAGGGCCTGCAGGAACGCATCAAGCTACTGCAGGAAGAAATTGCCGCGAACGTGCAGGAGGCCAACAGCCGCAGCCTGTTCGTGCTGACGGTGGTCACCGTGCTGGCCCTGCCCATCAACATCCTCGCCGGGCTTTTCGGGATGAACGTGGGGGGTGTGCCGCTGGCGGACAACGGGCACGGCTTCTGGATCATCGTGGCCGTGGTGGCGGCCTTCACGGCGGTGGCGGGCTGGCTGGCCCTGCGGGGCACGCGGGACCCGTAGCACCGGGCTTTGGCGGGGGCCTCTACAATCGCGCCCCTTCCCCGCTCCCGATTGCCTCCCCTGCCATGAACATCGTCGTCAACGAAGAACTCAAAGCCTACATCGAACCCCTGACCCCCGACGAGCACGAGGCCCTGGAGCGCAGCATCCTGGCCGAAGGCTGCCGCGACGCGCTGGTGTTGTGGGGCGATGTGCTGGTGGACGGGCACAACCGCCATGGCATCTGCCAAAAACATGGCCTGCCCTTCCAGACCGTGCAGAACCCACGCTTTCAGTCGATGGAAGACGTGCACCTGTGGATGATCGACCAGCACCTGGGCCGCCGCAGCGTGTCGGACTTCCAGCGCGGCGTGCTGGCCCTGCGCAAACGCGAGATCATCTCCGACCGCAAGGCACGGGCCAGCACCACACCAGATCCGGCCGAATCAGCGGCCTCCACCACAGCCGATGTGCCGGCAGTCGCCCCCGAGGCCATGGCCGCCCTGCCCGCACCCGACCCCTTGAGCAGCCGCGAGGCCATTGCCAAGGCCGCACGCCTGAGCAGCAGCCAGGTGGTGATGATCGAGAAGATCCAGAAGCAGGCCGCCCCGGAGCTGGTGGCCGCCGTGAAGTCCGGCACCATCTCCATCAACGCCGCCGCCGCCGTGGCCACGCTGCCCGCCGAGGAGCAGGTGGCCGCCGTCGCAGCCGGCAAGGACGAGCTCAAGCAGGCCGCCAAACGCGTGCGCGAACTCAACAAGCGCAAACCGCGCGACGAAGCGCCGTCGGAAGAAAAACCCGCAGCAGACACCACAGAGGGCGCCGAGGGTGGCACCGTCGAGCTGCACACCCTGCGCAGCCGCGTGGCGGAACTCACGGCAGAGAACACCGAGCTGCGCCGGCAGGTGGCACAGCTGCAGGCGTCGCTTCCGGCGGGCAGCGCGCCGTTCTGACGCCAGGTTGAAAAGACGATCCCCACCCGTTCACGCTGAGCCTGAACGGGTGGGGAGGAATGGCGGGAGCCAGGTGGCTCAGTCGCCGCCAGCCCGGCGCAACGCACTCAGGCGGTCGGCAATCAGGTCGATGTCGAGCCCGTCTTCGGCATGGGCCAGGTAGGCCTCCAGATCGGCCACCGCCTCGGCGATGTTGCCCCGCTCGGCATGGGCCAGCCCCCGGTCGCGCTGCTCGCCCCAGGCCTCGGGCAAAAGCACGATGAGCCGGTCAAGCACGGCAATCAGGCGCTGCCAGTCCTGCTGGGTGCGGTGCACCTCTTTCAGATTGCGCAGCATGCGCGCAATGATGTCGCGCGGCGTGGCGGCCTGCAGGTACAGGCCCAGCGGCACGTCGTAGTCGTCCACCAGGCCATTGCGGCGCTTGTAAGGCTCCAGCCGCTCGGCCAGTTCTTCGCGGCTCAATGACTGGCCCGAGATCGGGTCCAGCACCACCTGCCCCTTGGGCAGCAGCACCTTGACCATGAAGTGCCCCGGAAACGCAATGCCGCGCGCATGCAGGCCCAGGCCCTGGGCCAGCTCCATCCAGAGCACCGCCAGGCTGATGGGAATGCCCCGGCGCGTGCGCAGCACGGCGTTGAGGTAGCTGTTTTCGGGGTCGTAGTAGTTATTGATGTTGCCGCCAAAGCCCAGGTCGGCAAAAAAGAACTGGTTGAGCGTGCGCAGGCGCTGCAGCGCCTGCGCATCGGCCGGCAGGCGGCGCTTGATGCGTGCGAGCAGCTGGTCCATGTCGCCCAGCAGTTGCTGCACATCGAATTCAGGGTATTCGTCCTGCGCCAGGCTGGCGGCGGCCTCGAGCAACGGGAAGTGCTCATCGCTTTGCACCAGCGATGCAAAGTACTCCAGCGAGGTGGGCACGGAATAGCTGAGGGACATGGTGAAGTTGTAAAGGCCCCGCCCGGCGGCGTCAAGCAGCAGAAGGCCTGGCTTTGCGGAGCATATGGAGCGGTCCTGGGGGCGCCCTGCCGGTCAACGCCGCAGCATCTGGCGCAACTTGAGGCCCGCTGCCCACAACGCGCCGAAGTACAGCACGGCGGCCGCCACCATCAACGCGGCCAGCAGGCCGATGCGCTGCCAGGTTTTGCCCCGCATCTCTACCCAGTCGAAATGCTGCGCGCCCCACACCAGCAGCACCGCCAGCAAGGCACTCGCAGCAATCACCTGCAGGGCAAACCTGCCCCAACCCGGCAGGGGCTTGTAGCTGCCGCGCCGCAGCAGGCCCACCAGCAGCCAGATGGCATTGATGAGCGCGCCGATGCCGATGGTCAGCGTCAAGGCCGCATGCTGCAGGTAACGCACGAGCACCAGGTTCATCAGCTGCGTGAGCACCAGCACCGCCACGGCAATCAACATGGGGGTGCGCATGTCGTGTTTGGCATAAAAGCCAGGGGCCAGCACCTTGATGGCCACGATGCCCACCAGGCCCACGCCGTAGCCCGTCAGCGCCAGCGTGGTCTTGCGCACGTCTTCGTCACCAAAGGCGCCATAGTGGTACAGCACCGCCACCAGCGGCTCGGAGAACACCAGCAAAGCCACCATGCAGGGCACCGACAGCAGCACGACCAGGCGCAGCCCCCAGTCGAGCATGGCCGAGTAGCGCTCGTCGTCCTGCTGGGCACGGGCGCTGGCCAGCTGCGGCATCAGCACCACGCCCAGCGCCACGCCCAGCAGCGCGGTGGGCAGCTCCATCAGGCGGTCGGCGTAGGTGATCCAGCTCACGCTGCCCGTGGCCAGGTGCGAGGCGATCTGCGTGTTGATGAGCAGCGAAATCTGCGCCACGCTCACCCCCAGCAGCGCAGGCAGCATCAAACGGGCCACCTTGCGCGTGGTGGGGTCGGCCCAGGCCGCGCGGATGGCCGCCCAGCGCACACCGATGCGTGGCAGCAGCCCCAGGCGCAGCAGCGCGGGCACCTGCAAAACCAGCTGCAACAGGCCGCCCAGCATCACGCCCGCCGCCTGGGCATAGATGGGCTCGATGCCATGGCGCGCAAACCAGGGCGCCCCCAGCGTGATGGACAGGATCAGCGCGATGTTGAGCAGCACGGGCGAGGCGGCCGGCACCGCAAACTTCTTCCAGGTATTGAGGATGCCGCCGGCCAGCGCAACCAGCGACATGAAGCCGATGTAGGGGAACATCCAGCGCGTCATGGTGACGGCAGCGTCAAACCCCTGGGGCTGGAGCCCGCTGGCCATGGCCCACACCATCCACGGCGCGCCCAGCACCCCGGCGATGCACAGCAGCACCAGCGTCCAGGCCAGCAACGTGCCCACATGGTCGATCAGCGCCCGGGCGCCGTCATCGCCCTCCTGGGCGCGGGTGGCAGCCAGCACCGGCACAAAGGCCTGGCTGAAAGCGCCCTCGCCCAACACCCGGCGGAACAGGTTGGGAATGCGGAACGCCACGTTGAAGGCGTCCGTCATGGCACTGACCCCGAACACCGAGGCCATGAGCAACTCACGCACCAGCCCGGTGATGCGGGAGACAAGGGTCAAAAGGGAGACAGTGGAGGCGGCTTTGAACAGTGACACCGCAAGAAGTGTAGCCCCCTGAGCCGCTTCGCGTCTTCCCCCAAGGGGGACGCACCCGGTGGCCTGGCAGAGCCAGCTCCACGGGTGCGCTAGCGATGGTGCCGCGCCGGTTTTCAGCGAAGTAGCAGCAAAAAGGCCGCCCTGGGCTATAATCGCGGGCTTTGCTGGCATCATCCTCAGACTCAAGGAACTAAACAATGGCATCCGCTAAACCCAAGAAGAAGAACCCCCGCCTGGCATCGGGCCGCAAGCGCGTCCGCCAGGACGTCAAGATCAACGCTGCGAACACCTCGCTGCGCTCCAAGTACCGTACCGCTGTCAAGAACGTCGAAAAGGCTGTTCTGGCTGGCGACAAGACCAAGGCGACCGAACTGTTCGCCAAGATGCAAGCCGTGGTCGACACCGTGGCTGACAAGGGCATCTTCCACAAGAACAAGGCCGCTCGCGACAAGAGCCGTCTGTCTGCCAAGGTGAAAGCCCTGGCACTCGCAGCCGCTTAAAAACTCACCGCCTGCCTCGGCAGGCAAACAGCCCGAACGGCTCCCTCCGTTCGCCGTTTGTAACGGGTGCGCTGCCAGCAACGAACAAAACCGCCTTCGGGCGGTTTTTTCGTTTCCGGGCCTTGCTGACGCCATCGCCCTACAAGCCACGCTGGCCATACTGGCGGGCTTTATCTGAAATTATTGAAAAAGCATAATTATTGGAATTCCATAAAAACCAATAAACCATGACCTTTCGCCGCACCGCCCTCGCCGAGCAGATGGCCCAGCAGCTGCTCAGGCCCTCGTTCCTGGACACCTCGCTGCGCTCCGGCCTGTTCCTGTCGGGCCAGCGGCGCGTGGGCAAAACCACGTTCCTGGCCACCGACCTCATCCCCGCGCTGGAGGCCCTGGGCGCCATCGTGGTCTATGTGGACCTGTGGAGCCAGCCGCAGGCCAACCCGGCCGACTTGGTGCACGAGGCCATCCGCAAGACACTCAAAGAGCTGCAGATACCCGGCTCGGGCCTCCTGAAGCGGCTCAAGGAAGTCACCAACCTCGAAGCGGGCGCAGCGGGCTTCAAGTTCGGCTTCAAGCTCGCGGACGTGGGCAAGGACGATGGCGTGAGCCTGGCCCAGGCCTTCCAGGAGCTGATCGACCAGGCCAAAACGGATGTGGTGCTCATCGTGGACGAGGTGCAGCACGCATTGGGCAACGCCGACGGCGACCACCTGCTGCACGCCCTGAAGGCCGCGCGCGACGCCATCAACACCCGCCCCGGCACACCGGGCCATTTCCTCTTCATCGGCACCGGCTCGCACCGTGCGCGCGTGCAGGAGCTCACGCTCAAGGGCAACCAAGCCTTCAACGGCGCGGTGACCAACGAATTTCCGGTGCTGGGGCGGGACTTCATCGACTACGTGCGGGCGCAGGTCCGCCCCCAGCTGGGCGCCATGCTGCCTTCGGCAGAGGTCACCGAGGCCGCTTTTCGCAGCATGGGCAGCCGGCCCGAGGAGCTGATGAAGGCCCTCAACGTGCTGCGCAGCCTGCCCCCCGATGCCCTGCCCGACGCACACCTGCCCACCATCGCGCAATCCCTGAGCGCTGCCGCGGCCGATGTGGAGCTGCAGAAGGTGGAAGCCATGGGCCCGCTGGCCGAAGCGGTGTTCTCGCGCATCTGCAGCATTGGCGGCGACGTGAAGGGCGTGTTCACCGGCGAGGCGCTCAAGGCTTATGCAGCGCAGATCGGCCGCGAGGCCACGGCCCAGGAGGTGCAGGGCATCATCGGCATGATGACCTCGGCCAACCTGCTCATGCGCGTGAAACACGGGCACTACGGCGTGACGGACCCGTTCGTGGAGAAGGCCTGGATGACGCGGCTGCAGGCCGACCAGTTGCTGCGCGCTGCCCCCCAATTGGGGGCTTGAACCCGATCTTCAGCCCTTGGCGGGCGGGTCGGGCAGCAGGCAGGCCTCGGCCACCTGCAGGTTGTTGTCGCGGGCGAAGTTGATGACGAAATCCCAGGCCATGGGCTCGTGCCCCTGCAGATCGCGGTGCACCACCACGCACTTGATGCCATTGAGCGTGGTGGGAATACACCAGGGCGAATAGCTCAGATGGCTGCCGGGCCGGGCGCCGCCCGGGCGGAAACTGCTCATCACCCCGGCCAGCCGCTCGGCCCAGTCGCTGGGACGAAAGGTTTTCCCGTCGTGGGTGATGCCCTGGATGAAGACTTCTTTGGAGGAGGGGGAAACCATCGGGGATTGGAGTGGTAGTGAGCGCGCCAGACACAGGATCACTGCGTGCTGCACCGCAACGCGACATTCTAACTCTTATATAAGAGCTAACCCTCTAATCCCTATGTCGGGCAGAACATAGGGGGCCGAACTCGGGTATTGCACAGCATTGCAGTGATGCGCAATCGTCAACAGACGTTCACCGTGCTCCCCCTAGAATCGTGCTTCGTTTTTCCGGGTTTCTGGCCACAAGCCAACCCATCACCGCACCGTCTGGAGATTTCTGCATGACCGCTACCACCCCGGCAGCCTCGCCCCACGTGATGAACACCTACGGCCGCGTGCCGATCGCACTGGAGCGCGGCCAGGGTTGCCGCGTGTGGGACGTGAACGGCAAGGAATACATCGACGGCCTGGGTGGCATCGCCGTGAACACGCTGGGCCACAACCACGCCAAGCTCGTGCCCGCGCTGCAGGACCAGATCGCCAAGCTGATCCACACCTCCAACTACTACCACGTGCCCGGCCAGGAAGCGCTCGCCGCCAAGCTGGTGGAGCTGTCGGGCATGCAGAACGTGTTCTTCTGCAACTCGGGCCTGGAAGCCAACGAGGCAGCCCTGAAGATCGCGCGCAAGTTCGGCGTGGACAAAGGCATCGCCAAGCCCGAGATCGTGGTGTACGAGAAGGCCTTCCACGGCCGGTCGATTGCCACCATGTCCGCCACGGGCAACCCCAAGATCCACAACGGCTTTGGCCCGCTGGTCGAGGGTTTTGTGCGCGTGCCCATGAACGACATCGAAGCCATCAAGCAGGCCACCGAGGGCAACCCCAACGTGGTGGCGGTGTTCTTCGAGACCATCCAGGGCGAAGGCGGCATCAACGCCATGCGCATCGAATACCTGCAGCAGCTGCGCAAGCTCTGCGACGAGCGCGGTTGGCTCCTGATGATCGACGAAGTGCAATGTGGCATGGGCCGCACCGGCAAGTGGTTTGCCCACCAGTGGGCCGGCATCGTGCCCGACGTGATGCCCCTGGCCAAGGGCCTGGGCTCGGGCGTGCCGATTGGCGCGGTGGTGGCGGGCCCCAAGGCCGCCCACGTGCTGCAGCCGGGCAACCACGGCACCACCTTTGGTGGCAACCCGCTGGCCATGCGCGCCGGGGTCGAGACCATCCGCATCATGGAAGAAGACGGCCTGCTGCACAATGCCGCCCAGGTGGGCGACCACCTGCGGGCCGCCCTGACGCGCGAGCTGGGCAGCCTGCCGGGCGTGAAGGAAATCCGCGGCCAGGGCCTGATGCTGGGCATTGAGCTGAACAAGCCCTGCGGTGCCTTGATCGGCCGCGCGGCCGAAGCGGGCCTCTTGCTGTCGGTCACGGCCGACAGCGTGATCCGCCTGGTGCCGCCGCTGATCATCACCACCGCCGAGGCCGACGAGATCGTCGCCATACTGACCCCGCTGGTCAAAGCCATCCTGGCTGAATGAAGCAAAGCAAGATTGTCATGACGACGCTGAAACATTACCTGCAGTTCACCGACCTCAACGCCGACGAATACACCTACCTGTTCGAGCGCGCCGCGCTCATCAAGAAGAAGTTCAAGGCCTACGACAAGCACCACCCGCTGGTGGACCGCACGCTGGCCATGATCTTCGAGAAAGCCAGCACCCGCACGCGCGTGAGCTTTGAGGCGGGCATGTACCAGCTCGGCGGCTCCGTGGTGCACCTGACCACGGGCGACAGCCAGCTGGGCCGCGCCGAGCCGATTGAAGACAGCGCCAAGGTCATCAGCCGCATGACCGACCTGGTGATGATCCGTACCTACGAGCAGGCCAAGATCGAGCGCTTTGCCGCCAACTCGCGTGTGCCCGTCATCAACGGCCTGACCAACGAGTACCACCCCTGCCAGATCCTGGCGGACATCTTCACCTTCATCGAGCACCGGGGTTCCATCCAGGGCAAGACGGTGGCCTGGGTGGGCGACGGCAACAACATGGCCAACACCTGGCTGCAGGCCGCCTCGCTGCTGGGCTTCAAGGTGCATGTGAGCACCCCACGTGGCTATGAAGTGGATGAAAAATTGGCCGCTGGCGCGCACGGGATCAGCGCTGATAGCTATCAATTTTTCAGCAACCCGCTCGAAGCCTGCCAGGGCGCCGACCTGGTCACCACCGACGTGTGGACCAGCATGGGCTACGAAGCCGAGAACGAAGCGCGCAAGAAGGCTTTTGCCGACTGGTGCGTGGACACCGAAATGATGGCCGCCGCCCAACCCGACGCCCTCTTCATGCACTGCTTGCCCGCGCACCGGGGCGAAGAGGTCGAAGCCGACGTGATCGACGGGCCGCAGTCGGTGGTGTGGGATGAGGCAGAGAACCGCATGCACGTACAAAAAGCACTGATGGAATATCTGCTCTTGGGCAAACTGGCCTGACAGCCCCATGCCCTGGCGCCGCCAGCCCGCGCACAGCGCCGAACTGCTAGCCCACTGGAACGCACTGGGCCAGGCGCTGGACCGTGACACGCCCACCTGGCGTGCGGAAGGCCGGCGCCTGCTGCGCAGCTGGGCCCGCTGGCCCCGGGCCTACCACGACACCACGCACCTGTGGGCCTGCCTGCGGCACCTGCAGGCGGTGCTGGATCAGCAACCCGGCGCACTCCAAGACCCCCATGCCGTCGCCTTGGCCCTCTGGTACCACGACGCCATCTACTGGCCGTGGAGCGGGCACAACGAGGCGCGCAGCGCCGACTGGGCGCGCCAGTTCCTGCTCAGCCAAGGGCTCCCCACCACACTGGCCGAGGCCGTGCACCAGCATGTGATGGACACCCGCCACACCCCCGGCCCGCTCACGGGCGACGCGTTGTGGGTGGTGGACATCGACCTGGCCATCCTCGGCCAGAGCGATACGGTGTACCGCCAGTTCGAGCGCAACGTGCGGCGCGAATACTTCTTTGTGCGCTGGCCACGGTATGTGGCGGGGCGCAGCGCCGTGCTGAAGGGTTTCCTGGACCGCCCGCAGATCTACGGCACGGGCTACTTTGCGCAGCGCTACGAGGCGCAGGCACGCGCCAACCTGCAGCAGGCGCTGCACGCGCTGGGCGAAGGCAGGCTGTACCAGTAGCAGGCCACAAAGGCGCGGACTTTTATGAAGAAAAACAGGCCTTACCGCGCATCCATAAAGCGCGAATAGCTATTAAATATATAGCAAACTCTACGCCACGGGCCTGCGCGGTGCGGGCATGGCCATCGGCTTTTCGGCGCCCGCCTCGGGCGCCACCCCACAGCTGCCGCAACTGCTGCAGCCTCCATTCCCCCCATCACCCCCGCCACAACCCGGCGCCTGGGCCAGCCCCGGGTGCACTCGGCTCAGCCACCGGCGCCAGCGCGTGGGCAGGTAACGCCAGAGCACATACAGCGCGGCGGCGGCGACGATCACACCGACGATAAGTTGCTGGGCCATGCGAGACGCCTCTTCAACCACCGCCCAGCGCCAGGGCCACGCGGTAGGTCACAAAACTGGCACCGTAGGCCAGCGCAAACAAATAGCCCAGCATCAGCAGCGGATACCGCCAGCCATTGGTCTCGCGCCGCACGGCCGCAACGGTCGAGATGCACTGGGGCGCAAACACGTACCACGCCATCAGTGACAAGGCCGTCGCCAAAGACCACGACCCCGCCACCAGCGCGCCCAACTGGTTGGCCGCCTCGTCGCCCGTGGCAGACAGGGCATACACCGTGCCCAGCGCGCTCACCGCCACCTCGCGCGCCGCCATGCCGGGCACCAGGGCGATGGCGATCTGCCAGTTGAAGCCAATCGGCGCCACGATCACCTCCAGCCAGCGGCCCAGCTGGCCCGCATAGCTGTAGGTGATGGCCGCCTGGGTGGCGCCTTCCGGCGCGCCGGGGTAGGTGGACAAAAACCACAGCAGCACGGTGACGGCCAGGATGATGCCGCCCACGCGCTTGATGAAGATCATCGCCCGCTCGTACAGGCCAAACGCCAGGCCCCGCACGCTGGGCCAGCGGTAGGCGGGCAGCTCCATCATCAGCGGCGTGGCCCGTGTGTCGCTGCGCGCGAGTTTGGCCACCGCCGCCACGGCCATGGCACTCACGATGCCCGCCACATACAGGCCAAACAGCACCACCCCTTGCAGGTTGAAAACACCCGCCACCGTGCGCTCGGGGATGAAGGCCGCAATCAGCAGCGCATACACCGGCAGGCGCGCCGAGCAGGTCATGAGCGGCGCGATCATGATGGTCACCAGCCGGTCGCGCCAGTGGGTGATGGAGCGCGTGGCCATCACGCCCGGCACGGCACACGCAAAGCTCGACAGCAGCGGGATGAACGAGCGGCCCGACAGCCCCACCGTGCCCATCACGCGGTCCAGCAAAAACGCCGCACGCGGCAGGTAGCCCGAGTCTTCGAGCGCCAGGATGAACAGGAACAGAAACAAGATCTGCGGCAGAAACACCAGCACCCCGCCCGCGCCCGCCAGCACCCCATCGGTCAGCAAGCTGCGCAAGGGGCCATCGGCCATGTGGGTGTTGATAAGCACCGCCAGCCAGGCCATCCCGTCTTCAATCCACGACTTGGGTAGCTCGGCCCAGCTGAACACCGCCTGGAACATCAGGAACAGCGTGGCAGCCAGGATCAGCAGGCCCCAGACCGGGTGCAGCACCACCGCGTCGATGCGGTCATCGGCGCGCAGGCTCACAGCGGGCACGCGCACCGCCAGCTCCAGAATGCGCCGCACCTCCTGGTGCGTGCGGATGACGTCGTTCTGCGCCTCCAGGTCGCTCGCATCCAGCCGCGCCGCCGCATCGGGCGGTGCCACCGGGTGCTCCAGTTGCTGCAGTTTCGCGCCATCCAGCCACTGCACCAGTTCCTGGGCACCATCCCTGCGCACGCCCACGGTGGCCAGCACCGGCATGCCCAGCTCACGCGCCAGCGCCTCGCGGTCGATCTCTATGCCCTGGCGCCGGGCCACATCCATCATGTTGAGCACCAGCACCATGGGCAGGCCCAGGGCCCGGGCCTCCAGCACCAGGCGCAGGTTCAAGCGCAGGTGGGTGGCATCGGTCACGCACACCAGCACGTCGGGCACGGGCTCACCTGCGCGCCGCCCGCGCACGATGTCGCGGGTGATGGCCTCGTCCAGGCTGTGCGCGTGCAGGCTGTAGGCGCCGGGCAGGTCCAGCACCCGCACGCTGCGGCCCGCAGCGGTCTGCAGCAGGCCCTCCTTGCGCTCCACCGTCACGCCCGCGTAGTTGGCCACCTTCTGGCGCGCGCCGGTGAGCAGGTTGAACAGCGCGGTCTTGCCGCAGTTGGGGTTGCCCAGCAACGCAATGCGCAGGGGGGCATCAGACGGGGGCACGGACGCTGCGGTGGGTGCGGTCATGCCGCCTCCTTCAGTGCCTGCCCGGCAGCATCCAGCCGCTGCACCTGCACCATAGACGCCTCTTGCCTGCGCAGCGCAAACGTGACCTGCCCCACGCGCACCGCGATGGGGTCACCCCCCACCCCGCCGCGCGCCACCACGCGCACGGTTTCTCCGGGCAGAAAACCGATTTCCAGCAGACGCAGCAGAACGCTGTGCTCCTGCGCATCGCGGGCGGGCAGCAGCCCGGTCACCAGCGCCAGGGCGCGCAGGGGCAGCGTGTCCAGGCCGGTGGATGCAGAGCGCCCGGCACGCTGATGCAGCAGCGCAGCCGCGCCATGGTCCATGGCTTTCATGGGGGAATGCCTTGTTGGGAATGATATTGATTCTCAATTTTATCAATATCACCGTCCTGCTGCCCACGGTAAGGTCGCAGAGTCTGATCAAGCGCAAAAAAGGTGCGCAGCGCGCTTTGGCATTGATTTACGTCAGCTTTGGCGCTAGTTGCCGCCGCATTTGGCGCGGTTTTCAAGGTCGAACCGACCTGCAAGGCCAAGAAAAACCCCTCGGAAGAAGCCTCTTTAAAGGGTGGGGGACATCCCTATCGTTCAATGCCTGCCGCCGCGCCTGACGCCTTCCCCGCCTCATGCCCCACATACCTTGTTTCAAACGCGCTATTGGTCCAACTCCCCAGCCGAGGACGCAGGCGAGCAGCAGCACTGTGAAGATGCCAATGAGGAAAGAGGTGGTGATTCCCATGTCACGACTGCCGAGGTCGGGGCACAAAAAATTAAGGCCAGCATGTGCTGGCCTGATAGGTGGGAAGTGGCGCGCCTAGGGACTGACCGAGGGGTTTTGCTCTATAACTCTGGATTTATTTTTCTTCTCAAGTTTGGCTTTTTCGCGTTCGTAGATGGCTACCGCATCAAAACTATAGAAGTGCATAAAGCACTTTTCCCAGATGGACAACGCAAAGACTGGCTGTTCGCGCGCCACAGCAATCTCATTTTGGCAATGAATTACCAATGCAGCGAGAGATGAAGATTCGCCTGCTTCAATTTTTGCAACCCTTGACCGAAATTCGGACAACTGTTCCTCGGACAACTCCAAGCCAACGCCGTACATATCAGCCAAAATTGATTGGAAGTTTGCTTTGAGTTGACCGTGAGCCCTCGCACGTTCTGCAAACCCAAACACAAGTGGAAGTATCGAGGAAACTGCAGCGATCAGTGCCAAGCACTTTCCGATTGTGCTGCCGGGTTTGCCTGCAATATCTGCAAAAGCCGATGTGGCGGCAAGTGCGGTCAACGCCTGCATGGTTCGCTCCATGCTTCCAAGAAAGCGCTCCCGCTTACCGTGATACAGCGCAGACAGCTCGCACCGCGCCATGAGATCGCCCTGTTTGTCCCAAACAAAGCTCGCGCGGTCAGGTGCTTGCGAAGCGTCGGAGTCTGTCATAGACAAAATGTCCTACTTTTTGGGTGGGCGGGGCTCCCCACTCCCACGAGGCACGATAGGAGACACATAGCTAGGCGTACCACCCGAAGGTTGAGGCTTCCAGTCCTCAACTGCTCGCTGGCGACTCGATTCGTGCGAACGCCCTTTGTTCACGCCCCCAGTACCAGAACTCTTTCCATCATCTTTGGGCTTCGTGGCCATTGGTATTCCCTTTCGGTTTTCTCAGGTCGATGTTCAAGCGCCATCGTACGTCACACATGCAATCAGGTGGCGTCTCTTTGGAGTGCGCTTGTTGTTTCCATTCAAAACGCCCACGCCCCCAACTGGTAATAGTCGAACCCGCTGGTGCGCCCACCCAGGCAGCGGGCGAGGAAGTCCTCGGTCTTGCGGTACATGGTGAGGTTGTTGGGCCAGCGCTGGTTGCCGTGGCCGTCGCCCTGGAAGGTGACGTAGTCCACCTCTTTGCCTGCCTTGCGCAGGGCGGCCACCATCCATTCGGACTGCTCCAGCTTCACGCGCACATCGTTCACGCCGTGCATGACGAGGATGGGCTTTTGGGCATGCTCGGCGCGGTACAGGGGCGACTTCGCATCCATGCGCGCACGGTCGGCGGGCACGGCGGGGTCGCCCACGTAGCGGTGCCACCAAGGCAGGCCCAGCTCCCAGTAGGGCGGTGCGGCCTCCAGCAGGCGGGCGATGTCGGTCACGCCCACGATGCCCACCGAGCAGGCAAACACCTCGGGGGTAAAGGTCGCACCCACGAGTGCCGAATAGCCGCCATAGCTGGCGCCGTAGATCGCCACACGCCCGGGGTCGGCCACGCCGCGCTCTACGGCCCAGCGCACGCCGTCCACCAGGTCGTCGTGCATGCGGCCCGCAAACTCGCCCCGGGCCTTTTCCATGTGGGAGCGGCCATAACCGCTGGAGCCCCGGTAGTTGACCTGCAGCACGGCATAGCCCCGGTTGGCCAGAAACTGCCGCATCGTGCCCTCGCCCCAGCGGTCGCGCGCCCAAGGTCCGCCGTGCACCAGCAGCACCAGGGGGAGCGCGCGCGGCTGCTGCACGCCCACGGGCAGCGTGAGGTAGCCATGGATGGGCAGGCCATCCCGCGCGGTGTAGGTGATGGGCTCGGAGGGCACCAGGGCATGGGCGATCACGCTCAACCGGCTTTCACCCAGAAACTGCGGCTCGCGCCCGTCGCGCAGCAAGTAGGTGCGCGCACCCCGCTCCGTGGCCACGGCCACGGTGAGCACGCGGTCAGACTGGTCGGCGCTGATCACCCGCACATTTGCGGGCTGGTCCCCCGCCAGGGCCGCCAGCCGGGCGGCCAGTGCGGCATCGAACACCTGGCGGGCCGGATACCCGGGCATCGAATAGGCCACCAGCGGCTCGCGCGTGCGGCGGCTCAGGGTCACGCTGTCCAGGTCCACATCGGGGGATGCGTAAAACAGCTCTTCGGCGCCCGTGGCCAGGTCCAGCCGCACCAGCGCCAGCTTGTCGCGCCCCCGGTTGGACAAGGCCCAGGCCTTGCGCCCTGCGTCGTGCAGGCCAAAGATGTTGAGCGTGTCCCAGCGGCTGCGCTGTGTCACGACCTGCCAGGTGCCAGGCTCCGCGCCCGGGCGCTCCAGCAGCACCTGGTCGCCCTTGATTTGCGCACGGGCACGCAACTGCCCCGTGGGGTCCACCCCCCACCAGTTGACGTTGCCGGGGTTGGTGGCGAGCAGCACGGGCGCCCCGCCTGCCGGGTTCACGCGGTACAGGTCAAACACTTTCTTGTCGCGCTGGTTGGAGGTGACGATGAAATCCGAGCTGCCCTCCACCCCATCCACCAGGTGCGCCACCGACTTCTGCGCTGGCATCAGCTCGCGCAACCCGGTGTCGGGCCCATTCACCAGGCCCACGTGAATTCGCGTGTTTTCGTCTCCGGTCGGGTCGGCCGTGATGGCCAGCCAGCGGCTGTCGGCACTGAACCGGACGGTGCGCGCACGGATGCGGAACGCCTTGGCATCGCTGCCGTCGATGGAGCGCACCCAGATCGCAGGCACCACGCCATCCACACCAAACCAGGCAATGCGCTGCCCGTCGGGCGACACCTGGTAGCCCCCAGTGGCCTGCCGGCTGGTCACAAAGTCGCGCACCGGGATCAGCTCGGGCAGTTGTGCGCCCGCCAGCGACGGGTGGGTGGGCCCCGAGGCACAGCCCGCCAGGGCCAGCACTGTGGCCAGCACCGCACCGCCCCACCATCGCCGCACCGCATTCGCATTGTTTGTCGTCAGATACGCCATACACCCTCTCCCTGTGTTGAGTCGCCAGATGCAGCCATTGTGCAAAGCCTTGCCTTAAGGCCAGCCAAAGGCGCCCCGCCTGGCAGCGCACAACAGGCATGGCTCCTCCACAATCCCACCCCATGCACATCCTGCTCATCGAAGACGACCTGGACCTGGGCCGCGCGCTGCAGTCCGCGCTGAAGGTGGAGGGCCTGACCAGCGAATGGCTGCGCCGCGCGGTGGACGCGCCCGCCACGGTGGATGCGACCACGGTGGACTGCGTGCTGCTCGACCTGACCTTGCCCGACGGCAGTGGCTTCGATCTGCTGGCGCGCTGGCGCAATCAGGGTGGGCAAGGCGGGCAGGTGCCCATCATCGTGATCACCGCGCGCTCGGCGGTGGAAGACCGGCTGGCCGGGCTGGATGGCGGGGCTGATGATTTCGTGGTCAAGCCCTTTGCCACGGCCGAGCTGCTCTCGCGCATCCGCGCCGTGCTGCGCCGCAGCGCCCGCCAGGCCAGCGAGCGCTGGGTGCTGGGCGAGCTGGTGATCGAGCCCCGCCGCCACGCAGTGCAGCGCGGTGGCGCGGCGCTGGACCTGTCGCCGCGCGAGTTCCAGCTGCTGCTGGAGCTGGCCCGTGAGCCCGGCGTGGTGGTGTCCAAAAGCGTGCTGTCGCAGCGGCTGGACCCGCTGGGCGAGCCCGTGGACTTTGGCGCCATCGAAGTGCATGTGTCCAACCTGCGCCGCAAGATCGGTGCGGAGCTGATCCGCACCGTGCGCGGCGTGGGCTATTTGCTGCAGGCATGAGCACCGCCAGGCACTCTCTGCGCGCGGCCTGGGCCTGGCTGGCCGAGCCCACGCTGATGCGCCGCAGCGTGGCCTCGGTCCTGGTGGCGTTTGTGGTGGTGTGGGGGGTGCTGCTGGGCTACAACTTCGTCAACTACAAACACGCCATCACCCGCGACCCGGGCCTGATGAAGTACGGCGATGCGGTGCTGGACTCGCTGGCCCCCGTCACCGACCCCGCGCACGCCGCCACGGCCATTGCCGCCACCGACCACTGGACCAATGTCCGCCGCCGCCAGGTGGGCCTGCTGCCCGGGGTGCAGATGCACGAGCTGCTGGATGCGGCATCGGGCCAGCGCGTGTTTGCATCGCCGGGGCTGCAGAACGTCGTCTTGCCGCCCGCCACGCCACAAGCAGAACCGTATATCCGGGAAGCCGCCCTGCAGGGCCGGTCGTTCCGCATCTACACCGGCCGCAATGCGCGCTGGGTGCTGCGCGTGTTCGAGACCAAGCGCACCGACTCCAACTTCCTGCAGTACAACGGCCGCGCCCTGCTGCCCTACCTGCTGCTGGCCTCGCCCTTCGTGCTGCTCGCCGTGTGGCTCTCGGTGCGCAACGGCCTGCGGCCGCTGCAGCAACTGGCCAGCCGCATCGCCCAGCGCGGCCAGGA
>JADMJR010000194.1 GCA_018780365.1 Acidovorax sp. | reverse complement strand
GGATGACCTTCGCCCCCCTTGCCAACGACACCTTCCTGCGCGCCTGCCGCCGCCAGGCCACCGACTACACCCCTCTGTGGCTGATGCGCCAGGCGGGCCGCTACCTGCCTGAATACAAGGCCACGCGCGCCCAGGCGGGCAGCTTCATGGGGCTGGCCACCAATGTGGACTACGCCACCGAGGTCACGCTGCAGCCGCTGGAGCGTTTTCCGCTCGACGCGGCCATCCTGTTCAGCGACATCCTCACCGTGCCCGATGCGATGGGCCTGGGCCTGTCGTTTGCCGAGGGCGAGGGCCCGCGTTTTGCAAAACAAGTGCGTGACGAAGCGGCCGTGGCCGAACTCGCCGTGCCCGACATGGACAAGCTGCGTTACGTGTTCGACGCCGTGACCAGCATCCGCAAGGCCCTGAACGGCCGCGTGCCACTCATCGGCTTTTCGGGCAGCCCCTGGACGCTGGCCTGCTACATGGTCGAGGGCAAGGGCAGCGACGACTACCGCCTGGTCAAAAGCCTGATGTACAGCCGCCCCGACCTGATGCACCGCATCCTGGCCATCAACGCCGACAGCGTGGCGCAGTACCTCAACGCCCAGATCGACGCAGGCGCCCAGGCCGTGATGGTTTTCGACAGCTGGGGCGGCGTGCTGGCCGATGGCGCGTTCCAGGCATTCAGCCTGGCCTACACCAAGCGGGTGCTGGCCCAGCTCAAGCGCACCGGCGTGGATGGCACCGACGTGCCGCGCATCGTGTTCACCAAGGGTGGCGGCATCTGGCTGCCCGACATGAAAGACCTGGACTGCGAAGTGCTGGGCCTGGACTGGACGGCCAACCTGGGCCAGGCGCGCGCCATCGTCGGCGGCCAGGTGGGCGGCCCCGGCAAGGCGCTGCAGGGCAACATCGACCCCAACGTGCTGTTTGCGCCGCCCGCGCAGATCGAACAACAGGTGCGCCATGTGCTCGACAGTTTTGGCACACCCCACACCGACCGCAGCACCACCGGCCCCACCCACATCTTCAACCTGGGCCACGGCATCAGCCAGTTCACGCCGCCCGAGCATGTCGCGGCACTGGTCGAGGCCGTGCACGGCCACTCCCGGGCGCAGCGCCAGGGATAAAAGCGCCCCCGCCCGCAGCGTGGCCAAGGGCGGCGCGCCGCCCTGCGGGTGCATCTTCTGCAACGGAAGAAAAACGGCAATGCGGCAATACCCGAGTGCCCTGAAGGGCCTACTTATGCACAAAAATGGCGCAGCACCGGGGCCCACGCGCCCCCTGTGCCCACAAAGTGTGCAGGGCAGGAAAGATTCTCATCAAGAACGTAAGTTGTTGATTTTAAAGAACTTTGGAAGACTGCTTTTTTGGCGGGCATTCCAGCCAAAGCACGGCCCGTCAAGGACTTGCGTGGCAAACACAGGGGATATCAACAAAGTTATCCACAGAAATTCTGAATTTCTTGCAAAAACCCAGTCAAATCAAGCACTTGCAGCTCATATCGCAGAAAAGCCTGAGCTTGCGGGGTCATCACTAACACAAATTAAGGGTTTTCCCGGCCATTGACGTCCTGCTTGCCGCCCGACTTATGCACACAAATCTTGATGCGGCGCAACATTTGCCTGCCGCACGGCCTTAGCACAGAAAATGCACCAAAATTTCTTCAGATGATTGATTCATAAGGATTTTTTGGCACTGCCAATTTTGTGGGCAATCTGTTCAAGGCCAGTATTCATGCGGGCTCGCGGGGTGTGGGAGCAGGATGTCAACAAAGTTATCCACAGAAAAACGGGATTACTCGCACGGCACATCAAATCAAGCACTTAGCCGCCAAACCTCCACACCGCATCCACAAGCCCCTGTAACTCGCCATAGCCCGTGCCTATCCATTCCGCCATCGTCCACATAGCGCTGCACACCCCGTCGCACAGCGGCGTGGGGGATTTGCTCAGCTACGCCAGCCCGCAGCCCCTGCCCCCGGGCACGCTGGTGCGGGTGCCGCTGGGCAAACGCGAGGTGCTGGGCGTGGTGTGGGATGCCGTGGACGCCACGGGCGAGCTGCCCGAGGGCGCGGCCATGCGGCCCATCGCAGGGGTGCTGGAAGGGGTGGCACCACTGGGCCAGCCCTGGCGCCGCCTGGTGGCCTTTGCCGCACGCTACTACCAGCGCGCCCTGGGCGAGGTGGCGCTGGCCGCCCTGCCCCCGCAACTGCGCGACCTGCAGCCCGAGCAACTGGCGCGCCGGCTGAAGCGCCCTGGCAAGGCGCAGGACGCCACCGAAAATGCTATTCAAAAAATAGCACTCACCACAGAACAGGAGCGCGCCAGGGCCCAAATTTCTTCAGAATCTGGCCCCTTCCTGCTGTTTGGCAGCACCGGCAGCGGCAAGACCGAGGTTTACCTGCGCTGCGTACAAGAGGCGCTGGAGGCCGACCCCACCGCGCAGGCGCTGGTGATGGTGCCCGAGATCAACCTCACCCCCCAGCTCGAAGAACGCTTCACCACCCGCTTTGCCCCGCGCTTTGGCAGCCAGGCCGTGGTGTCGCTGCACAGCGGCATGACCAACCCGCAGCGCCTCAAGAGCTGGCTGGCCGCGCACAGCGGTGCGGCGCGCATTGTGCTGGGCACACGCATGGCGGTGTTTGCCAGCCTGCCGGGGCTGAAGATCATCGTGGTGGACGAAGAGCACGACCCCAGCTACAAGCAGCAGGAGGGCGCCCGCTACTCGGCGCGCGACCTGGCCATCTGGCGCGGGCGCGAGCAGGGCGCCAAGGTGCTGCTGGGTTCGGCCACGCCGTCGCTCGAAACCTGGCACGCCAGCCGCCCGCCCACGCCCGAAGACCCCGAAGGCGGGCGCTATGTGCGGCTGGCCATGCCCAGCCGGATCGGCGCGGGCGTAGGGACAGATAGGGGCGCGGGCGCCCCGGCCCGGGTGCGCCGCGTGGACATGAACCAGCAGCCGCGCCGCGCCATCTTCAGCGCGCCGCTGCTGGCCGCCATCACCGAGCGCGTGGCGCGCGGCGAGCAGAGCATGGTGCTGCTCAACCGCCGGGGCTATGCCCCCGTGCTGCACTGCGCCGACTGTGGCTGGAAGAGCGACTGCCCACACTGCAGCGCGCACCAGGTCTTCCACAAGGCCGACCGCACCCTGCGCTGCCACCACTGCGGCTACACCGTGCGCGTGCCCCGCGCCTGCCCCACCTGCGGCAGCCCGGACATCCATTCCATGGGCAGGGGCACGGAGCAGCTCGAAGAACAGCTCAGCGCCCTGCTGTCCGAGGTGCTGCGGCCCGACCGCACGCCCGCGCGCATCGCCCGCATCGACGCCGACACCACCAAGGCCAAGGGCGCACTGGAGGCGCAACTGGCCCAGGTACATGCGGGCGAGGTGGATGTGCTAGTGGGCACGCAGATGATCGCCAAGGGCCACGACTTCCGGCGCATCACCCTGGTGGCCGCCGTGCAGCCCGATGGGGCGCTGTTCAGCAGCGACTTCCGCGCACCCGAGCGGCTGTTTGCGCTGCTCATGCAGGCCGCGGGCCGCGCCGGGCGCGACGCCGCGTACATGGCCGCACAAGCAGTTCATGGTTCGCAGTGCGAGATGTGGGTGCAGAGCTACCACCCCAAACACCCGGTGTACGAGGCCCTGCGCACCCACGACTACCCGGCCTTTGCGGCCCAGCAGCTGCAGGAGCGCGAGGAAGCCGCCATGCCCCCGTTCGCCTACCAGGCCCTGGTGCGGGCCGACGCCCGCTCGCAGGAGGTGGCCCAGGGTTTTTTGACCGCCGCCACGGCCGCCGCCCATGCTGCCGACCTGCCGGGGCTGGAGGCCATCACGCTGTTCCCCCCTGTGCCGCTGACCATCCAGCGCGTGGCCAATGTGGAACGCGCCCAGATGCTGATGGAAAGCCCCAGCCGCGCCGCCCTGCAGCGTTTTCTGGCCGCCTGGCAGCCCGTGCTGCAGACCACGCGCAGCGCGCCCGAGCACAAGGGGCTGGTGCGCTGGCTGGTGGATGTGGATCCACTGGTGATTTAGAGATTTTGGCCGCTGTGGCGCAATAGGCCTGCGCAAACAGCTACAAAAACAATAGCAATCAGGTCAACAGCGCCACCGCCGCCGAAAAGCTCAAAAACGCCAGCGCCGTGCTCACCAAGATGATGCGCGCCACGCGCCCGTTGTTGGCACCGAACTTCTCGGCCAGCAGCGAGACATTGCTGGCGCTGGGCAGCGCGGCCAGCAGCACCAGCACCGTGAGCGCAAACGGCGTGAGCGGCACACCCATCGCCATGGCCGCCATGCCCACGCCCCACACCAACAGCGGGTGCACCAAGAGCTTGGCCAGGGCCACGGGCACGTAGTCGCGCGCGGGCACCTGCTCGTGCTGGTTCATCTGCGAGCGGGCCAGCACCGCGCCAATGGTGAACAGCGCCACGGGCGAGGCCGCGTCGGCCAGCATGGCGATGGTCTTGTCCACCGGGCCAGGCAGCTGGAACTGCAGGGCCGAGGCCAGCGCCCCCAGGGCAATCGACCAGGGCATGGGATTGGTCGCCATGCCCTTGAAGGCGCTCTTCAGCGCCACGCCCACGCCGTGGGTGCCCGCGCCGTCCAGCCGCGAGAGCGCAATACACAGCGAGCTGGTGACGACCATGTCCACCACGATGGTCACGATGGCCGGGCCCGCGCTCTGCGCGCCCAGCAGCGCCACCAGCAGCGGCACGCCCATGAAGCCGGTGTTGGGGAAGGCGGCCACCAGCGCGCCAAAAGCTGCGTCGTTCCAGCCGATGTGCGCCTTGCGCGTGAGCGCCACCGTGACCCCCACCATCACCAGCGCACACAGCACATACACGCCCGCCACGGCCGGGTCGAGCAGTTGGGCGATGGGCGTGCTTGCGCCAAAACGGTACAGCATGCAGGGCAGCGCAAAGTACAGCACGAAGGCGTTGAGCCCCGGGATGGCCGGTTGCGGCAGCACGCCACGCCGTGCGGCGAGATAGCCGCAGAGCACCAGCGCGAAGAAGGGGAAGGTGATGAGGAGGACGGAGAGCACGGAAGCTATTGTCGGGCGGCCTGCGCCGTGCCGGGCCGCACCGTCAGCGCAGAGTCAGGCGGGGGTCATCGCACACAACGCATGCAGCAGAAGTAAAACGCACCTCGGTATCTCCACGGATTTGCATTCCATCGGATAACTAGGCGGGGAGCCGCAGACAGTGCTGTAGCACGGCAAGGCTCCCTCCACACCCAAGAAGGACGTTAGCCGGTTGAAGGCAAAACCGTCTCACTGCTTGCGCTGGATGATCAGGTTGCGCTTGGCATCCTCGGGGTAGGCAAAGGTGATGGCGCCGTTCTTGACCATGCCCATGACCAGCATGTTGCGCGTGATGGCGTCCTTGTCCTGGGTGCTGAAAGGTTTTTCGTAGGTGGAGACCACACCGTAGTAGGTCTTCATCTTGCCCTCCAGCGATTCCTTGATGGCCTTGCCGTTCAGGTTGCCGTCGCGGATGCCGAGGAAGGAGTACATCAGCAGGTAGGTGGCGTCGTAGGCGTTGGCCGCCGCCATGGGCACGGCCACCTTGCCCTGGTACTTGCGGGTGTAGCTCGACAGGAACGCGGCCCGGCGCTCGTTGCTGGGCTCGGCGATGAAGGTCTGCACCATGAGCGCGCCTTCGGCCGCGTCCTTGGCGCCTTCGAGGAAGAAGGGGAAGGACAGCGTCCACGGCCCCACCTGGGGCACCTTCCAGCCCAGGGCCTTCTTGCCGTTGGCGATGGTGGCGTTCTCCGGCCCCACGGTGTAGCTGTAGACCACGTTGGCGCCCGCGTTGCGCGCGGCGGTGAGTTCGGCCGTGAGGTCTTTCACACCCAGGTCGAAGCGCGCCACGTACACGGGCTTGAGGTTCTTGGCCGCCAGCGCCGCCACCACGTCGTTGTAGCCACCTTCCCCGTACCCGGTCTTGTCGGCAAACACGGCGACCTTGTCCCAGCCACGTTTGGCCACAATGTCTTCGACCAGGAAAGGCGCCTGGATCGCGTCGCGCCCCTGCACGCGGAAGATGTAGCTGTCGGCCGCGGGGTACTTGGCCGTCACGGCCGTGCCAGTGGAGCAGGGCACGATGAGCGGGCTTTTGGCGTCCTGGAACAGGTCGATGGCCTTGAGCGCCACACCCGTGTTGCAAAAGCCGATGGTGGCAACGACCTTCTCGGCCAGCAGCTCCTGCGACACCTTGCGGCCCTGGTCGGGGTTGGCGCCATCGTCCTTGATGACCATCTCCAGCGGCCGCCCCAGGTAGCCGCCCACGGCGTTGATCTCGTCCACCGCCAGCTTGATGCCGTTGAGCATGGGCACGCCAAAGTCGGCCGAGGGCCCGGTGAACGGGCCCACCACACCAATGCGCACCGGCGTGGTGCTGCCGATCTGGGCCCAGGCAGGCGGTGCCAGCGCGGCCCCCACCAGCAGCCCCCCCACGGCCAGCAGGTGCATGGCACGGCGGCGTGCGCGCAGAAGGGAAAACACGGGATGGGGTGCGGGATGGGTCATGGTGGTGTACGTTGTCTCGGTGCGGGGCGCTCCCCGGTGGGACGGGGCAGCCGCGCCAGTATCAAAGTGCACACGCAGGGCCCCTAGCGGGGTTTCCCGCAGCCAGGCGGGTGGCCTGGCCCTGGCGCAGCCGCCCGTCAGGGCCGTGTCAGCCGCGCCAACACCGGCGGCCCCGGGGCCCGCCGGTATCATTGCGCACCTGGCAACCGCCTCGCAACGCCTCGCCAGGTTCCCAGCCTCCCCGTGGCGGCCCAGCGCCCCTCCCCTGTTTTCTCCGTTTCCTCCCCCCTCCTCCATGTCGTTCGGTCTCAATCTCGCCCAGCTTCAGGCTGTCCACTACACCGATGGCGCCTGCCTGGTGCTGGCCGGTGCGGGCTCGGGCAAGACGCGGGTGATCACCCAGAAGATCGCCCACATGATCGAAAAGGGGATGGAGCCCAAGCGCATTGCGGCCATCACCTTCACGAACAAGGCGGCGTCCGAAATGCGCGAGCGCGCGCAGCACCTGATTGGCCGCCGCGCCAAGGAGGTGCTGGTGTGCACCTTCCACGCCCTGGGGGTGCGCATGGTGCGCGAGGACGGCGCGGTGCTGGGCTTGAAGCCCCAGTTCAGCATCCTCGATGCGGACGACGTGACGGGCATCCTGAAGGAAGCCTCGGGCGGCACCACCGACATGGCCACGGCGCGCCAGTGGCAGTGGGTGATCAGCAAGTGGAAAAACATGGGCCTGACCTCTGCCGAGGCGCTGGCCCAGGCGGCGGACGACAACGAACGCATCATCGCCACGCTGATGGCGCGCTACGAAGAACGCCTGGCGGCCTACCAGAGTGTGGATTTCGACGACCTGATCGGCATGCCGCTGCGCCTGCTGCGCGACTTCCCGGAAGTGCGGGCCAAATGGCAGGCGCTGCTTCGCCATGTGCTGGTCGATGAATACCAGGACACCAACGCCACGCAGTACGAACTGCTCAAGCTGCTGGTGGGCGAGAACGGGCACTTCACGGCCGTGGGCGACGACGACCAGTCCATCTACGGCTGGCGCGGCGCCACGCTGGACA
>JADMJR010000059.1 GCA_018780365.1 Acidovorax sp. | reverse complement strand
CCATGCTGGCCGCCAACGTGTGCAGTGCCGACTTCATCGCCCAGGGCGGACAGCCTGGCCTGTTCCGCGTGCACGAAGGCCCCACGCCCGAGAAGCAGGAGATCCTGCGCAACTACCTCAAGGCCATGGCCGTGGGCATGACGATTGGCGACGATCCCAAGCCCGCTGAATTCCAGGCGATTGCCCAGGCCACCAAAGAGCGGCCTGACGCGCAGCAGATCCACACCATGCTGTTGCGCTCCATGCAGCAAGCCATCTACACGCCCGTCAACAGTGGTCACTTTGGCCTGGCGTTCGATGCCTACACACATTTCACCAGCCCGATCCGGCGTTATCCCGACCTGCTGGTGCACCGCGTCATCAAGGCCATCCTGAGCAAGACGAAGTACGCGCTGCCGTCCTTGCCCACACCCGGCGAAGCCCATGCCAAGCTGGCCAAACGGCTGGCGGCCCGCGTGGCAGCGCCCGGCACCAAGCCCCGCAAGGATGTGGCACCGCCCAGCCGCGACACCCAAGCCTGGGAGGCCGCAGGCCTGCACTGCAGTGCCAACGAGCGCCGCGCCGACGAGGCGAGCCGCGACGTGGAAGCCTGGCTCAAGTGCAAGTACATGCGCGAGCACCTGGGCGAGGAATACAGCGGCGTGGTCAGCGCAGCGACGAGCTTTGGCATCTTCGTCACGCTCGACGCGATGTATGTGGAAGGGCTGGTGCACATCACCGAGCTGGGCGGCGAGTACTTCAAGTTCGATGAGGCACGCCAGGAACTGCGTGGCGAGCGTACCGGTATCCGCTATGCCATCGGTGCGCGCGTGCGGGTGCAGGTCAGCCGCGTGGATCTGGATGGCCGCAAGATCGACTTCCGCCTGGTGCGTGAAGGGGAGGAGTTGTTGGGCCGCGCGCTCAAGGACAAGGGTGTGGGCTCCGAGGGCGCAGGCGGTGGCGCCCGCAAGGCGGGTGGCCGGTCCGGCGGACGCAAGGCCGACAAGGGTGCGGCCCCATCGGCCACGGAGCAGGCAGGCCTCTCGCGCGAGCGGGCCGCGCGCTCACCGATTCAGTCCCTGAAAGCGTCCGTCAAGAAGGCGGTCGCAGGCAAGTCCAGCAAGGGCAAGGCGCGCAAGCCGCGCCGGGGCTGATCAGGACGAAACCACGGCAAAGCCCACGAAGAGGCGCTGGCCGAAGCGCAGGCGTGCAAAAACATTTGCTCACTAATTGATAGCTGCTAACGATTGATACACAGGCGCTGGCAGCTTCTTTTGTTGAATATTTGCGCTGAAGCCCTTGTTGTCCGACGGATCGGACTGGGCAAGGGAGCCTACAAAGCGGGCATACCGCTGTGCCGTCTCTGCGGGCGCCTCCATCATGGGCAGGTGACCGATGCCGGGCAGTGTTTCGGCCTGGGCTTGGGGCAACAGCTTCTGCAGTGGCAACAGTCCAGAGTGGTCGAACACACGGTCACTCTCGCCCCACAGGACCAAGGTGGGGTGGTGCTGCAGTTGGCCCAGGTGCTGCTCCAGCAGGTAGCGGTCTTTCAGCTGCGCGTCCCACAGGCGCGTGTTGGAGGGAGCGTTGCGCAGCGCTTCCTGTTCGCTGGCGTACAGGATGGGGTAGGGCAGGAAGGGGCGCTTTTCAAACACCAGGGCCATCATGGCGTCGAAGGCTGCGGCATCGTGGGCCACCAGCGGGCGTTGCCCGGCGTCGATGAGTCGGTCCATGGCGCTCGGCTGGGGTGACCGGATGCCGTGGGGTGCGCCGATGAAAGCCACGCTGGCCACGCGTTCGGGGTGCTGCAGGGCAAAGAGGGCAGCGATGGTGCCGCCCATCGAGTTGCCTGCCAGATGCACGCGCGGGAGGCCGAGGGCGTCCAGAAACGTGGCCAGGCGCGTGACGTGGGCGGCGTAGTCGTAGGCCTGGTCGTCGCGCCGCGTGCTCTCGCCAAAGCCCGGGATATCTGGGGCAATCACCCGGTACTGGCTGGTGAGTGGGCGCGCAAAATCCACCCAATGGTCCTTCTCCGCAAAAATGCCGTGAAGCAGAACGATGGGCGTGCCGTTGCTGCCGCCGGGTGTAGGGCGTTGGGCTGTGCCGCTGTCGAGGTAGTGGACGGTGTGCATCGCTGCGGTGGCGGTCTTTTCTTCCATGCCCGACAGGCTGCGGTTAAGGCTGAGCAAGGGCTCCTTGAACAGCGAGGGCGCGCCATAGTAGAGCGCGGTGGCGCCCAAGGCCAAGGTGGCTGCGGCAGAAAAAAAAGCGATGCGTTTCAAGAGCCAGTCTCCAAAAAATGGGTGTTCATTGCCGCTGCGGCGGTACGTGCCGGGCAAGGCTATCGAGAACGCGATGACAAAACTTGTAGGTTTGGGCTATGCCAGCACGCAACACACTGACCCTTGGCACTGACAAGGCGCTTTATGTGGGGGAGATCCCGGCCACGGGCTGGCACTGCCATGCGGCACCGGTGTTGCTGATGGGCCTGTCAGGCCGGTTTGCCCTGCACTGGGGACCGGGGCAGATGGAGACGTGCCACAGCGCGCTGGTGGCTGCGGGTGTGGAGCATCTGTTTGACCCCCGCGGCGAAACGGTGGCCCTGGTGTACCTGGAGCCCGATTCGCGCGAGGCGCGCAGCTTGCGTGGTCCATTCCGGCAACGGGGTGGGGTGGTTCTGGATGTGGCGATTCCTGTCGCCGCGCGCAGCGCCATGGAGGGTTATCTGCGCAACTTTGATCTGTCGGCCTTGTTGCACTGCCCATGCGACGACGAAGGCCCCTTGCTGGACGCACGTGTGGCGCGCAGCTTGCACGCCCTGCGCCATCCCCAGGAGGGGCGGCTGGCGCGCGCCGGGCTGGCGGCCGGCGTGCAATTGTCGGCCTCGCGTTTCAACCACCTGTTTCGCGCGGAGATGGGGGTGAGCCTGCGCAGTTATCGTGTGTGGTCGCAGGTGCGGCTGGCCATGGCGGGGCTGGCCGTGAGCCCGCGCCTGACCGATGCGGCGCTGCATGGCGCGTTCTCTGACTCGGCCCATTTCAGCCGCATGTTCCGGCAGACCTTTGGCATGACGCCATCGAGCGTGCTCAAGCCGCTCAAGGAAGTGACTTTGCTGGCGTGAGGTCTGCGTGGTGTTGGTTGCGGTGCAGCGCCCTCTGCCGCAGGGTCGCAGGCGCGCATTGGCAGGTGCGCCTGCGCTGGTCAGCCGCCCACTCGCCGTGCCAGCGCGCTGGCGGTGAGTGCCTGGCCCGTTGGCCATTCATCGGCCGCCTGGCCATGTTGGTACACCGCCTCGCTGGCGGCGCGCAAGGCGCTGGCGCCCGCTGCCAGGTGGGCGCCCACCATGCCCGCCAGCACATCGCCCGTGCCCGCTGTGGCCAGCCGCGCATTGCCGGTGGGATTGATGGCGGGAACGCGGTCGGGTGCGGCAACCACAGTGCCCGAGCCCTTGAGCACGGCCACACAGTTGAACTGCGCCGCCAACTGCTGCGCGGCGCCCAGCCGGTTGGCCTGGACTTCGGCGGTGGTGAGACCCAACAGGCGGGCGGCCTCCAGCGGGTGGGGTGTCAGCACCGTGGGTTGCCCGTGCTGGCCGCGCGCCACCACCAGCGCGTGCAGCGCGGCCTGGGTAGCGATGGTGTTGAGCGCATCGGCGTCCAGCACCAGGCGGGCCGCGCGGGTGATGACCTCGGGCAACACGGGCGCGACGGCCTGGCCGCCGCCGCAGCCGCAGACCACGGTGAGTTGCTCCAGCGCCAGGGCATCGAAGCGGCGCAACATCAGCTCGGGTTGTGGCGGGTCCAGTTGCAGATGCCCGTTGTCGAGCAAGGCCACCAGCACCCGGCCTGCGCCGCTGTGCAGTGCGGCCGACGCGGCCAGCAGGGCCGCACCCGCCATGCCCAGGCCGCGCTCGGCCAGCCCTTCACCGCCCACTACGGCCACGTCGCCGTAGCTGCCCTTGTGGCTGGCGTGGGCACGGGGGGCGGGCAGGGCGGGGCCGGAGAGCCAGGCATTGGGTGGCTCATGCCCGGGGTCCACGCCCAGGTCGTCCAGCCACACCTGGCCGGCAGCGTCTCGCCCGGCGGCGGTGAACAGCCCGGGCTTGAGGCTGAGCAGGCTCAGCGTGTGGTGCACCGGGCGCGGGTGGTGGTTGTGGGGGGCTGCGGTGTCGGGGGTAAAGCCCGGTGCGAATTGACCGGTGTCGGCATCCAGCCCGCTGGGCAGGTCCACGGCCAGCACGGGGGCGGGGCTGTGCCGCAGCGCATGCAGGCAGGCTTGCAGCTGTGCATGGGGTGTACGGGCGGTTGTGCTGGGTGCAGAAGAAATGCCGATACCCAGCAAGGCATCGATACACAGGTCGGACGCTGTCAGGTCGGCAGGGGCAGTGTGAGCCCACAACACGCCTGCATCCCGTGCGCGCTGCCACGAAGCCTTGGCATCCACCGGGGCCGTGTCGGGCTGGCCCAGCCAGGTCACCACCACCTGGCGGCCGCTGCGCTGCAGGTGCAGCGCAGCCTCCAGTCCGTCCCCACCGTTGTTGCCAGGGCCACAGGCAATCCACACCGTGCGTGCGTGGGGTGCCAACGCCTGGGCCAGCTGCGCCACGGCCAGGCCGGCGCGTTGCATCAGGGTGTGTGGTGGCAGGGTGGCCGCTGCGGCCTGTTCCATGCGGCGCGTGGCGGCGGTGTTGAACAGGGGGTGGGGCTGGTGGGCAGTGATGCGGTGCATGGGGCGATGCGCGCTGCGTAGGGCAGGGCGCTCGCCATTGTGCGCCGCAGCCCGGTGAGGCGAAAGTGCTGGCTGGCTCAGAACCGCCGCATGCCCAGTCCGTCCAGCGATACCTCGGGCTCGCGCTGCGCGATCAGGTCCGCCACGGCCCGGGCGCTGCCGCAGGCCAGAGCCCAACCGCCCGCGCCGTGGCCTGTGTTGAGCCACAGGCCTGGCACGCCGCTGGCCCCCACCACGGGGGCTCCATCGGGCAGCAGGGGGCGTGCGCCGCGCCAGATCTGAACGCCCGAGGAAAGCTGCGCGCCGCCCGGAAACCAGTCGTTGAGCGTGCGGTACAGGCGCTGCAAGGTGGCTGTGTGGTGCCCGGCATCCGCACCCGCCAGTTCGGCGCCACCTGCAATGCGCACACGCTGCCCCAGGCGGGTGATGGATATCTGCTGGGCTGCGTCCACCACGCTGGCAAGAGGCGCATGCGTGGACTCGCGCAGCGGGGCGCTGACCGAATAGCCATAGACCGCCGCCATGGGCAAGCGCAGGCCCAGGGGGGGCATCAGTGCGGCCGATGCCATGCCGGCGCACAGCACCACGGCATCAAAGCGGCGCACGTCCGCTTCGCCCTGCACTGCCACGCCGGTGGGGCTGCTGCTGATGCGATCGACACGGGTGTTGAACACAAAGTGCACGCCCGAACCCTGGGTGCCCTGGCGCAGCAGTTGTGCAAACAGGCGGCAGTTGCCTGCGCTGGCGTCGGGCAGGTGGATGGCGCCGGCCAGTGGTGCCTCGGGCGAGAGGCCGGGTTCGATCTGGCGCGCCACCTGGGCATCGATTTCGCGCAGGGCCACGCCACAGTCGCGCAGCACCTGCAGCGCAGGTTGGATCTGTGTGCGCTCTGGCTCGGTTCGCAGCAGCACGAGCCGTCCTGCGCAGGCTTCGAAGTCAAGTTCGTGCTGGCGGGCAATGGCCTGGAGGCGGGCCTGGCTGTATTGGGCCAGGCGTTCCAGTGTGGCAGCAGGGGCGCTGTGGGCGCGTGTGGCATTGCGCCAACGCCGCAGCCACGTCCAGTTGGCGCGATTCAGCCCCCCGGCCAGCCGCACGGTGGCGTGGGGGCCCAGCAGCCGCAAGGCATGGCCAAACCCGGGCACAGACCAGGGACTGAGCAGATGGGGGGTCAGCAGGCCTGCGGTGGCAAAGCTGGCTTCTTCGGCGGCTGCGCTGCGTTGTTCAAAAACGGAGACTTCGTGGCCGTCGCTGGCCAGCTCGTATGCGGTGGTGACGCCGATGATGCCGGCGCCCACGATGGCAATCTTCATGAATGTGAGTGTTTTTGGCGTCTAGCGCTTGATGAACAAGCGCTGGTAGCTATTGTTTTTGTAGTAATTGCTCGATCTGCAGGCCTGCATTGAGCACCGTGTCATCCTGCAGGGCCCCGTGCCAGACCATCAGGCCGACCGGGAGTTCCCCTTGCACGTGGCAGGGCAGGGACAGCGCGCAGCCGTCCAGCAGGTTGACCACGCTGGTGTTGCGCAGCAGCAGGTTGTTGACGCGGAAGAATTCGGCGTCGCGTGCGGCGTCTTGCGCTTTGTCCACCCCCTCGGCCGGTGCCACGTCGGCAATGCGCGGGGCCACGATGGGCACGGTGGGGGACAGCAGGGCGTCATAGCCCTCCATGCCGGCGAGCATGCGTGCGATCCATTGCTGGCGCGCCTGGAGTAGATCGATGTATTCCCAGGCCATCAGGGTGGCGCCTTTTTCAATGCGCATGCGCACCCGGGGGTCGTAGCGGTCGCCTGCGCGCTGCAGCAAATCGCGGTGCCAGGCATAGGCTTCGGGGGCGGCAAAGCCGTAGGCCGGCTGTTCCAGAACGGCGGGCAGGTCGATGGTGTCGATGTGGGCGCCGGCCTGGCGCAAGGCATCCACGCTGCGCTCGAACGCGCGGGCCACGGTGGCGTCCAGCGCATCCAGAAACAGCGTGGAGGGGACTGCGAACCGGTACTGCGACAGTGGTGCCGGGCTGCGCGTGACGTGCCGGGCGGCCAGCACCTCGTGCACCACGATGGCGTCGCGCACGGTGCGTGTCATGGCGCAGGCGGTGTCGAGGGTGGTGGACAGCGGCACGGCGCCGGCCGTGGGCACCAGGCGGGCGGTGTTCTTGAAGCCCACGATGCCGTTGAGCGCCGCTGGAATGCGGATGGACCCGCCGGTGTCCGACCCCAGTCCGAGGAAGGCGGCCCCAGTGGCCACCGAGACCCCCGCGCCGGAAGAAGACCCCCCGGGCACGCGCGGGGCGCCGGGCAGGGCGCCAAAGCGGGCATCCCAGGCGGCGGGTGTGCCAAAGTGCGGATTGACGCCCACGCCGGAGAACGCGAACTCCACCATGTTCGTGCGGCCGATGAGGCTGGCGCCTGCTGCGCGCAGCCGGGCCACGGCCGGGCAGTCGGCAACTGCTACGGGAGCCTCTGAAAGGACTGTGGAGCCCGCAGGGGTGGGTTGTCCGGCGATGTCAAACAGGTCCTTGACCGACACCGTCAGCCCGGCCAGCGGCTGGTTGGCTGCGCCCAGCTGCACCGCCGTGGTGCGTGCTGCATCAAACAGTGTGCGCACAAAGCTGTGGGTGTTGGCGGGTGCCCGGGCGGCCTCGATGCAGCGCTCCAGTTCAGCGGCGGTGGTGGTGGCTCCGTCCCGCAGTTGGGAGCGGGTGGCGATCAGGTCAGGGAGCATGGTGTGCTAGAATCTTTGGGTTTTGCTGGGAGCAGTGGCGCAAGTGGTGCATGCACTGTATGTGTGGCGGCCCTCGCAAAACCAATCGCAAAGCAGCCCTGTCAAGGTGTTGTGGCGTTCGTGAGGATCACGGCGCTGCAAATATTGGGGCTGATTTTAGACCTAACCTTTGGAGTATTTTTATGTCCGT
>JADMJR010000121.1 GCA_018780365.1 Acidovorax sp. | reverse complement strand
CTGCCACATGCTGTGGTTCATGGACTTCGCCAGCCGCGCGGGCTATCGGCTCAACCGCTACACCGACGCGGCCGTGGGCACCATGGCCAAGAACGCAGAGGGCCAGCTGGTCGTCACCCACGTGCAGTTGCGCCCCGTCACATGCTTTGACGCGGCCCACGCGCCCAGCGCGGCCCAGCTGGACGACCTGCACCACCGCGCCCATGCATCGTGTTTTCTGGCCAACTCGGTCAAGACGCAGATCGACTGCGCGCCGGTGCTCGAAGTGGAAGGCGCCTGACCATGGCCAACCCCAACCGGCAATTTCAAGTCACCGAACCGGCCACCCTGCACGCGCTGGTGCACGCGCAGCCTCTGGCCACGCTGGTGGTCGCGCACGCAGGTGCGCAACACGTCAACCACATCCCGCTTTACCTCGACCCTGAACGCGGTCCGCACGGCACGCTGGTCGGCCATGTGGCCCGCGCCAACGGTGTGTGGCCGCTGCTGCCGCAGCAAGGGGTGGCGGTGTTCCACGGACCAGAGGCCTATGTGTCGCCCAGCTGGTACCCGTCCAAGGCGCTCGACGGCAAGCAGGTGCCCACCTGGAACTACGCCACTGTGCACGCGCACGGCACCTTGAGCGCGGTGGACGACCCGGTGCGCCTGCGCGCCATCCTGCACACCCTGAGCGAGCGGCACGAAGCGCACCGCCCCGACCCCTGGCGCATTGACGACGCGCCGCCCGACTACATCGACAAGTTGCTGCGCGCCATCGTGGGCATCGAGCTGGCGGTGGAGCGCTGGGAGGGCATCTGGAAAGTGAGCCAGAACCGCACCGACACCGACCGCGCAGGCGTGGTGCAGGGCCTGATGGCCGAGGGCACACCCGCAGCCGAGGACATGGCGGCGCTGGTACTGGGTGGGCTGATGGCCTAGCGGGTAGTGATTGCTATCAAATATATAGCTGTTTGCGCATGATGGACGCGCGCAAACGGCCAATTTTGCCTGATTAGCTACATGCCTCAGATACCTCACCGTCCGTTCGGGCTGAGCTTGTCGAAGCCAGGGCTTGCCGCGTGCGTGCAAGGCTTCGACAGGCTCAGCCCGAACGGATAACGGGGCGTGAAGTCTGAGGTAAGTCGCTAATCAGGCAATTTTGTTCACAATTTTCCCGCCACTGTCCCTCATCCCTCCAGCATCTCCACCCGCAGCGCCACCACGGGTCCGGCCACGGCAGGGTGTGCGGCCAGCGCGTGCACGGCCAGGTCCACGGTGCTTTGCGCCACCGCGTCCGTCAGCACCAGCACCTGGGGGCCCGCGCCAGCGGGCGCGGTCTTTTCGCAGGCCAGCTCCACACGCGCCACCGGCACCTGCTGCGCCGCCAGCCAGGCGCCCACGGCCTCGATCTGCTGGGCCTGGTGCACGGGCACCCGCAGGTAGTGGCGCGTGTGCACGGCGGCGCGGGGCAGCACGGCCAGGTCTTCATTGACCGCGTCGGCGTGAAACCCCAGGTGCGGCACCCGCTGCGCGGCGTGTGTGCCCTGCAGCCGTGCCACATCCACCAGGTCGGCAATCACGGCCGACGCGGTGGGTTCCGACCCCGCGCCCGCGCCGTAGTACATCGTCACGCCCGAGGCATCGCCCTTCACCATCACGGCGTTCATCGACCCGTTCACATGCGCCAGCAAATGCGTGGCGGGCACCAGCGCGGGCTGCACGCGCAGCTCCACCCCTTCGGCGTCACCATCTTTGCGCCGCTTGGCCACGCCCAGCAGCTTGATGCGAAAGCCCAGTTGCTCGGCGCAGGCCACGTCCAGGCCCTGCAGCGCGGTGATGCCCTCCACCTGCGCATCGGCAAAGCGCACCGGCATGCCAAACGCATTGGCCGCCAGCAGCGAGATCTTGTGGGCCGCGTCGATGCCCTCGATGTCAAACGTCGGGTCGGCCTCGGCATAGCCCAGCGCCTGGGCCTGCGCCAGCGCTTCGGCAAAGCCCACACCCTCATCGCGCATCTTGCTCAGGATGAAGTTGGTGGTGCCGTTGATGATGCCCGCCACCCATTCGATGCGGTTGGCCGTGAGGCCCTCGCGCAGCGCCTTCACGATGGGGATGCTCACCGCCACCGCGCCTTCATAGGCCACGGCCACGCCGTGCTGGCGCGCGGCGGCAAAGATCTCGTTGCCGTGCGTGGCCAGCAGCGCCTTGTTGGCCGTGACCACATGCTTGCCCGCGCGGATGGCGGCCAGCACCCATTCACGCGCGGGGCCGGTGCCGCCGGCGGCCTCCACCAGCACATCCACGTCGGGGTGCGTGGCCACCTGCATCGGGTCATTGGTCAGGGCCACGTCCTTGCCCACCACACCCATGGCGCGGGCCAGGCTGCGGGCGCAGACCACCACCATCTTGATGCCCCGCCCCGCGCGGCCTGCGATGAGCGCCTGGTTGCGCGCCAGCACGCGGAAGGTGCCGGCGCCCACGGTGCCAATGCCGATCATGCCCACGCGCAGAGGGCGCATCGCCACGGTGGCGGCGTGCAACGGTTGAGGCTCTAGGGATGGGACGGGATCGCGGTACATGGACTTCTCCGGCTAACGAACGAACAAACAAAAAAACCCAGCTGCCAGAGCTGGGTTTCGTGCATTCGTCTTGGGGGAGAAGAGAGCGATCACCAGGTGGCTGCCGAAACGGCCACCTGCGCGTGCTCAGGTGGCCGCGGCGGTAATGGTGGTAATCATTCGTGCACCCATCGCCAGCGTGAACGCGCACTGCATCATGCCCATGCCTTGGAAGGCAGCGGCGTGAGCGGTGTTGATCGGGAGGGATGTGTACGACATGAAGGGCGCAGTGTAACCCAGGCGGTCTGTCAGGCCAATTGTTCCCGCAGGCGGCTGGCGCGGTCCTTTGGCGCTGGGTGGGTGGACAGGAAGCTGCTGGAGCTATCGCCTGACAAAGAGGCCAGCTTTTCCAGTGCGGTCACGCAGGCCTGCGGGTTGTATTTTCGTGCCTTCATGAACTTCAGCGCATAGTCATCTGCCTCGCGCTCGTTGGATTGGGAGTGCTGCGCGTTGACCACTTTTTCAAACAGATTGCCGAGTTCCGTGCTGGCCAGCGCGCCTGCGCGCGTGTTGCTCGATTCCACGCCTTTGCGCAGTGCGCTGGTGCGCAGCGCTGCTTGCATGCGCGATTTGGAGTGGCCGCTCTTGACGTGACCGATTTCGTGACCGATGACATAGCGGACTTCATCGTCGGTGAACGCGTCCATCAGCCCCGAGTACACACGGATGGTGCCGTTGGCCATGGCAAACGCATTGATCTGCGGTGTGACATAGACCTTGAAGTTCAACCGCATTCCATCGTAAGTTTGCAGACCCGTCACCATCTTGGTCAGGCGCTTTGCATAGGCGTTGCTGCCGGGGGCCACGGAGCTTTGGCTGTCCATCTGCACTGTCACTTGGTCAAAGTACTTGTTCAGTTCTTCGTCGGTGATGGACTCGGCTTTCACCAAGTCCTGCCCGGCCTCCAGTGCCTTGCCAAAGTTGAATTGAGCCCACACGGGAGAAACGGCACTGATGCCGGAGGCGAGTGTTGCAAGAGTGATCAGGTCGCGGCGATTCATGGGTAAAAGTCTTTTTTTGAAGTGGGTCGTACAAGCTGTCCCTTACAGCAGGCGAGCGAAATGTACATAAAGCCACTGCTGGCGTTGACACCTTGAATGCAACTGAGGTAACCATGTGTGAACTTTGTCATGCCCAGCCACTGTTTTTCTCGCGGCCCCTTCGGGCCGCAGTGGATAGTCACCTCCTTCGGCGTCCGGGGTTTGCCCGGCCTGCAGAAATCCATAACAATGCGCGCCGCAGAAAGTTGTGCGCGGACATCGCATCCGTGTGAGGCATCCAAGGGAGGGAGAAAAAATGGTGGGCTTACGCAGCAGCAGCCGTGCATTCACGGGCTGCCTTGTGCTTCTGGGGTTTTTGGGCATGGCCCAGGCTCAGGAAGAGGCAATGATCAAGCGTGCGACGCAGCTACGCTCCGCACCGGGGGACACCAGTAGCGCGTTGGCAGACCTGGCTGCAAGCGCCAAGGTCACGCGCACCGCACAGCGCCAAGGGGCATGGGTACAGGTCCGTGCCGAGTCCGGAGCCACGGGTTGGATCCACATGTTCGACATCGGCACGCCAGCGCGTGACAACGCCGCAGCCAGCGCGTTGCGCGCTGTGGGCAACCCGTTGGGTGGGGTTAGCTCTACCGCTGTATCCACGTCCACCGTGGGGATCCGCGGTCTGGGCGAAGGCAATGTGTCGCAGTCTGTGGGTGCAAGCGGACGTGGTGCGACGCACAGTCAGGGCATGGGCCAGGCGGATCGCCTGCGCGTGACTGCCAATGAGGCGCGTGCCTTTGCTGCTGCGGCGGCATTGCAGCCACGCCGGGTAGATGCGCTGCCTGTGACGCATTTCGCCGCCGCCGCCGCAGCAGAAGCCTCCAATGCGGCATCGGCGGCCGCCCCAGCCGCAGCAGACACCCACAGCGCGCTGGGTGCCTTGCTGCAGTCTGCGGACGGCGTGACCGAGGCGCAAGAGATCGAACTGGGCCGCCAGATGGCTGCGCTGTTGCTGCAAGGCAAGCCGTTGGATCCGGCGCCGGAGATGCAGCGCTACGTCAATCTGCTGGGCCGCTGGGTCAGTCTGCAGTCGAGCCGCCCACAACTTCCATGGACCTTCGTGGTGGTGGACGAATCGGACTTCAACGCCTACAGCACCCCCGGAGGCCACGTATTCCTGACCCGTGGTCTGGTGGACCGTTGCGCAGACGAGGCCGAGCTGGCCGGCATCCTGGCGCATGAGATTGCCCACGTCGCATCCAGGCACCACCTGCGCGCCATGCACAGCGCGGCACGCAGCGGCAAGGTGTCTCCCAGCCTCACGGCACTGGCCCGCCATACCCACACGCTGGGTCTGGGCGCTGAGGCCGAGCACGCTGCCGACCGCGAGGCCGTGGTGCTGGCTGCGCGTGCCGGGCTGGACCCGTTCGGCCTGGTGTCTGCGCTGGTGCAGCTGAACGCATTGGGTGACAGCGATCTGCAGTTTGCGGACGCGCATCCCCAAAGTCGCCTGCGGCTGGACCATCTGGAGCGCGCCATGGCGCAACCGATCCATCCTGCGGCAGGTGCTTCAGCGCCCGTCACCATCGACGAGCGGCTGGCATCGCATGCTGCGAAGTAAGAAGATCTTGAACAGGTTCTTTGTGCTTGGCTGGCGCGCGCCGCGCTCGCCCCTGTGCGCACCATGCCGCTGCGCCATTCCTTCCTTGAATGGATCGGGGCGTGGCCATCATTCACCCACCCAATGCTCAGTTTTCATCCTCTGCCCGCGTGAGTGTGTACAGCATCATGCCCATGCCCTGGAAGGCAGCGGCGAGTGTGCATTGGGCGCTGCAGCTGTACGACCTGAAGCAGGGAGTGCCCTGGATTCGAGCCCGTACCCATCAACCTGTCTCAATCGGGCCGTTGTGTATGGCTTTACCAGCCGCCACACGCACCATGCGGATCGCATCGAACGGGCAGCGCACCGCACACAGCGCACACCCGGTGCAGCCCGGCGCATCGTGCAGGGTGGAGCATTTGGGGCCCCAGGGCTCCGGGCCCAGCACCTGCAGCGACAGTACATGGGGCGGGCACACCGCCACGCACCAGCCGCAGCCGGTGCAGCGCTGGGGGTCGATGGTGGGCAGGGCCTTGGGGGTGGTGGTGGTCATGTGGTGCGGTGGTGCTGGCAGTGTGCCCCTGGAGCGGGCTCCCCACAAGGAGCGCGCTAAAGTGCCCCCATGAACGTAGAACAGAAATCGACCGTCACCCGCCACTTGTTGATCACCGGCCATGTGCAAGGCGTGGGCTACCGCTGGTCCCTGGTGCAGGCCGCCGAGCGCCTGGGCGTGTCGGGCTGGGTGCGCAACCGCAAGGACGGCCGCGTGGAGGCCTGCGCCTGGGGCTCGGAGCAGGCCGTTTTGGCGCTGATCGATTGGGCACACCAGGGGCCCGAGCATGCGCGTGTGGACCGCGTGGTGGTGGGCAATGTGCCTGATGGCGGTGAGGCTCCGCAGGGCTTCTTGCAGCGCGAGACGGTTTAGGCCTGCCCCTGCGCTCAGCGTTAAGAGCTCAGGCTGAGCTGCCGCAGCAACTCCATCGCCCCCGCAGGCGCCCGCTCCTTGGCGCCGTTGATGAAGTACACGAACACATCGCGCGGCCGCTCGCCGCCGGTCCAGGTGCGAACGCCATCGGCCCACTGTGTAATCGCCTCGGGCGTGTAGCCCGTTAGTACATCGCTCTGGCTGCGCATCAGCCGCAGGTAGGCAAAGTCGGCCTCTGCATCCGCGATGGCCGGAAATTTGTCAGAGTCGGTGTACACAGGCACGCAGCCATACCGGCGCGCCAGCGCCACAAACTCTGGCGTCGCAAAACTCGGGTGGCGCACATCCAGCGCGTTGCGCAGCCTCAGGCCATCCACCTGCTGTGGCAGCAGGGCCAGAAAGGCCTCGAAGTCGCCCGGCGCAAACACCTTGGTGGGCATGAACTGCCACACGATGGGCCCGAGCTTGTCCTTCAGTTCCGAGATGCCGCTCTCCACAAACCGTGCGATCGAATCGCCCGCTTCCGCCAGCACCCTGCGGTTGGTCGAAAAGCGGTTGGCCTTGAGTGAGAACACAAAGCCTTCGGGCGTTTCATCGCGCCACTTGGCAAAGGTGGGTGGTTTGAAAGTGCTGTAGTAGGTGCCGTTGACCTCGATCGCCGTGAGCTGTCGGCTGGCGTACTGCAGCTCCTTGCTGTGCGCCAGCCCTGCGGGGTAGAAGTTGTTGCGCCAGGGCTCGAAGGTCCAGCCGCCGATGCCAACGCGGATGCGTGGGTTGCTGCTGTGCGGCTCACGGTGGGTGGCATGGGTGTCCACGGTGCTGTCCTTCAGGAGTCCACGAAGCGGTCACTGTAGCAGCGGCGTGCCTGGCAGCTCGACCCGCGCCTCCAGCCCCTGCGCGCCGTCCGCTCGGGGCCCCAGCACCAGGCGGCCGCCCAGGGCCTGGGCCAGTTCGTTCGCAATGGCCAGGCCCAGGCCGGTGCCGCCCGTGCCCCGGTTGCGCGAATCCTCCAGCCGCACATAGGGCTGCAGCACGGCCGACAGCTCTGCGGGCGGTATGCCGGGGCCGTGGTCCAGCACACGCACCAGCCACTGGCCCTGCGCGCCCGCCTCCAGCGTCAGCTCCGCGGCCCCCGCAAACTTGAGCGCGTTGTCCACCAGGTTGCACAGCAGGCGGCGCAGGGCCTGGGGGCGGGTGTCACAGGTCCCATCCACCGCCTGAAGCACCTGCACCGGCAGGCCCGTATCGGCGTAGTCGCGCGCAAGGCTTTCCACCAGCGCGCGCAGGTCCACACGCTGCGGGGGCTCGCGCACGGCCTGGGATGAGCGCGCATAGGCAATGCCCTCCTCCACCAGCGACTGCATCTCGGCCAGGTCGGCATGCAGCTTGCCCTGCAGCACGGGGTCGTCCAGCAGGTCGGCGCGCAGGCGCAGGCGGGTGATGGGCGTCTGCAGGTCATGCGAGACGGCGGCCAGGATCTGCATGCGCTCCTCCAGGTGCGCCTGGATGCGCTGCTGCATGCGGTTGAATGCGGCGGCGGCGCGCACCACTT
>JADMJR010000225.1 GCA_018780365.1 Acidovorax sp. | reverse complement strand
GCCCCGTGCCCGACAGGCCTTCGCCGCCAAAGGGCTGCACGCCCACCACGGCGCCCACCATGTTGCGGTTGACGTACACGTTGCCAGCATGGGCGCGGTTGACCACGCGGGCAATGGTTTCGTCGATGCGGGTGTGCACGCCCTGGGTCAGGCCGTAGCCGGTGGCGTTGATCTGGTCGAGCAGGCGATCCAGGTCATTGCGCGCGTAGCGCACCAGGTGCAGCACGGGGCCGAAGACTTCGCGTTGCAGCTCGCCGATGTGGTTCAGCTCGATCAGCGTGGGGGGCACAAAGGTGCCTTGGTGGGTCGCGGTCGCAAGGTGCTGCGGGTGCTGGAACACCCGATGGCCTTGGGCCTTGAAGGTCTCGATGTGTTGGCTGATGCCCGCTTGCGCTTCGGCGTCGATAACCGGGCCCACGTCCACACGCAGCGCGCCCGGGTTGCCCACGCGCAGTTCGCCCATGGCGCCCTGCAGCATCTCGACCACGCGGTCGGCGGCTTCTTCCTGCACGCACAGCACGCGCAGGGCGGAGCAGCGCTGGCCTGCGCTGTCAAAGGCCGACGACACCGCATCGCCCACCACCTGTTCCACCAGCGCGGACGAGTCCACGATCATGGCGTTCTGCCCCCCGGTTTCGGCAATCAGCGGGATGGGGCGGCCTGCGGCATCCAGGCGCCCGGCCACCGTGCGCTGCAGGATGCGCGCCACCTCGGTGGAGCCGGTGAACATCACGCCCATCACGCGGGCATCGCCAATCAGGCGGGCGCCCACGGTCTCGCCCTGGCCGGGCAGCAGTTGCACGGCGGCGCGGGGCACACCGGCCTGCCACAGCAGGCGCACGGCTTCGGCGGCGATCAGCGGGGTCTGCTCTGCCGGCTTGGCCAGCACGGGGTTGCCTGCGGCCAGCGCTGCCGCCACCTGGCCCATGAAGATGGCGAGCGGGAAGTTCCAGGGGCTGATGCAGGCCACGGGGCCGAGCGGGATGTGGGTGGCGTTGTCGAAGGTGCTTTGCACCTGGGCCGCGTAGTAGCGCAGAAAGTCCACGGCTTCGCGCACTTCGGCGATGGCGTTGCTGGCGCTCTTGCCTGCTTCGCGCATCAGCAGGCCCATGAGGGGCTGGATGCGCTCCTCCAGCAAGTCGGCCGTGCGCAGGAGCGCGGCAGCACGCTCGGTGGGCGGTGTGGCCGCCCAGGGGGCTGCGGCGGCCTGGGCGTGAGCCAGGGCCTGGTCTACGTCGGCAGTGGAGGCTTCTTGCACCTGGCCCACCACGTCCTTGTGGTCGGCGGGGTTGCGCACGGGCTGGTTGGGGCCTGCAGGGGCATCGGTGCCCAGCAAGGGAGCCGCCGTCCAGGCGTGGGCTGCCGTGGCTTGGAGGGCTGCGGTCAGTTCGGTCAGCTTGTTTTCGTTCGACAGGTCCAGCCCGCGCGAGTTGGTGCGGTGCGCGCCATACAGGCCCTGGGGCGTGGGAATGCGGGGGTGGGGCAGGCCCGCAGTGCCTTCCACCGCAGCTTGCTGGTCTACGACCAACACGGGGCTCTTTACCAGCTCATCCAGTGCAATCGTTTCGTCGGCAATGCGGTTCACAAACGAGGTGTTGGCGCCGTTCTCCAGCAGGCGGCGTACTAGGTAGGCCAGCAGGGTTTCGTGCGTGCCCACGGGGGCGTAGATGCGGCACGGGCGGCCGAGCTTGCCCGCAGTGATGGCGCCCACCACCTGCTCATACAGCGGCTCGCCCATGCCGTGCAGGCACTGGAACTCGTACTGCCCAGCGTAGTAGTTGCTGCCCGCCAGTTGGTAGATGGTGGCCACCGTCTCGGCGTTGTGGGTGGCGAACTGGGGGTACACGGCTTCGGGCGCGCCCAGCAGCTTCTTGGCGCAGGCGATGTACGAAATGTCGGTGTGCACCTTGCGGGTGTAGACGGGGTAGTCCTCCAGGCCATCGACCTGGGCGCGCTTGATTTCGCTGTCCCAGTAAGCGCCCTTGACCAGGCGCACCATCAGCCGGCGCTGGCTGCGGCGGGCCAGGTCGACCACGCAGTCGATGACGAAGGGGCAGCGCTTTTGGTAGGCCTGGATGACGAACCCAATGCCGTTCCAGCCCGCCAGCGTGGGCTCGTGGCACAGGCGCTCCAGCAGGTCCAGCGACAGCTCCAGGCGGTCGGTTTCTTCGGCGTCGATGTTCAGGCCAATGTCGTACTGCTTGGCCAGGGCCGTGAGGCGCAACACCAGCGGGTACAGTTCGTCCATCACACGGCCAAACTGGGCGCGGCCGTAGCGCGGGTGCAGGGCCGAGAGCTTGATGGAGATGCCCGGCCCTTCATAGATGCCGCGCCCGGCAGAGGCCTTGCCAATCGCGTGGATGGCTTGCTCGTACGAGGCGTAGTAGTGCTTGGCGTCTTCGCTGGCCAGTGCGGCCTCGCCCAGCATGTCGTACGAATAGCGAAAGCCCTCGGCTTCCATGGTGCGGGCGTTGCGCAGCGCTTCGTCGATGGTCTCGCCGGTCACAAACTGCTCGCCCATCATGCGCATCGCCATGTCCACGCCTTTGCGGATCAGCGGCTCGCCGCCCTTGCCGATCAGGCGGCTGAGCGAGTTGCCCAGGCTGCCTTCGCTGTGCGTGGCCACCAGCTTGCCGGTGATGAGCAGGCCCCAGGTGGCAGCGTTGACGAAGAGGGATGGGCTCTTGCCCAGGTGGGCATCCCACTGGCCGTGGCTGATCTTGTCGCGGATCAGCGCATCGCGCGTGGCCTTGTCGGGGATGCGCAGCAGGGCCTCGGCCAGGCACATCAGCGCCACGCCTTCTTGCGACGACAGCGAAAACTCCTGCAGCAGCCCCTGCACGATGCCCGCACGCCCTGCGCTGGCCTTGCGTTTGCGCAGGGCACCGGCAATGCGCAGCGCCAATTGTTCGGCGAGGGCAGCCTGGTCCTTCGGCAAACGGGCCTGTGCCAGCAGCGGGGCCAGGGCCTCGGGCTCGGGGCGGCGGGTGGCGGCGGTGATGGCGGCGCGCAGCGGGTTGCTCAGCGGGGTGCGGGGAGCGAAGTCGGCAAACGGAGCGGAGGGCTGGGCGTTGGGCTGCGTCATGGCGGTGGCTTTCGGTGGGTTTGGAGGGCCAAACGAGGGTTCGGCGCGTTATGGGTGATGATCCCTGGCTTGATGATGAATAAATGATCGAAAATTGGCATTCACGCCGAATAAATCGCTAGCCGAAATGCAAATAGAACCCGATCTGGACCGGATTGACCGCAAGATTCTGTCAATCCTGCAGGAAGACGGCCGCATTGCCAACCTCAAGCTGGCCGAGGCCGTGGCCCTGTCGCCCACGGCCGTGCTGGCGCGCGTGCAGCGCCTCACGCGCGACGGCTTCATCCTGGGCTACGAGGCGCGCCTGAACCCCCTCAAGCTGGGGGCGGGCATGCTGGTGTTTGTGGAGGTGCTGCTCGACCGCACCACGCCCAACGTGTTCGACCAGTTCAAGGCCGCCGTGCAGGTGCACCCCGAGATCATGGAATGCCACATGGTGGCGGGCGGGTTTGACTACCTGCTCAAAACGCGCTCGGCCGACATGAACGCCTACCGCGTGTTTGCGGGCAACGTGCTGTGGCAGCTGCCGGGCGTGCGCGAGACGCGCACCTATGCGGTGATGGAGGAGGTCAAGCACACCAACCACCTGCATCTGCGCTGAGCAGCCCCTGGGTGGGTGTTGTGTGCAGGCTGGGCCTCCGCCCCGGCCGGATTGGCTCTGCAGGGTAAAGCCCGCATAATGCTTTGCAGCAATCGTCAGACCGAGGAGAAGAACCATGACCGCCCTTCCAACCGCTGCCGCAGCCCTGGTGGCTGCCTTTTTCAGCCAGTCGGCTGTCGCCGGGTGTTATGTGGTGTACGGCCCCAACAAGGACATCGTGTACCGCGCACCCGAGCCACCAGTGGACATGTCGCGCCAGGTCCATGAAACCCTGCCCCTCGTGGCCCCGGGTTCCACGCTGGTGTTCTCGCCCGACGACTTTGGCTGCGAACTCACCATCAACAAGCTGCCGCTGGCCTCGGCATCGGTGCCGGGCGGCATGCGCCCCGCACGCGCAGACCGGGGCTGAACCCGGCGGACTGCCCGGGCCGGGGCAGGGGCAGTCCCGGGCCTGAGACAATCGGGGGATGAGCGAACCGAAAGAACTATCCCCCTCGTTTGAACCCACTGCACAGGACGCAGCCGATTTGCCCGAAGGCTGGCTGCAGGTGCAGTCCATGGACCTTGATGCCCAGGGCGTGGCCCGCAAGCCCGATGGCAAGGTCATCTTTATCGATGGTGCCTTGCCGTCCGAGCTGGTCACCGCCAACACCCACCGCAAGAAGAACAACTGGGAGCAGGCCAGCCTGGTGGCGATTCACCGCGAATCGTCGCAGCGCGTGCGCCCTGGCTGCCCGCACTTTGGCCTGCATGCCGGCGCCTGCGGCGGCTGCAAGATGCAGCACCTGCACATCGGGGCCCAGGTGGCCGTCAAGCAGCGGGTGCTGGAGGACAACCTCTGGCACCTGGGCAAGGTCAAGGCCGAAACGGTGCTGCGCCCCATCGAAGGCCCGGCCTGGGGTTATCGCTACCGCGCCCGTTTGTCAGTGCGCTATGTGGTCAAAAAGGGCGAGGTGCTGGTGGGCTTTCACGAGCGCAAGAGCCGCTATGTGGCCGACATGAGGGTCTGCCCCGTGCTGCCGCCCCATGTCAACGCCATGCTGATGCCTCTGCGGGCGCTGATCGCGGCCATGGACGCGCGCGACACCTTGCCGCAGATCGAGCTGGCCTGCGGCGACCACGTGACGGCCATGGTGCTGCGCCACCTGGAGCCGCTCTCGGCGGATGACTTGGCGCGACTGCGCACTTTTGCGGCGGAGCATGGCGTGCAATGGTGGCTGCAGCCCAAAGGCCCCGACACGGTGAAGCTGCTGGACGAGGGCGGTGAAGAACTGTCGTATGCGCTGCCGGATTTCGGCATCACCATGCCCTTCAAGCCCACGGACTTCACCCAGGTGAACCCGCACATCAACCGCGTGCTCGTGAGCCGGGCGCTGCGCTTGCTGGACGTGCAGCCCCATGAGCGCGTGATCGACTGGTTCTGCGGCCTGGGCAACTTCACGCTGCCGCTGGCCACGCAGGCGCGCGAGGTGCTGGGCATCGAGGGCAGCGAGGCCCTGGTGGCCCGTTCGCGCGAAAACTATGCATTGAATCAGGCCCTTGCGCGCGGCCATAAAGCGCTTTCAGCTACTGATTTTGTAGCGCGCAACCTGTTTGAAATGACCCCTGACATGCTGGTGGCCGATGGTTCTGCCGACAAATGGCTGGTGGACCCACCGCGCGAAGGCGCCTTTGCGCTGGCCAGGGCATTGGCCGATATCGAGCAGGCCCGCATTGGCGCAGAGGGGGCTGGCCCGCTGCCTGCCGGGGCCGAGGGCTGGACGCCTCCGAAGCGCATCGTCTACGTCAGCTGCAACCCGGCCACCCTGGCGCGCGATGCCGAGCTGCTGGTGCACCTGGGGGGCTACCGGTGCACGGCGGCGGGCATGGTCAACATGTTCCCGCACACGGCACACGTGGAGAGCATGGCGGTGTTCGAGCGGGTGTAAAAGCGGCGGGGTGGCGCGCTGCCTGCCGGGCGCCATCCTGCTTTGTGCAGGCAGGTTTCAGGCCTTTTGAAGAGAACGCGTTGGCCTAGCTACGGTTGCGGCTGGCTGCGGTGTCGCGGGGCTCGGTCTCGATGTCTGCATTGCTGCCCTTGCGCTCGGGCTTTTCGACCTTGCCCAGCACCGAGGGCGTGCCCTCGATCTTGTTCTCCCGCATGTAGGCGTCCATGTCTTTCCAGCCTGCAAACACCGAGGCCTTGGCAGCCTTGGGGTTGAGGGTGTAGCAGTCTTCCAGCCCCCGCAGCGCGTGGCGGCAGGCGCCACCAATGGCCTTGGCCTCTGCGTCCCGCTGGGCCACACGCGGGTCAGGGCCCAGGCCGGGGATCTTGTCGCAGCCAGCAAGCAGCAACAGGCCGGCAAGAACCATCAGGCGCAGCGGGGTGGAGGGACTTTTGAGATACATGTACTTGCATTATCGGCACACTCGCGGCGCTATTGAGGCTTGATCCTGGTGTGGCAGCCATAAAAAAGGCTCCCGAAGGAGCCTTTTGATGGAGGTCAGGGGCGCCATTGGGCGCCGTGGGGGTCAGTCGCGCTCGCCGCCCATGATGCCCAGCAGGGCCAGCAGGCTCTGGAACACGTTGAAGATGTCCAGGTACAGGGCCAGCGTGGCACTGATGTAGTTGGTTTCGCCGCCGTCCATGATCTGCTTGAGGTCATACAGCATGTAGGCGCTGAAGATACCGATGGCCAGCATCGAGATCACCATCATGCCCACGCTGGAGCCCACGAACACGTTGATGATGCCGCCGACCATGAGCACCAGCGCGCCCACCATCAGCCACTTGCCCATGCCCGAGAGGTCGCGCTTGATCACGCTGGCCAGGCTGGCCATCACGAAGAACACGCCTGCGGTGCCGGCAAAGGCCGTCATGATGAGGTCGGTGCCGTTCTTGAAGCCCAGCACCATGCCGATCAGGCGCGAGAGCATGAGGCCCATGAAGAACGTGAAGGCCAGCAGCACCGGCACGCCAGCGGCCGAGCGCTTGGTCTTTTCGATCGCGAACATGAAGGCGAACGCGCCGCCCAGGAACACGATCAGGCCCACGCCGCCACGCAGCGACTGGGTGATGCCGGTGGCCACGCCGATCCAGGCGCCCAGCACCGTGGGGATCATGCTCAGGGCCAGCAGCCAGTAAGTATTGCGAAGCACCTTGTGGCGCTCTTCCTGCGAGATGCCATAGCCCGCAGAGTGGCCCAGGGCGGTGACTTGGTCATTCATCTTGTGTCTCTCCTTGTTGGCCTGCACAGTGCAGACACCGCAAATTTTAGGTGGTGACGGTTTGTGGCCTTGCAATAACCGCTTTGGGTCACCTACTTTTGGTAAGGGTTCTTTCACCCTGGGTGGGGGTGAAGGGCCGCAGCGATGCCGCTATGCTTGCCGGTTCTGGTGCCAGGGCGGCCTGCGGGCAACCTGCACACCATTCATTTCATCTCTCCATTTTTCGGATCGCTCCATGAAAACCAAGCACGAACTCGAACTGGCCGACGTCAAGGCGGTGGCCGCTGCCGCCGAAGCCGAAGCCCTCAAGAACCACTGGGCCGTGACCATTGCCATCGTGGACGACGGCGGCCATCTGCTGTGGCTGCAGCGCCTGGATGGTGCGGCGGCGGTGTCGTCCCACATCGCCCCCTCCAAGGCCCGCACGGCCGCCCTGGGCCGCCGTGAGAGCAAGGTCTACGAGGACATCGTCAATGGCGGCCGCACGGCTTTCTTGAGCGCTCCTGGCATCGACGGCCTGCTCGAAGGTGGCGTGCCGATCCTGAAAAACGGCCAGTGCATTGGCGCTGTGGGCGTGAGCGGCGTGAAGTCCACCGAGGATGCCCAGATTGCCCGTGCCGGGATTGCTGCACTGGGCCTGTGACTGTGGGGCGGGCGTCGTCGCCATCTTCTTGGATATTGCTCCTTTTTTGATAGCTTAAGGCGCTTGCCTATCAGGCGCTGGGTGCCAAAAAGGCCTGATTAGCGACATACCTCAGACTGCACAGAACAAACACGGGATAGCCAGCTC
>JADMJR010000256.1 GCA_018780365.1 Acidovorax sp. | reverse complement strand
TGAGGAACCCCACGGTGCCGTAGCGCTTGACCTCCGCGTAGTGGTCGCGCGTGAGCCCCTGCACCATCGCTGCGTACGCATCCGCCAGGTCGGGCGCGATGGTGAAGTGGTCGTAGTTCACGATCACCGCTACGCGTTCGCCCCGCGTGGCGAGCGGGGCCAGCAGGTGGCGCACCTCCTGGTCGATGGCGGCGATGGTGCTGGCTGTGGTGATCTGCAGGCCCGAGAAGTCGATGTGCAGCAGCTGGCGGGCAGCGTCCAGCTCAAAGCGCTGCACCAGCGGGCGGTTGAGCAGTTGCTCGCGCAGACCCAGTGGGCCGGGCTCGAACAGGCGCATGTCCATGGTCTGCAGGCCGGGGCTGATGCGCGGCGTGAACGCCATGTGGGCGAGCACGTCGCGGTGCAGGTCGATGCCGGGGGCCAGCTCGATCAGCTCCAGCGCGCCGCCACCTTCGGGCTCGCCCGAGGGCACGAGGCGGAACACGCAGCGCTCCGTCACATACAACACGCGCTGGCCGCGCCGCAGGGCCTCGGCGCCGCTGAAGGTGCGGTGCTCCACCTCGCGCACCAGCTTGCGCGCGCCGCCCTCGTGCAGGATGTGCAGTTGGCCGTCGACCGCCTCCACCTGCAGCGCGCCCGCCGTGAAGGTGCCGACAAACACCACGGTCTTGGCGTTCTGGCTGATGTTGATGAAGCCGCCCGCACCCGCCAGGCGCGGCCCGAACTTGCTCACGTTGAGGTTGCCGTGCTGGTCGGCCTGCGCCAGGCCCAGGATGGCGATGTCCAGGCCGCCGCCGTCGTAGAAGTCGAACTGGTTGGGCTGGTCGATGATGGCCTGCGGGTTCACGGCCGCGCCGAAGTTCAGGCCCCCTGCGGGGATGCCGCCGATCACGCCGGGCTCGGCCGTGAGCGTGACGAGGTCGATGATGCGCTCTTCGGCCGCCACATTGGCCACGCCCTCGGGCATGCCGATGCCCAGGTTGACCACCTGGTGCGGCCGCAGCTCCAGCGCCGCGCGGCGGGCGATGATCTTGCGCTCGGTCAGCGGCATCGCCTCCAGCGTGTCCATGGGCACGCGCAGCTCGCCCGCAAACGCGGCGCTGTAGGGCTCGGCAAAGGTCTGGTGGTGGTGCGCGGGCTCGGTGGCCAGCACCACGGCGTCCACCAGCACGCCGGGCACCTTCACCTGCCGGGGGTTGAGCGTGCCGCGCTCGGCGATGCGTTCGACCTGCGCGATGACCACGCCGCCCGAGTTGCGCGCGGCCATGGCGATGGCCAGCGCTTCGAGCGTGAGCGCCTCGCGCTCCATGGTGAGGTTGCCGTCAGCGTCGGCCGTGGTGGCGCGGATGATGCCCACGTGGATCGGAAAGGCCTTGTAGAACAGGTAGTCCTGCCCGTCGATGGGCAGGATGCGCACCAGGTCTTCGGTGGTGCGCGCGTTGAGCTTGCCGCCGCCGTGGCGCGGGTCCACAAAGGTGTCGAGGCCCACACGCGTGAGCGTGCCGGGCTTGCCTGCAGCGATGTCGCGGAACAAATGCGTGATCACGCCCTGGGGCAGGTTCCAGGCCTCGATCTGGTTGTCCACCGCCAGCTTCTGGATGCGCGGCACCAGGCTCCAGTGCCCGCCGATCACGCGCTTGAGCAGGCCAGCGTGGCCCAGGTGGTTGAGGCCGCGCTGCTTGCCGTCGCCCTGGCCAGCGGCGTAGACCAGGGTCAGGTCGCGCGGGGTTTGTGTGGCTTCCCAGCGCTGGGCCAGTGCCACCGCAATGCTCTCGGCAAAGCCAATGCCCACAAAGCCGCCCGTGGCCACGGTGTCGCCATCATGGATGAGCTGCACCGCGTCGGCGGCGCTGACGATCTTGTTCTTGTAGGCAGCGTTCAATGCGCTGGTGGCCAGGGGTGCCTGCATGGGGTTGTCTCCCGAGGGTTGTTGTGCGCGCAGCGTAGTGGCTTATGGGCGCCAGCACCACTACGGACGACTACGGACGGCCCGGGAGCCCACACGGCCCATCACTTTTGCTTAAAAGTCACTGGTTTAAAGATTTTCAACGTATTTATGTGCGCAGATATTTGCAATACAGTCTGTCCATCATCGCCCCGCAGTGGCATTTTTTCCTCTTTTTCAGCGAGTTTTTCCATGACCGACCGCACCACCGCCCACGGCCTGCAAGTGGCCACCTCCCTGTTCCGCTTTGTCGAAGACAAGGTGCTGCCCGGCACGGGCGTGGGCAGCGAGGCGTTCTGGAAAGGTTTTGGCGCCATCGTGGCCGACCTGGCCCCGCGCAACATCGCCCTGCTGGCCGAGCGCGACCGCCTGCAGACCGAGCTGGACACCTGGCACAAGGCCAACCCCGGCCCCATCAAGGACATGGTGGCCTACCGCAGCTTCCTCGAAAAGATCGGCTATTTGGTGTCCCAGCCCGCCGACGTGAAGGCGACCACCGCCAACGTGGACGACGAGCTGGCCACGCAGGCCGGCCCGCAGCTGGTGGTGCCCATCCTGAACGCCCGCTATGCCCTGAACGCCGCCAATGCGCGCTGGGGCAGCCTGTATGACGCGCTGTATGGCACGGACGCGATCAGCGAAGAAGGTGGCGCCGAGAAGGGCAAGGGCTACAACCCCGTGCGCGGCGCCAAGGTGATCGCGTTCGCGCGCCAGGTGCTGGACGATACGGCGCCGTTGGCCACGGGCTCGCACAAGGATTCGACCGGCTATCGTGTGGAAGGCGGCCAGTTGGTGGTGTCGCTTGCCAACGGCAGCACCACGGGCCTCAAGGACGCCTCGCAGTTCAAGGGCTACCAGGGCAATGCCGCCGCACCGTCGTCGGTGCTGCTGCAGCACAACGGCCTGCACCTGGACATCCAGATCGACCGCAGCACCCCCATCGGCCAATCCGACGCGGCGGGCGTGAGCGACCTGGTGCTCGAAGCAGCCCTGTCCACCATCCTGGACCTGGAAGACTCCGTGGCCGCCGTGGACGCCGAAGACAAGGTGCTGGGCTACAGCAACTGGCTGGGCATCATCCAGGCCACGCTGACCGAGCAGGTCGCCAAGGGTGGCAAGACCATCACGCGCGGTCTGAACGGTGATCGCATCTACACCGGCCCCACCGGCGGCGAAGTGCGCCTGCATGGCCGCTCGCTCATGTTCCTGCGCAACGTGGGCCACCTGATGACCAACCCGGCCATCCTGTGGACGGACGCACAGGGCACGCAGCGCGAGATCCCCGAAGGCATCATGGACGCGGTGGTGACCACGGCGATTGCGCTGCACGACCTGCAAGGTCATGGCGCCAACGGCATCCGCAACAGCCGCAAGGGCAGCGTCTACATCGTCAAGCCCAAGATGCACGGCCCCGCCGAAGTGGGCTTTGCCGCCGAGCTGTTTGGCCGCGTCGAAAAGCTGCTGGGCCTGCCCGACAGCACGGTGAAGCTGGGCATCATGGACGAGGAGCGCCGCACGTCCGTCAATCTGAAGGCCTGCATTGCCGCCGCCAGCAGCCGCGTGGCCTTCATCAACACCGGTTTCCTGGACCGCACGGGCGACGAGATGCACACCGCCATGCTGGCCGGCCCGATGATCCGCAAGGGCGACATGAAGACCAGCGCCTGGATCCAGTCGTACGAGAAGAACAATGTGCTGGTGGGCCTGAGCTGTGGCCTGCGCGGCAAGGCGCAGATCGGCAAGGGCATGTGGGCCATGCCCGACCTGATGGCCGAGATGCTCAAGCAAAAGATCGCCCACCCCAAGGCCGGCGCCAACACGGCCTGGGTGCCCAGCCCCACGGGTGCCACGCTGCACGCGCTGCACTACCACCAGGTCAAGGTGAGCGACATCCAGATCGAGCTGGAAAAGACCGATGCCAACGCCGAGCGCGACAACCTGCTGACCGGCCTGCTCACCGTGCCCGTGGCCGCCGCCCCGAACTGGAGCGACGCCGAGAAGCAGCAGGAGCTGGACAACAACGCCCAGGGCATCCTCGGCTACGTGGTGCGCTGGGTGGACCAGGGCGTGGGCTGCTCCAAGGTGCCCGACATCCACAACGTGGGTCTGATGGAAGACCGCGCCACGCTGCGCATCAGCAGCCAGCATCTTGCCAACTGGCTGCACCATGGCGTGGTGACCGAGGCGCAGGTGCGTGTCACGTTCGAGCGCATGGCAGCCGTGGTGGACGGCCAGAACGCTGGCGACCCGCTGTACCAGCCCATGGCCGGCCACTTCGACACCAGCATGGCCTACAAGGCGGCCTGCGACCTGGTCTTCAAGGGCATGGAGCAGCCCAGCGGCTACACCGAGCCCCTGCTGCATGCCTGGCGCCTGAAGCTGAAGGCTGCGCAGGCGGCCTGATCCCGGTTTGCGCTGAGCGCCGAGCACCGCCTGACGCTCCTCTATTGATAGCTGCTAGCGCTTTATAGACAGGCGCTAGCAGCTATTTTTGCTTGAAAACCGGTGGATCACCCCGTTCGGCGGGCCTCGCCTTACACTGGCTGGCAGCGCTCCTGCCACCGGCCCATGTCCACAGACAATTCCCCCCCGCCCCCCCAGTCCTGCTGCCCGCTGTGCGGGGGGCCCAATCAGTGCGCCATGGCGGCGGGGCTCCCCCCCGAGAGCTGCTGGTGCATGACCCAACCCATCGCCCCCGCCGCCCTGGCCGCCGTGCCCGAGGCACAGCGCGGCCAGGTGTGCATCTGTGCGGCCTGCGGCGCCACCCCTGCCGCGTTGCCTCAACCTTTTGCACATCGCCCCCCGCGTGCGCCGATATGATTTCCGCTTTTCGCTTTACAGCCCAAGGAGTCTGAGATGCCCACGTACCACGTTGAAATGATGGAAGGCCGCACGGTCGAGCAAAAGCGCAAACTGGTGGAAGAGATCACCCGCGTGAGCGTCGAGGTCCTGGGCGGCTCGCCCGAGTCGGTGGACATCCTGATCACCGATGTGAAACGCGAAAACTGGGCCACGGGTGGCAAGCTCTGGCTGGAGCGGTCCTGATCTGAGGCGCGGCCTGGCCGTGCTGGATCTCTCGCCCCTGGTGCCCGCGCTGAATCGCCCATGACAGCCTCCCCTGGCTCCCTGTCGGTGCTGCGCGAACGCTATGGCGAGCGCTACCGCTGGTTGCTGCTGCTGTCGGTCATGGTGGGCACGATGGCGTCGATCATGTCCTCGACCATCGTGAACGTGGCCATCCCGGACATGAGCCACTACTTCACGCTGGGCCAGGAGCGCGCACAGTGGGTCACCTCGGGCTTCATGGTGGCCACCACCGTGTCGATGCTCACCACGCCCTGGCTGTTGTCCCGGTACGGCTACCGCGCCACCTATGTGGGTGCCATGCTGCTGCTGTTGCTCGGTGGCGTGGGGGGCGGGCTGGCGCGCGACTTTGGCCTGGTGCTGGCCGCGCGTGTGGCCGAGGGCCTGGCGGCCGGGGTCGTTCAGCCCATTCCCGCCGTCATCATCCTGTATGCCTTCCAGCCGCATGAGCAGGGCCGCGCCAGCGGCATCTTTGGCATGGGGGTCGTGCTGGCCCCGGCAATCGGCCCCAGCGTCGGGGGCCTGCTGGTGGACTGGTTTGGCTGGCGTTCCATTTTTTTCATGGTCGTGCCGCTGTGCCTGGCCTCGATCTGGCTGGCCTACAAATTTGTGCCCGTGACCGCCCCCGGGGGCGTGGAGGCCAACCGGCAAGGCGAGGCGCTGGACTGGCGCGGGCTGCTGCTGGGCACGGTGGGCACGCTGTGCCTGCTCAATGGCCTGGTGTCGCTGCACGGTGGCTCCCTGGCGGAGGCCAGCGCACTGCTGGTGGGCGCAGCGCTTGCAGTCGCGGGTTTCGTGGCCTGGCAACGCCGGCTGATCCACAGCGGCCGCAAGCCGCTCATGGATCTGCGGCTGTTTCAGTACCGGCAATTTGCGATGGGCAGCGTCGTGGCCTTCATCTACGGCACGGCCTTGTTTGGCTCCACCTACCTGCTGCCGGTGTTCATGCAGTTGGGGCTGCAGTTGTCCGCATCGCATGTCGGCACGCTCATGCTGCCTGCGGGCCTGGTGCTGGCGGTCACCATCGCCGTGGTGGGGCGGCTGGCAGACCGCCAACCCACGCATTTCCTCGTGAGCACGGGTCTGGGTCTGCTAGCACTGTCGTTTGGGCTCATGGTGTTTGTGGGCCTGGGCTCGCCGCTGTGGATGCTGGTGGCCTTCGCCATCCTGGGGCGGATCGGCCTCGGGTTCATCCTGCCCTCGCTGAACCTGGGGGCCATGCGACCGCTGGACAAGTCGCTGATCTCCCAGGGCTCCAGTGCCATCGGCTTCCTGCGCATGCTGGGGGGTGCTGCGGGCGTGAGCCTGTGTGGCATCGTGCTCGAATGGCGGCTGAACGCCCACAGTGCCTCGTTGGCGGCAGGTGCCAGCAACCCGGCCCGCATCGCCGCCTTCGGCGAAACCTTTTTAATGCTGACCTTGTTGTGCCTGCTGGCCTTGGTGGCGGCCTGGCAATTGCGCGAGGCCAAGCCCCGCTAAAGCAGCGTCCCTTATCGTGAAGCAATGGGCAAGGCGGTCAACCCGCCTGCCGAGCTTTGTAAGACACCGAAGAAACGGAACCCCCACCATGTGCCAACTGCTCGGCATGAACTGCAATGTCCCCACCGATGTGACCTTTAGCTTCACGGGGTTTGCACAACGGGGCGGCAAGACCGACCACCACAGCGATGGCTGGGGGATTGCCTTTTTTGAAGACAAGGGCCTTCGGCATTTTGTGGACCACCAGGCAGCGGTGGACTCCCCCGTGGCCGAGCTGATCCGCCGCTACCCCATCAAGAGCCAGAACGTCATCGCCCATATCCGCAAAGCCACCCAGGGCGTCGTGAGCCTTCAGAACTGCCACCCTTTTGTGCGCGAGCTGTGGGGGCGCTACTGGGTGTTTGCCCACAACGGAGACCTGAAAGACTTCCGCCCTCGCCTGCATTCGCATTTCCGCCCTGTGGGAGACACCGACAGCGAGCATGCGTTCTGCTGGATCATGCAAGAGTTGGCGAAGTCCCACGCCACGGTGCCATCCATTCCCGAGCTGACCTTGACGCTGAAGGAGCTGGCTGCCCGGATCCGTCCCCACGGGACATTCAATTTTTTGTTGTCCAACGGCCAGGCGCTGTGGGCACACGCTTCCACCAACCTGTACTACATCGAAAGACGCCACCCGTTTGGATCCGCCCAACTGAGCGACGAAGACGTGTTGCTGGACTTTTCGAAGGAAACGAACGAAAAAGATGAGGTGGCGGTGATCGTGACCAGCCCACTGACCACCAACGAGCGGTGGACGGCCTTTGGTAAGGGAGAACTGCTGGTGTTCGAACAGGGTCGGCGACTACCGGTCTGAGCCCACACAGAATCCGGGCTGTTTTTCCGCGAAGGTTGACGTGCGGAACGCCTTTGGGTGCGCCAGTCGCGAGCATGCACCCCCAACACAAGGTGCGAAGGCCATCATCCCGATTGATCAAGGATCCGACAAAAATCGGGCAGACACCATCGCCAGCTGGAAAATCTGGTGTGCACATTCGGCGGACATGGACGACGATTCATTGCAGGACAGAGACACATCGCCTTTGCGCGGCCCCAAAGCAAAAAACCCCAGTCCTTAGGAGACTGGGGTTTTCTGGGCTGTAAGAGCCTGACGATGACCTACTTTCACACGGGAA
>JADMJR010000196.1 GCA_018780365.1 Acidovorax sp. | reverse complement strand
AGAACCCGTTCCGCCTGCCCGCGCATCTGCAGGCCGCGCTGGGCCAGCGCCTGGGCGCGGTGGCGCTCAACCGCTACCCTGGCGACCGCCTGCTGGACCTGAAGGCGGCGCTGGCCCAATACGCCGGCCTGCCCGAGGGCTACGGCATCGTGCTGGGCAACGGCTCGGACGAACTCATCACCTTGCTGGCCCTGGCCTGCGCGCAACCCGGCACGGGCCAGCGCGCCACCATGCTCGCGCCCATGCCGGGCTTTGTGATGTACCCGCTGTCGGCGCAGCTGCAGGGCCTGGATTTTGTCGGCGTGCCGCTCACGCCCGATTTCGAGCTGGACGAGCCCGCCATGCTGGCCGCTATTGCGCAGCACAACCCCGCCATCACCTACATCGCCTACCCCAACAACCCCACGGCCACGCTGTGGGACGAGGGCGCGGTGCAGCGCATCATCGACGCCGCGGGCGCGCAGGGTGGCATCGTGGTCATGGACGAGGCCTACCAGCCGTTCGCCAGTCGCACCTTCATCGACCGCATGCGGGCCGAGCCCGCGCGCAATGCCCACGTGCTGCTGATGCGCACGCTCAGCAAGTTCGGCCTGGCGGGCGTGCGCCTGGGCTACCTCATCGGGCCCGCTGCGTTCGTGAGCGAGATCGACAAGGTGCGTCCGCCCTACAACGTGAGCGTGCTCAACTGCGAGGCCGCGCTGTTCGCGCTGGAGCACGCCGAGGTGTTTGCCGAGCAGGCCGCCGAGATCCGCGCCGAGCGCACGAAGGTGCTGGCGGCCCTGAGCCAGATGCCCGGCATCGAAAAATGCTGGGACAGCGAGGCCAACATGATCCTGATCCGCGTGGCGGATTCCGCCAAGGCCTATGACGGGATGAAAAACCGCAAGGTCCTCGTCAAGAACGTTTCTACAATGCACCCCATGCTGGCCAACTGCCTGCGCCTGACGGTGGGCGCCGCCTCCGACAATGCGCAGATGCTGGCCGCCCTGCAAGCCTCCCTATGACTTCCTCCGCACTCGTCACCTCCACGACCACCGACCCCCTGGCCGACCGCATTGCCGAGGTCAGCCGCAATACCGCCGAGACGCGCATCCGCGTGCGCATCAACCTCGACGGCACGGGGCAGGCCAAACTGCACACCGGCATCGGTTTCTTCGACCACATGCTCGACCAGATCGCCCGCCACGGGCTGATCGACCTCGACATCGACTGCGAAGGCGACCTGCACATCGACGGCCACCACACGGTGGAAGACGTGGGCATTACGCTGGGCCAGGCGTTTGCGCGTGCCGTGGGCGACAAGAAGGGCATCCGCCGCTACGGCCACGCCTACGTGCCGCTCGACGAAGCGCTGTCGCGCGTGGTGGTCGATTTTTCGGGCCGCCCGGGGCTGCACATCGACGTGAAGTTCACGGCCGGCAGCATCGGCCAGCTCGACACGCAGCTGGTGTACGAGTTCTTCCAGGGCTTTGTGAACCACGCGGGCGTCACGCTGCACATCGACAACCTCAAGGGCGTCAACGCACACCACCAGTGCGAGACCATCTTCAAGGCGTTCGGGCGCACGCTGCGCGCGGCGCTGGAGCGCGACCCCCGCTCGGTGGGCGTGATCCCCTCCACCAAGGGTTCTTTGTGAAATTTTTAGGTCAAATTGGGCGCTAGCGCCTGATGGGTAAGCGCTAATAGCTATGAATATGGAAGCAAAAACCGTGGTGGTCGTGGATTACGGCATGGGCAACCTGCGCTCGGTGTCGCAGGCCGTGCAGGCCGCCGCCGAGGGCACGGGCTGGACCGTGGTCGTTACCCAGCGCCCCGAAGACGTGCGCGCGGCCCAGCGTGTTGTGCTGCCGGGGCAGGGCGCCATGCCCGACTGCATGCGCGAGCTGCGCGAATCGGGCCTGCAGGAGTCGGTGCTGGAAGCCGCTGCGTCCAAGCCGATGTTTGGCGTGTGTGTGGGCATGCAGATGCTGCTGGACCACAGCGCCGAGGGCGACACCCCCGGCCTCTCCCTGATCCCCGGCGATGTGCGCAAGTTCGACCTGGCAGGCCGCACCCAGCCCGACGGCAGCCGCTTCAAGGTGCCCCAGATGGGCTGGAACCAGGTGCGGCAGATGCCCCATGCCGGTGTCGTGCACCCGGTGTGGGCCGGGGTGCCCGACCACAGCTACTTCTACTTTGTGCACAGTTTTTATGCTGTGCCGCAAAATGCAGCCCATTGCGCGGGGCAGACGGACTACGGCGGTTTGTTCGCAGCCGCCATTGCACGCGATAATATTTTTGCCACCCAGTTTCACCCGGAGAAAAGCGCGGAGCACGGCCTGGCCCTGTACCGCAACTTTCTGCACTGGAACCCCTGATCTCTTAACCTCCACCCGTTCGGGCCGAGCCCTGCCTCGCCCTTTTTCTCCCGAACTTCACCACCATGCTGCTCATCCCCGCCATCGACCTCAAGGACGGCCACTGCGTTCGCCTCAAACAAGGCGATATGGACCAATCCACCACCTTTGGCGAAGACCCGGCCGCCATGGCGCGCAAGTGGGTGGATGCCGGCGCGCGCCGCCTGCACCTGGTGGACCTGAACGGCGCGTTTGCGGGCGTTCCCAAGAACTACAGCGCCATCAAGTCCATCCTCAAGGAGGTGGGCAGTGATATTCCGGTGCAGCTCGGCGGCGGCATCCGCGACCTGGACACCATCGAAAAATACATCGACGGCGGCCTGCGCTACGTGATCATCGGCACGGCCGCGGTCAAGAACCCCGGCTTCCTCAAAGACGCCTGCAGTGCCTTCGGCGGCCACATCATCGTGGGGCTGGACGCCAAGGACGGCAAGGTCGCCACCGACGGCTGGAGCAAGCTCACGGGCCACGAGGTGGTGGACCTTGCCAAGAAATTCGAGGACTGGGGCGTCGAATCCATCATCTACACCGATATCGGCCGCGACGGCATGCTTTCGGGCATCAACATCGATGCCACGGTGAAGCTGGCGCAGGCGCTGAGCATCCCCGTCATCGCCTCGGGCGGTCTGTCCAACATGGCCGACATCGAGCAGCTGTGCGCGGTGGAAGGCGAGGGCGTCGAAGGCGTGATCTGCGGCCGCGCCATCTACAGTGGCGACCTGGACTTTGCAGCTGCGCAAGCACGTGCCGACGAACTGAATGGATAACCCCAACGGGTGACCCCCTGAGCGGCTGCGCCGCTTCCCCCCAGAGGGACGACGCCAGTGGCCTGGCGAAGCCAGTTCCACGGCGTCCGCTGGCCTCGGCAGCGCCCCATCAACGAATCGCTGACTGACCGACATGCTCGCCAAACGCATCATCCCTTGCCTCGACGTCACCGGAGGCCGCGTGGTCAAGGGTGTCAATTTCCTGGAGCTGCGCGATGCGGGCGACCCGGTGGAGATCGCCGCGCGCTACAACGCCCAGGGTGCCGACGAACTCACGTTTCTGGACATCACCGCCACCAGCGATGGGCGCGACCTGATCCTGCACATCATCGAAGCCGTGGCCAGCCAGGTGTTCATTCCGCTCACCGTGGGCGGCGGCGTGCGCACCGTGGAAGACGTGCGCAGGCTGCTCAATGCGGGTGCGGACAAGACCAGCTTCAACTCGGCCGCCATCGCCAACCCCGAGGTGATCAACGCCGTGTCGGCCAAGTACGGTGCGCAGTGCATCGTGGTGGCCATCGACGCCAAGCGCCGTTCGGCCGAGGATGCCCAGCGCATCGGCGCCCACGGCCAGCCCGTGGGCGCGGGCTGGGATGTCTACAGCCATGGCGGGCGCAAGAACACGGGCCTGGATGCCATTGCCTGGGCCACCGAGATGGCGCAGCGCGGCGCGGGCGAAATCCTGCTGACCAGCATGGACCGCGACGGCACCAAGGCAGGTTTTGACCTGGAGCTGACCCGCGCCGTCAGTGACGCCGTGAGCGTGCCCGTGATCGCCTCGGGCGGCGTGGGCAATCTCGACCACCTGGCAGACGGCATCCAGACCGGTGGCGCCGACGCGGTGCTGGCCGCCAGCATCTTCCACTACGGCGAATACACCGTCGGCCAGGCCAAGGCCCGCATGGCCGAGCGCGGCATTCCGGTGCGCCTGTGACGCGGCTCGCAGGCGCGCGCTGGGCGCTGGTGCTTGCCTTGGTGGCCCCGGCGCTGCCCGCTGCGGCGCAGGTACCGCCCCCTTCCTATGCGAGTTTTTCCGAGCGACTGCCCTGCGTGCACCGCATCGGCCGCTGCTTTGATGCGACCATTGGCGGCAAGCCGGTGGAGGTGATCGCCGACAAGGCCGAATTCGAGAAGCTCAAGGTCCTGCTGCAGGCGCTGAACAGCAATGTGCGTGACGTGCACTGGATCGTGCGCGAACCCGTGTTGGGCGCGCTGGCACTGGAGGTGGAAACCCGCGCCAACGCGCTGGGTCTGCCGCTGGTGGGCGATGAGAAGGAAGAGCCCGATGTCACCGTCTATGCCCTCGACGGCCAAGATCTGGAGAGCGAATCGGAGCTGGTAGCGCAGCAAAGCGTGCGCGTGAATGGCCAGCCCGTGGTGACGCAGCAGGAAACCCTCACGCAGGATTTTCTGCCCCCGGGGCGTTATGCCTTTGCCATCAAGTACCTGGGCCGTAAGAACTGGGATCGCAAGTGGGTTTTTTTGACCGTGGCGAAGTAAATCTTTCGTTCAAAATTGGTTCTGGCGCTTGATGGTAAAGCGTCAATAGCTATTATTTTTGCAGCGAAAATTGCAAACTGCGCAGTGCCTCACCTGGACGCAAGCTGCCCGATGGTGCGTCTGGTTTTTCATGGAACTCTCATTTTGATAGCTGCTAGCGCTTGATGGATAAGCGCTAGAGGCAAAGATGACCTTCAATCCGCTCGCCCGGCAGGCGGGCCGGTCCTTCAAATCACCGACAATCCCGCCCATGAACTGGCTCAACGAAGTGAAATGGGACGCGCAGGGCCTGGTGCCCGTGATTGCGCAGGAGCAGGGCACGGGCGACGTGCTGATGTTTGCCTGGATGAACCGCGAGGCGCTGCAGAAAACGGCTGAACTCGGCCGCGCCGTGTACTTCAGCCGCTCGCGCAAGAAGCTGTGGTTCAAGGGCGAAGAATCCGGCCATGTGCAGACCGTGCACGAGATCCGCCTGGACTGCGACAACGACGTGGTGCTGCTCAAGGTCACCCAGCTTGGCCACGAGCCCGGCATCGCCTGCCACACGGGCCGCCACAGCTGTTTTTTCAGCGTGCTCAAGGACGGTGCCTGGAGCGCCATCGACCCGGTCTTGAAAGACCCTGAATCCATCTACAAGTAAGCGCCATGAGTTCCAACGATTCCCTTGCACGCCTTGCCGATGTGATTGAAAGCCGCAAGCCTGCCAATGGCGGTGACCCGGACAAGAGCTATGTCTCGCGCCTGCTGCACAAGGGGCCCGATGCGTTTTTGAAGAAGATCGGCGAGGAGGCCACCGAAGTCGTCATGGCGGCCAAGGATGTGGACCACGGCGCCGACAAATCCAAGCTGCTCTACGAAGTGGCCGACCTGTGGTTCCACTCGATGGTGGCGCTGGCCCACTACGGCCTCACGCCGGCCGACGTGCTGGCCGAGCTGGAGCGCCGCGAGGGCACCAGCGGCATCGAGGAAAAAGCCCTGCGCAAGGTGGTTGCGCGCGCTAACGAAGAGGGGTCTCCATGAGCGACATCATCGATGTGCAGTCCAACGACCAAAAGGCCGAAGGCCTCAAGACCATCGGCTGGATCAGCTACATCCTGCACCTGATCGTGGCCGTGGGCGCGGTCATTCCTGGCGCGCAGCCGGGGGCGGTGCTCTTGATCATCGCCCTGGTGCTCGACCTCGTGAAGAAGGGCGACGCCGAGGGCACCTGGCAAGCCAACCATTTCTCGTGGCGCATCCGCACCGTGATCTGGGCGGGCGTGCTCTACATCGTCACGGCGCCGCTGTGGCTGCTGTTTTTGCTGCCGGGCTGGATCGCCTGGGCGCTGATTTCCCTCTGGTTCCTCTACCGCATCGTGCGCGGCATGGTGGCCATGAACAAGAGCCAGGCGGTGGATGCCTGATTCCATTTCTCAATCACCCGTGCCGTTGTTGCTTCGCCTTGCCGTGCTACAGCACTGTCTGCGGCTTTGTGCCTAGGCACGCATGATGGACAAACGGAATGACACGGATCGCCCGCGCCTGAACCTGGCCCTCCAGGGCGGTGGCTCGCACGGTGCGCTCACCTGGGGCGTGCTGGATGCGTTGCTGGAAGACGGGCGCTGGCAGTTCGACGGTGTCAGTGGCACCAGTGCCGGCGCCATGAATGCCGTGGCCCTGGCGCAGGGTTTTGCCCAGGCGGCCCAAGCCCACAAAGACCCCGAAGAGGCCCACCAGGCGGGCTGTGCGCTCGCCCGCGATTCGCTCACGCGCCTGTGGGAGGGCGTGGGCTCGCTGGGCAGCCTGACCTGGGGCACCCCGCTGTCGGCCGCCAACCCGCTGGTGGGCATGATGTCGCAGTGGTTCTCGCCCTACCAGACCAATCCGCTCGGGCTCAATCCCCTGCGCAGTCTGCTGGAGCGCGAGGTGGACTTTGGCTTGTTGTGCTCGGCCCACACGGGTGTGGTCGGGCCCCGGGTGTTTGTGTGCGCCACCAATGTGCGCACCGGCCGGGGCGAGATTTTCTCGGGTCCCCGCCTGAGTGCCGATGCCGTGATGGCGTCGGCCTGCCTGCCCATGGTGTTCAAGGCGGTCGAGATTGAGGGGCAGGCGTACTGGGACGGGGGCTACTCGGGCAACCCGGCACTGCACCCTCTGATCTACCAGACGGACACTTCGGACATCCTGCTGGTGCAGATCAACCCCGTCGAGCACCGGGAGGTGCCCAGCACCGCTGCCGACATCCTGGAGCGCATGAACGAGGTCACCTTCAATGCCAGCCTGCTGGCCGAGCTGCGCGCCATCGAGTTTGTGCGCCGCCTGCTGGCCGAAGGCAAGCTCGACCCACGGCGCTACAAAAGCGTGCGCATGCACCGCATCGACGGGGGCTCGGTACTGGCGCCGTTCGGCGCCGACAGCAAAACCCGTGCGGACCTGGCCTTTGTGCGCAAGCTTTTTGCGCTGGGCCGCACGGCTGGCCAGGAGTGGCTGCAGGCGCACCACCAGGACGTGGGCGTGCGACCCACGATCAAGATCACCGACAATGCTTGACCCCGGGCTCTGTTTTCCCTTCTTCCTTCCACCATGCACGATCCGAACTGCCTTTTCTGCAAAATCATCGCAGGCCAGATTCCTTCGAAGAAGGTCTATGAAGACGAAGAAATTTTCGCTTTCCACGACATCCACCCCTGGGCTCCGGTGCACTTCCTGATGGTGCCGAAGGCGCATATCCCTTCCATGGCCCAGGTCACCGCCGAACATGCGGGCATGCTGGGGCGCATGATGGCGCTGGCGCCGAAGCTGGCCCTGGAGCAGGGCTGCAACCCGTACCCCGAGGGTGGCTTTCGCGTCGTGGTAAACACAGGGCTGGAAGGCGGACAGGAAATCCACCACCTGCATGTGCATGTGATGGGCGGCCCCCGTCCTTGGCTCAAAGGCTGAACCAGGCTGACGGGCGCAGCACGGAGCGGGGCGGCGGCATACCGCTGCTGTGAACGCCTGTCACGCGCCCCGTCTAAAATGATTGCAATTCGTTAGGAGATATTTCATGGGCTCTTTTTCCA
>JADMJR010000300.1 GCA_018780365.1 Acidovorax sp. | reverse complement strand
GCCTTGGGGCCATCGACCTTGAACTGCTCGTGGCGGTGCGCGATGCTCACCTGCAGCGCCACCTCGATGGTGCGCAGATGCGCATCGGCCGGCCCGCACAGGTGGGTGAGCCGGGTGTTGTTGTGGGGGGTGAAGGTGTGGCGCAGGATCACGCTGATAATTCCAGTCAGGCAATGGAAAACGACCGCAGGCACGGTGCACGCGGCGGCGCCGCGCGGCACGCCCGCGTCGGCAAAGGACATCAATGATAGGCAAATTGACCGGCACCCTGCTGGAGAAGAACCCCCCCGAGGTGCTGCTGGACTGCCACGGGGTGGGCTACGAGGTGAATGTGCCCATGAGCACCTTCTACAACCTGCCCTCTGTGGGCGAGCGTGTGAGCCTGCTCACGCAGTTCATCGTGCGCGAGGATGCGCAGCTGCTGTATGGCTTTGCCACGGCCGAAGAGCGCCAGGCCTTCCGCGAGTTGATCAAGATTTCTGGCGTGGGCCCGCGCACTGCGCTGTCCATCCTGAGCGGCATGGGCGTGGGCGATTTGGCCCAGGCGATCTCGCTGCAGGAGGCGGGGCGTCTGGTCAAGGTGCCCGGCATTGGCAAGAAGACCGCCGAGCGCCTGCTGCTGGAGCTCAAGGGCAAGCTGGGGGCGGACATGGGCGCTGTGCGTGGCGCGGCCACCAGCGATGCGCAGGCAGACATCCTGCAGGCACTGCTGGCGCTGGGCTACAACGACAAGGAGGCCGCTGCAGCGCTCAAGGCGCTGCCGGCGGACGTGGGGGTGAGTGAGGGGATCAAGATGGCCTTGAAGGCGCTGGCGAAGTAGCATGCCCTTGCCTTCAAAATGCCGATTTTTCCCAAGGGCAGTGCATTCCAGATATCGAGGCAACGAATGAAAATTACCAGTTTTCTGGCCCGCAGGGGCTGGCTCGTCGCGGGCGTCGCCTCTCTTTTGGTCGGATGTGGTGGTAGTACCCAGGAGGACAGTACGCTGACACTCGCCAGCCGGGTGGACGGGCGGGTGCAGCCCGCCAGTGTTGACCAGGGTGTGCCCCATGTTAAATCGCGCGATGCGGTGACAGTCCCTGTTCCGTCCCGCATTCGTCTTGGCGCCTTGGCGCAAGAAAAAGCAGCACCTCTCGGCTCGGGTGTGGGCCCCCGCCTGGTGGGTTTGGCGCGCGATGTGAACGCCACCGGCGCAGCCACCCAGACCCTGCAGCAGTTTCAGTGGAAAGCGACAGAAGCGGGTGGCCAGGTGGCTGCCATCAGCTTCTCTGCAGAGGGTGCCCATGGATTGCGCCTGGGGGTGGTGGCCAAGCTATTGCCGGGCGGCTCCATGCTGCGCGTGTACAGCCAGGCGGCGCCCGGCACGGTGTTCCAGATTTCAGGCCAAGAGGTGCTGCAGCGCATCCAGCGCCAAATGCAAGCGGGTGATTCAGGCCTGGATGGGCAGACCTGGTGGACCCCCGACCTGGGGTCGGACGAGGTCACCCTGGAGGTGGAGCTGCCTGCCGGAACGCCGGCGAGCGCTCTCGACCTGGCAATTCCGCGTGTCTCCCAAATTTTTGAAAATCTCTCCCTGCTCGCGCAGGACGAGTTTTCCACCAAGATCAATGAGTCGGCCGTTTGCCAGCTGGACGCCACCTGCTACGACGCGTACGCCAATCAGCGCAACGCCGTGGCCCGCATGATCTTTACATCCGGGGCCAATACCTACCTGTGCACCGGTACGCTGCTCAACGACAGCATCTCGTCGGGAACACCGTACTTCCTCACCGCCAACCACTGCATTTCTTCGGCTGCGGCTGCCGAGTCGCTGCAAACGGACTGGTTCTACAGAACCCCCGCGTGCAACAGCCGCACGTTGTCCACCACGGTGGCCCGGCGTTTGGGTGGCGCTACGCTGCTTTTTGCTTCGGACAGCTTTGACATGTCACTGCTCAAGCTCAACGAAGCGCCGCCAGCGGGCGCCTTCTTTGCGGGTTGGGACGCCAACGCCCAGGGGGTGGGTGCTGTGGTGATGGGCTTGCACCACCCGCGCGGCGACATGCTCAAAATCAGCTTTGGCAACCTGCGGGGCCAGACCTTCTGCACCGCACCCAGTGCGGGCACCGTGTTCCAGTGCGGAGGAAGCACGGGCAACTATCACCAGGTGGGCTGGAGCCGGGGCACCACGGAGGGGGGGAGCAGCGGCTCCGCCCTGTTCAATGGCGCCAACCAGGTGATCGGCACGCTGTATGGAGGCAGTTCGAGTTGTTCGGCCACGGCCTCGCCCGAGTTCTATGGCCGGTTTGATGTGGCTTACAACGCAGCGTTGAAGAACTGGCTGTCGCCTGCCGTATCGGTCGTCCCCTCCAGTGGGCGCTCTGCGGTCTACCGCTTCTACAACGGCTTGACGGGGGCCCATTTTTTTACCACCAGTGCGGCGGAGCGGGACAACACCATCCAGAATGCGCCCAGCTTTGCCTACGAGGGCATCGCCTTCTATGCCCAAGGAGGGCCCCAGCCGACCAATATTCCGGTGTATCGTTTTTATGGCACGGTGGGGGGAGCACATTTCTACACCAGCAGTGCGCAGGAGCGTGACAGCGTGCTTAATAACCTCCCGGCATTCCGCTACGAGGGGGTCGCGTGGTATGCCTCGCCCAACGTGATCTCCGGGGTGTCCCCGGTGTACCGTTTTTATCGGCCCTCCAAGCAGGTTCACTTCTACACCATCGGCCTTGCCGAGCGGGATTTCATCATCGCCAACAACCCTGAATACGTCTATGAAGGCGTGGGTTACTACGCGTGGACCAGTCAGTAAGTAAACGCTGCAATGACCATCCAAACCGACGACTTCGCCCCCGCACCCGCCAAACGGGTCATCTCCGCCACCCCTGCCTCCCCGCAGGAGGAGGCCATCGAGCGCGCTCTGCGCCCCAAGCTGCTGCAGGAGTACGTGGGCCAGGCCAAGGCGCGTGAGCAGCTGGAGATCTTCATCGGCGCGGCGCGCAAACGGGGCGAGGCGCTCGACCATGTGCTGCTGTTTGGCCCGCCGGGCCTGGGCAAGACCACGCTCAGCCACATCATTGCGGCCGAGCTGGGGGTGAACCTGCGCCAGACCAGTGGGCCCGTGCTCGAAAAGCCCAAGGACCTGGCCGCGCTGCTGACCAACCTGGAAAAGAACGACGTTCTTTTCATCGACGAAATCCACCGCCTCTCGCCCGTGGTGGAGGAAATCCTCTACCCCGCGCTGGAGGACTACCAGATCGACATCATGATCGGCGAGGGGCCGGCGGCGCGCAGCATCAAGCTGGACCTGCAGCCCTTCACCCTGGTGGGCGCGACCACGCGCGCCGGCATGCTCACCAACCCGCTGCGCGACCGCTTCGGCATCGTCGCGCGGCTGGAGTTCTACACGTCCGAAGAGCTGGCGCGCATCGTCAAGCGCAGCGCCGGTTTGCTCAATGCGCCCATGGACGACGAAGGCGGCTTCGAGATCGCCCGCCGCTCGCGCGGCACGCCGCGCATTGCCAACCGGCTGCTGCGCCGCGTGCGCGACTATGCCGAGGTCAAGGGTGACGGTCGCATCACCAAAACCATCGCCGACAAGGCGCTCGCCATGCTGGATGTGGACCCGCAGGGCTTTGACGTGATGGACCGCAAGCTGCTCGAAGCCGTGATCCACCGCTTTGATGGCGGCCCCGTGGGGCTGGACAACATTGCCGCCAGCATTGGCGAAGAGGCTGGCACCATCGAGGACGTGATCGAACCCTACCTGATCCAGCAGGGTTTTTTGCAGCGCACGCCACGCGGGCGCATTGCCACGCTGGCGGCGTTCCGGCACCTGGGGGTCACGCCGCCCAGTGCCGGGGCGCCAGGCCTGTTCGGGGCCTGAGCGGCGGGTCGTTTCTGCGCGGGCATTGGTGATGGCGCGACAACCACGGCGTGGCAACAAGCGCCGCAGGCCTTCCCGTCCGGCGCAGCCCCCCGTGCCAAACGAAGACTTTGAAGCCCTGCTGGGCCTCAGCCCCTTTCAGTGGACGGTCCAGCAGGTGTGGCTGGCCCTGGCGTTTACCAGTGTGGTGTCGCATGCCCTTGCCACACTCTGTTTTGGCGTGGCGCCGGTGTTCGTGGGGGCGCCCGTCAGCCTGGTGGGCTTGCCAGCGCTGGTCTGGCTGGTGGCCGACGGTGTCTGGGCTTGGGCTTTGTGGTGCAGCCTGCGGCGGCGCTGGGGCCCTCCGCGCGATATGCCGACGGACCCGCGTTCGGCCTGGCGCTATGGTGGTGGGGCCTTCGTGGCGGCAACCGCTGTGGGGTTGGCCATGGCCGACGCCTGGCAGCCGGCGTGGCGGGGGCTGGCAGGGCAGGAGGCGCCCTGGTTGCTGTGGCCTGTGCAGGCGGCTTTGCCGGTGTGCCTGCCGCTGGCGCGGGAGCCGTTTTCGGGCACCCTGATCGGCGCTGCGTTTGTGGCGCTGGTGGTCAGCGTGGGCGCCCTCAAGCTAATGCGACTGCCGCGTGTGTTTCTGGCCCTCTTGGCGGTATGCCTGGCGGCGTTTGCCGCCTGGGCCTGGGGCGAGTCCTGTGTGCGGTTTGCCGGTGCGCGGTCACTGGCGGGTGTGGTTTTGCCTGCCGTACAAAACGAGGCCCTGGCGGCGCCCGCCGACTTCAATGCCTGGATTTGGGCCCTGTGGTGGACCGGCGTTTTGTTGTGGTGGGCTGCTGCCATGGCCGCCGCAGGCATCTTCCACCTGCCACGCGCCGCGCTGCAGGCCATGCAGCAGCGCACGTGACCACGACGGGATTCAGGCGGCGGCGACGGCGGCCGGGCTGCCGGGCGGGTGCGCCGTGCTGCGGGGCGCCTTCTGCCCCAGCAGCCAGCCGCCGACGATGAGCGCCTGCGCCGCGTAGTACGTGGCCAGCACCCACACTTGTGACCAGGGCAGGGGCTGAACAAACCGGTGGGTGGCCAGCAACGAATCGCTGAGCATGAAAAACCCGGCGCCGATGGCGACCAGCAGCGAAGGCGCGTCGCGCAGCACCGTCGCGCGGCCGATGGCCTGGGCCGCCATCAGTGCGATCACCAGCACATAGGCGGCCACGGGCGCTCGCAGTCCGGGTGGCAGCCCGCCCGCCCACAGAAACACATACATGGCCACGCCAATGCCCAGGGTGGCGGCCAGCGCGCCCCGGTGCGGAAACCACGGCTGTCCGCTTTTGAACAGCGCCACATAAAACAGATGCGCCACCAGAAAACTCACCAGGCCCGGAATGAAGAAGCCCTGGAACATGAGAAACACATCCCCAGCCAGTGATCCGGTCAGCGCTGCGGCCAGCAGGGCCTGGGTTTTTGAAAGAAATAGGCCTCTTGCGCCTGATGAGTAAGTATTTGTGGCTATCAAAATAATAGCAATCACCATGGTCAATGGCTTGAACAGCCAATGCCACTCCATGAACCCCAGCGCGCTGGTGGCGGTGGCCAGCGCCGCGCTTTGCAGCATCAGCGCCATCAACCTGCCAATGCGCCCCTGCATCACCGCGCCCAGTGCCCACTGGCTGACCAGCAGCACACCAAACCACACCGCGTTGTGCGCCAGCGGCGCCGCATCGGCCTGCCACAGAAAGGCCGCCACGCCCGTGAGCAGCAGCGCAAACTGCACCAGCGCAAACCACTGGACTGCACGCGACATCGGCGGGTGGTAGGGCACCATCTGCGCCATGCTGAACACAGGCTTGGGGAAACGCTGCGCCACATCGGCCGGCCGCCAGCCTGGGGGCTTGAGCCACACGCGCAGCTTGTCGAGCCAGTTGCGCGCATGCCAGCTGTCGTGCGCCAGTCCCGCGTACACCTGGGCGTTGGCCCACAGCGGGTCCCAACTGTTGAGCAGGCCGCGCGTGCCGTACACGCAGCGGTCCTGGTCGTCTTCTTCCTTGAAGGTGCCGAACAGCCGGTCCCACACGATGAGGATGCCGCCGTAGTTCTTGTCCAGATACGCGTCGTTCACGGCGTGGTGCACGCGGTGGTTGCTGGGGCTGCAGAACCAGCGGTCGAACCAGCCGAGCTTGCCCACCTGCTCGGTGTGCACCCAGAACTGGTAGAGCAGATCGATGAGCGCCACCACCGCAAACACCAGCGGCGGCACGCCCGCCAGCGCCATGGGCACATAAAAGATCCAGCCCAGCAATGCGCCCGAACTGGTCTGGCGCAGGGCGGTGCTCAGGTTGTAGTCCTGGCTCTGGTGGTGCACCGCATGCGCCGCCCACAGCACCGCCGACTCGTGCCCCATGCGGTGCAGCCAGTAGTAGCACAGGTCGTAGAACACCAGCGCCAGCAGCCAGCCGGGCAGGCTGGTCCAGAACGCGTCGTTGCGCCACAGGGCCACATGCTCGAACAATGCGGTGTAGATGCCGATGCGCAAGAGCCGCGTGAACACCGCGCTGGTCTGGCTGAGCATCCCCAAGCTGATGCTGCTGACCGCATCGGCCAGCCGGTAGGTGTTGCGCCGGCGCTGGTAGCCGACCGCCAGTTCGATGGCGATCAGGACGAAGAAGATGGGTGTGGCAAGGACGATGATCTGGCTGGGGCTCATGGGGGACACCAAAATGTCCGCCAATTCTTGCCCCGATCAGGTCAGCGCGCCTCTGGCATCAACCCTGATGATGCGCTCCACCGTGCCCAGGGCCAACCCGCCGCGCACGCCGATGAGGACGTCGTGCAGGTTCACCGTGGGGTCGCAATGGCCGGGGATAAGCCACAGCATGCGGCCCAGTGCGGGCAGACGGGCCTTGGGGCTGTCGGCGTAGAGCAGGCCGTGTTCGTCGCCGCCGTTGGCGTAGCGCAGCGCGCGCTCTGGGGGGAGCAGGGCCACGGTGGGCAGGCCGGAGTCGATGGCGTGGCTCTTGTGGCCGGCGTCGCACACCGCGTGGGTGTCGCGCACCGACACCACCTGGGTCTTGACGAACAGCGCGTGCTCGAAGGCGGGTTGTGCCGGCTCGCGTTCGTTGCGTGCGTAGTCGGCGTCCATGAACAAGAACGAGCCCGCCTGCAGCTCGCCAAAAACGCCGCTGGCAGCCTCATGCACCAGGGTGCCAGTGCCCGAGCCGGTGATCAGTGGCACGGGCAGCCCGGCGGCTTCGATGAGCTGGCGGGTGTGGTCGGCGGCGCGCACCACAGCGGCAATGGTTTCGCGGCGGCCCACGGTGCTGGCCATGTGCTGTGCGCGGCCATGGTAGGCCTGCAGCCCCGCAAACCGCAGGCGGGGGCTGCGCGCCACGGCCAGTGCCAGCGGCACGGCGGCTTCGCCTGGGGGCACACCGCAGCGGCCCTGGCCCACGTCGATCTCCACCAGCACGTCGATGCCCGCATCGCTGCCGGATTGCGCCATGGCTTCGGCCAGGCGCTCAATGCCGTCGATGTGGTCCACGGCCACGCCCAGGCGCCCGCCACGCGCCGCCAGCTGGGCGGCCAGCCGCGCCACGCGGTGCAGCTTGGGCATGGCGATGACCTGGTTGGTGATGGTGATGTCGTCCACCCCGCCGGCCGCCAGGGCCTCGGCCTCGGCCACTTTCTGCACACACACGCCCTGGGCGCCCGCGCGTTGCTGCAGCAGTGCGATCTCGGCGCTTTTGTGCAGCTTGGCATGGGGGCGCCAGCGCACCTGGTGTTTGCGCGCGAATTCGGCCATGCGCTGGATGTTGCGGTCCATGGCGTCCAGGTCCACCACCAGGGCGG
>JADMJR010000182.1 GCA_018780365.1 Acidovorax sp. | reverse complement strand
CTAGCCCTTGTTCATTTTCAAGAGTCGATATGAACGAGTTGGATTCCCTGGTCGAAAGCGCGACGCAACTGTTTGCCCAAAGCGCCACTCCCGCTGATCTGGAAAATGCCAAGGCGCAGTTTCTGGGCAAGTCGGGCCGCGTGACCGAGCTCATGAAGGGCGTGGCGCAGCTTTCCGTCGAGGAAAAAAAATCCCGCGGTGCGGCCATCAACGTGGCCAAGCAGGCCATTGAGGCTGCGCTGACTGCACGCCGCCAGGCCCTGGCCGATGCCGAACTGCAGGTCCAACTCAAGGCTGAGGCGCTGGACGTGAGCCTTCCGGGGCGTCAGCGTGGACAGGGTGGCATGCACCCGGTATCGCTCACGCTCGAACGCATCCAGGGCATCTTTGGCTCCATGGGTTTTGATGTGGCGGAAGGCCCTGAAATCGAGACCGACTGGTTCAATTTCACCGCACTGAACACGCCGGAAGACCACCCCGCACGTTCCATGCACGACACCTTCTATGTGGAAGGTGGCACCCCCGAGGCGCCCAATTTGCTGCGCACGCACACCAGCCCCATGCAGATCCGCCACGCGGTCCAGCATGTGAAGACGCACCGCGCCGCACTCGACGCCGGCCAGCCCATGCCCGAGATCCGTGTCATCGCGCCGGGCCGTACCTACCGCGTGGACAGTGATGCCACGCACTCGCCCATGTTCCATCAGTGCGAAGGCCTGTGGATTGGCGAGAACGTGAGCTTCAAAGACCTGAAGGTCATCTTCACGGCGTTTTGCCGTACCTTCTTCGAAAGCGACGACCTGGTGCTGCGCTTTCGCCCAAGCTTCTTCCCTTTCACGGAGCCCAGCGCCGAGATCGACATCCAGTTCCAGACCGGCCCGCTGGCCGGCCGCTGGCTGGAGGTGGCGGGCTCGGGCCAGGTGCACCCCAACGTAGTGCGCAATATGGGCCTGGACCCTGAAAAATACATCGGCTTTGCGTTCGGCATGGGTCCCGACCGCCTGACCATGCTGCGCTATGGCGTCAACGATCTGCGCCTGTTTTTTGACGGCGACATCCGCTTTTTGTCGCAGTTCCAGTAAAGCCAGCCGATTTCGCGGTGCGCATGGGCCCTCGGCCGCGCGCTGCATCTTTCGAACAAGAGTCCGACTATGCAATTTCCTGAATCCTGGTTGCGCGAGTTCTGCAACCCTCCTTTGACGACAGCCGAGCTGGCAGAAACGCTGACCATGGCCGGTCTGGAAGTAGAGGAGCTGCGCCCTGTGGCACCTCCTTTCACCAAGATCGTGGTGGGCGAAATCAAGGAGGCTGTGCAGCACCCTGACGCTGACCGCCTGCGTGTGTGCCAGGTGGATGTGGGGCAGGGGGCTTTGCTCAACATCGTGTGTGGCGCTCCCAATGCGCGCGTGGGCATCAAGGTGCCCTGCGCCCTGGTGGGCGCCGAGCTGCCGCCCGGCGACGACGGCAAACCCTTCCTGATCAAGGTCGGCAAGCTGCGAGGCGTGGAAAGCCAGGGCATGCTGTGCTCGGCACGCGAACTCAAGCTGTCGGAAGACCATGGTGGTCTGCTGGAGTTGGATGCCTCTGCGCCGGTGGGGCAGGATATTCGTGAGCATCTGAATCTGGATGACACGCTGTTCACCCTCAAGCTCACGCCCAATCTGGCGCATTGCCTGAGCGTCTATGGCATCGCCCGCGAAGTCTCTGCCCTGACTGGCGTGCCGCTCTCGCAGCCGGCCTTCCCGGCCGTGGCGACCGCGCTGCCTGACACCCTGGCCGTGAAGATCAGCGCGCCGGACCTGTGCGGCCGCTTCAGTGGCCGCGTGGTGCGCAACGTGAACACGCGCGCTACCACCCCGCAGTGGATGCTCGATCGCTTGGCACGCTGCGGCCAGCGCGGCGTGTCGCCGCTGGTGGACATCTCCAACTACGTGATGTTCGAGCTGGGCCGTCCCTCGCACATCTTCGACCTGGACAAGATCCACGGCGGCCTGGACGTGCGCTGGGGCAAGGCGGGCGAGTCGCTCAAGCTGCTCAACGGCAACACCATCACCGTCGACGAGAAGGTCGGCGTGATCGCCGACGACCAGCAGGTCGAATCGCTCGCCGGCATCATGGGCGGCGATGCCACGGCCGTGTCGGACGACACGCAGCACATCTACATCGAGGCCGCCTTCTGGTGGCCCAAGGCCGTCGCCGGCCGCTCGCGCCGCTACAACTTCTCGACCGATGCGGGCCACCGCTTCGAGCGGGGTGTGGACCCCGAGCTGACGGTGGAGCACATCGAGCGCATCACCCAGCTGGTGATCGACATCTGCGGCACGCCCGAGACGGCCTGCGGCCCGATGGACGACCAGCGCGTGAACCTGCCCGTGCCGGCGCCCGTCACGCTGCGCGTGGCGCGTGCGTCCAAGGTCATCGGCATGCCGCTCACGCAGGCGCAATGCGCCGATGTGTTCCAGCGCCTGGGCCTGCCGTTCACCGAAGGTGAGGGCGCCATCACCGTGACGCCGCCGGCCTACCGCTTCGACATCACCATCGAGGAAGACCTGATCGAAGAGGTCGCGCGCATGGTGGGCTACAACAACCTGCCCACCACGGCGCCGCTGGCCCCCATCACCCCCAAGCTGCCGGCCGAGGCCACGCGCAGCCCGTTCGCCGTGCGCCGTACGCTGGCCGGCCTGGGCTACCAGGAAACCATCAACTTCAGCTTCGTCGAAGAGCGCTGGGAGCAGGAGCTGGCGGGCAACGCCCAGCCGATCAAGTTGCTCAACCCGATTGCTAGCCAAATGAGCGTCATGCGCTCAACACTTCTGGGTTCCTTGCTACAAGTTTTGAAGTTCAACCTGGATCGCAAGGCCGAGCGCGTGCGTGTGTTCGAGTTGGGCCGTGTGTTCCTGCGCGATGCGGGCGTGCGCAATACCGACACGACGGTGGAAGGCTTCCATCAACCCATGCGCGTCGCAGGGATCGCCTATGGACCCCATGACATGCTGCAGTGGGGCCGTAAGGAGCAGGCCGTCGACTTCTTTGATGTGAAGGGTGATGTGGAGGCTTTGCTGGCCCCGCTCAAGGCCACGTTCGAGCCGGGCGAGCACCCGGCCATGCACCCCGGCCGTTGCGCCCGCGTGCTGGTGCAAGGCCGCGCCATTGGTTTTGTGGGCGAATTGCATCCACAGTGGCGTCAGTCGTGGGATCTGCCGCTGGCACCTGTGATGTTCGAGCTGGAGCTCGATGCTGTTTTGCAGCGTGTGGTGCCTCAGTTCAAGTCGGTGGCCAAACACCAGGCCGTGGAGCGCGATCTGGCCGTTGTGGTTGCAGAACGCGTGACGCATGCTGACGTCATGGCGGCCGTGCAACAGGCGGTGCCCGGTGCCATGCTGCGCTCGGCAGTGCTGTTTGATGTGTACCGTCCAAAGCCCCTGCGCGTGGGTGAAGAGGCTCCTGCGGGCGGTTTGGCGCAAGGCGAGAAGAGTTTGGCTGTGCGGCTCACGCTGGGCAGCGACGAAGCCACGCTGACCGAGGCCGAGATCGATGCCGCGATGCAGGCTGTGGTGGCCCAGCTGGCGCAGCGCACGGGCGCAAGGCTGCGTGTTTGATGATGTTCAAGGGGAGTGATGCCGTGATCGAATTTGCCGTCGAAAGCCTGGAAACCCCGGCACTGACCAAGGCGCAGCTGGCGGATCTGTTGTTCGATCAGATCGGGTTGAACAAGCGCGAGTCCAAGGACATGATCGACGCGTTCTTCGACCTGATTGCTCAGAGCCTGGTTGAAGGCAAGGACGTCAAGCTCTCGGGCTTTGGCAACTTCCAGATACGCACCAAGGCACCGCGTCCCGGGCGCAATCCGCGCACGGGGGAGGCCATTCCCATCAAGGCACGTCGTGTGGTGACCTTTCACGCCAGCAGCAAGCTCAAGGAGCAGATCCAGACGGCGGCTGTGGTGTGAATTTGTACCGATTTTGTTGCCAGGATGAAATGGTTGGCTGGCAGGATTTGCGCGTCTGCAGTACGCTTGTCGGCTTTCCGGTTTGAATCCGCATTCCATGGGCACCACCCTTCCTTCCATTCCTGCCAAGCGATACTTCACGATTGGTGAGGTTGCGGAGTTGTGCGGCGTCAAGCCCCATGTCCTGCGCTATTGGGAGCAGGAGTTCACGCAGCTGCGCCCCATGAAGCGACGCGGCAACCGGCGCTATTACCAGCACCATGAGGTGCTCATGATCCGCCGTATCCGGGACCTGCTGTACGACCAGGGCTTCACCATCAGCGGAGCCCGCAATCGCCTCCAGGAACTGGTGCACCCTGCTCGTGACGAGTCGGCGGCAGATGCTTCGGGCGAGCCGTTCGATGCTGAGTTGCCGAGCATGATGTTGGACAGCGCGCGTGACCTGTCGATTGCTGCAACGGGCTTCACGCTGGACTCCAATGCAGTGCGCAAAGAATTATTTGAGATTCGTGCGCTACTTTCTCTGAACTGAGGTTTTTTCTGCATATAATCTAAGTCTTGTCGGCGTGTAGCGCAGCCTGGTAGCGCACTTGCATGGGGTGCAAGGGGTCGCGAGTTCGAATCCCGCCACGCCGACCATTGTTAGCAAAAGCCCAGAACCGAAAGGTTCTGGGCTTTTTTGCTTTTTGCCCAAAAAAATGCACCACGAAAATCCGTGAATCTGCTTTCATGGATCTGTTGGTGGTGGGGCATGGCCCGTTGCGCCGGGCGTTGGTGCCGCAACCTGCAGTCCGGTGGGCTTGTGGATGCGCGAGACAGTCAGCAAAACGCCCCTAGCGGGCCAAGGACCTTCATGATCGATGGACTGGTGGCCGGAAGGCTCTATGGCGAGACCGAGCAGCGCACGGACAAGGCGGGCAAGACGTTTGCATTGGCGAAGGTGCGGGCCAGCACGGCAGACGGGGAGCTGCTGTTTGTCAATGTGATTGCATTTGATGCCCAGGTGTGTGCTTCCATGCAGGATCTTCGGGACGGGGATTCCGTGGCCTTGTCGGGCAGCCTCACTCCCCGTGTCTGGACGGACAAACAGGGCAACACCCGGCCCGCGCTGGATATGGTGGCGCACCGTGTCATTGGGGTGTCTGGTATTGATGGTTGAATTGTCACCAAACAAAACCTGGTCAGCCACCTGGTGATGGTGCGGATTGGGTGTGCGATGCCTGCGTGCGCTTCAGAGCATCGCTGCACTGCCGTAGGCCGGCAGCCATGGTGTTGGCTTACTTTTTGGGGGTGGACTTTTCGGGCGCAAACCCCAGTGCCTTGAGTTCATCTTCGCTCAAATGCAGCTCCGTCAGCTCGGGTTGCCGTGCTTCCACATTGCGCCGCCGTTCAAAGTTGGTCGGGGGGCCTGCTTCCGTCTGTCTGCGGTCTTTGCCGGTGCGCCGGTCTGTGGCGACTCTGCGTTCTACGCTCATGGTCGTTATCTGGTGTTGTGGGCATCTTGTGCAGCTTTGGGCATTGCGCCCATGCTTCTCCGGGGGGGGGCAAAGCGGGGCGCAATCTGCAGTCTGCCCGAGTTGTTGTGGTTTGCAAACCAAAAAGAGACCATCCACGGGGCTCTCCAAACGACGCCAGTGTCCACGGCCATTGGTGGGCTAAGCCCCTGGCGCAGCGCGGCTGATTCCCCATGTTGGGGATGCTCGGCGCACCGCATTGAGGCGCCTCAATCCTGGTGATCGCCGCACAGTGTGGGATGCGTCAATTTCAGCCCGGAATGCTTCTTGTGCCTCTTGCTCGAGGGGGCTAAGAGTCGGCATGGATGTTGCTTTTATTTTGTCGGTCCTCTGGTAATGCTGCCCGGGATCCCATGAAACCCTCCGCTAAAGATGGCGGAACCCAAGCGACTGATGGGCGCGCTGGCCCATCGTTTGGTTGTTCCAACCCACGCCCCGTGCGATTTGCGGAGGGTGAGGTGCCACGCCGCCCTTGACGGGCGCCGGAGCACACATCCTGTACCCGCCCTTAGCGGCGCACCGGGCCATTGCAGGATGAAAAGCATGAAGATTGTTCTTATTGGCCACGGCATGGTGGGCCACAAGTTCCTGGAGAGCTTGGCAGAAACAGGCCTGTCCCATGTCGAAGTGACAGTGCTATGTGAAGAACCCAGGGCGGCATACGACCGGGTACACCTGTCCGAGTTTTTCAGTGGCAAGACGGCCGACGACCTGTCGTTGGTGGAGTCAGGCTTTTTTGAGCGCACGGGCTTTTCGCTGCGCCTTGGGACACGTGCCGCGTCGATTGACCGGCGCACTGGCACGGTGACCACTGTCAGCGGCGAGGTGTTCCCCTACGACAAGCTGGTGTTGGCCACGGGGTCCAACCCCTTCGTGCCCCAGGTGCCTGGGCGTGAGCGCGACCACTGCTTCGTCTACCGCACCATCGAGGACCTGGTGGCCATGCAGGCTTCGGGCGCCAAGTCCAAAACCGGTGTGGTCGTGGGCGGTGGCCTGCTGGGCCTGGAATGCGCCAAGGCGCTGCGCGATATGGGGCTGGAGACGCATGTGGTCGAGTTCGCGCCGCGCCTGATGGCCGTGCAGGTCGATGAAGGGGGCGGGCGCGTGCTCAAGGCCAAAATCGAGGAGCTGGGTGTACAGGTGCACACGGGCCGCAACACACAGGAGATCACGGATGGCGCCCGCGCGCGCCACCGCATGAAGTTCGCGGACGACTCGTACCTGGAGACCGACATGATCGTGTTCTCCGCTGGCATCCGTCCCCGCGACGAACTGGCACGCCAGTGTGTGCTGGCCATCGGTCCCCGTGGTGGCGTGGCCATTGACAGCGCCTGCCGTACCAGCGACCACGATGTCTATGCCATCGGCGAATGCGCCTCATGGAATGAACAGACCTTCGGCCTGGTGGCGCCCGGCTACGACATGGCGCGCGTGGCGGCCCGCCACATCGCGGGCGAGACCGATGCGGCCTTCGTCGGCGCCGATATGAGCACCAAGCTCAAGCTCATGGGGGTGGATGTGGCCAGCATCGGCGATGCCCACGGCCGTACGCCCCACAGCCGCAGCTGCCAGTACGTGGATGAGCGCCGCCAGGTCTACAAGAAGATCGTCATCAGCGAAGACGGCAAGCAGCTGCTGGGCGCCGTGCTGATCGGCGACGCCACCGAATACGGCACGCTGCTGCAGATGGCCCTGAACGGCATCGCGCTGCCCGAGGACCCCGAGTTCCTGATCTTCCCGTCCAGCGACGGCAAGGCCAAGCCCGGCCTGGGCGTGGATGCCCTGCCCGACACGGCGCAGATCTGCTCGTGCAACAACGTCACCAAGGCCGGCATCTGCGAGGCCGTGGGCAATGGCGCCTGCACCATCGCCGAGATGAAGGCCTGCACCAAGGCCGGTGCCACCTGCGGCGGCTGCGTGCCCCTGGTCACCCAGGTCATGAAGGCCGAGATGGCGCGCCGCGGCATGGCCGTGAACAACCACATCTGCGAGCACTTCGCGTACTCGCGCCAGGAGATCTACCACCTGGTGCGCGTGGGCAACATCCGGAGCTTCGCAGAGCTGCTGGCCCAGCATGGCAAGGGCATGGGCTGCGACATCTGCAAGCCCGTAGCGGCCAGCGTGCTCGCCTCGTGCTGGAACGAGTTTGTGCTCAAGAAGGAGCTGGCCGGCCTGCAGGACAGCAACGACTACTACCTGGGCAACATCCAGAAGGACGGCACCTACTCGGTGGTGCCGCGCATGCCCGGTGGCGAGGTCACGCCCGACG
>JADMJR010000164.1 GCA_018780365.1 Acidovorax sp. | reverse complement strand
CCACACGCGAACCTGCGGGTTCGATCGAGCGGGTCTGGGCCACGGTGGCGGCTTCGGCGGCCACTTCGGCGCGGGTGCGGTTGGTTTCGAACTTCGTGGCGAACTGCGAAGCATCGGCTTCGTCAGCCTGGGCACCAAACGAGGCGAAAGCAGCGACAGCGGCGATGGAGAGGAAACGTGCGGTGTTGTTCATGATGAAAATCCTTGAAGTTAAAAAAGCGTCTCAAAAAAACCGGGTCAAAAACCAATCCTGAACCGGGTTCGGTGAGTCGCCTTGCGGGTTCGGCTCATCGATGGGTTGAACTGTACGCCGATGGTGTTCTGAGAAAAACCACCGGGTCGCGAACTGACTGTTCCAGTATTGGAAACAATTTCGGAGGCCATGGGATGGAACCAAAGAGGATTTGGCTTTTCCAGTGGCCCGTGGCTACAGCTTTCAGGGGAAACCCTGGAAGAAATTTGGGACAACGGGCAGGGGGTGTTTTCTGCCCCTGGTCCTGGGACCGTGAACACGTTCTATGGCTGGGCGCCGCCTCGCACGCCGGGTGGGCTGGATGTTCACCGGCTGGCTGTGGCGCCCCGGCAGGTCCTGCGTGTGCCGTGGTCACGGCGACCCCGGCGGGTCAGGGGGTTGCAGCGCTACCAAAAAGAGGGGCTTACAGGCCCACAGGTGCGTCTGGAAGCTCGTTGGCCTGTGGCGGCATATCCCCGGAGCGTGGGAAGTGCTGGACAAGCCGGGACGAGACGGCCTCAATGGCCTGGGCCAGGCCTTCTTCGTACTGCTGCTGTTGAAAGCTGAGAGACATTTGCTGCACCACGGCCTGCCATTCCTGCGCCGAAACATGCTGGGCCAAGCCCCGGTCGGCAACGATCTCGATGGCATGTTCGGGCATCAGCAGGTAGATGAGCACGCCGTTGTTGTGCTCGGTGTCCCACACCCGGAACTTGCTGAACACCATGATGGCGCGTTCGCGCGCTCTGGCGTGGCGGCGCAGGTAGCTCCAGGGCAGGCTGGCCTCGGTCACGACCCGGATCTGCCCCGTGTGCTGCTGTTCGCTGGTGGTGACCCTTGTGCCCAGGCGCTGCAGCGCTGCGGGGGGCAGTGCGCGGCGCGCGGGGGCTTCGGCCCAGCGGTGGCGTAACAGGCGCCAGATGGCGCCCCACAGGGTGAGGGGTTGTTGTTGGCCGTTGCCCATTTACCAATCTCCTGACGCGCCACCACCGCCAAAATCGCCACCGCCGCCCGAACTGAACCCCCCGCTGTCGCTGCTGCTGCTACTGCTGCCGCCGCCCGCGCCCCATCCGCCGGATGTTCCGCCGCCATGGCCCGCCGTCGCGGGCCCGCTGCTGCCCCCGAAGATCCAGGTGTAGAGCAGGGCGATCACGCCCGCCCCCACGGACAGCAGCAGGCTGGAGGTGAAGACAAATGCCAGGACACCCACGCCGCCGCCCACCAGCAGCCCGCCCAGCCCGCTGCCGAAGAGGCTGCGGGCCAGGGGTCCGGCCACCATCACGCCAAAAAACAGGAAGATGGCGAAATCGGTCCAATCGAAGAGGCTGTGGTCGCTGAGGCCGCGGGTGGGGCTGCCCGTCTCGGGGGGCGGCGGCAGGGCTTCTGCGCCGATGCGCGCGGCGAGTTGTGTGGCCGCCGCGCTCAGCCCGCCCGCATAGTCGTTGTTCTGAAAACGTGGCTTCATGGCCCCGTCGATGATGCGGGCCGCGGCGATGTCGGGGATGGCTCCCTCCAGCGCCTTGGCCACTTCGATGCGCATCTTGCGGTCGTTTTTGGCCACCAGCACCAGCACGCCGTCGCCCACATCGCGGCGGCCGATTTTCCAGTGGTTGCCGATGCGGTTGGCGTAGGCGGCAATGTCTTCGGGGGCGGTGGTGGTCACCATCAGCACCACCACCTGGGCACCCCGGGTTTGCTCCAGCGCGGCCAGTTGCGCCTCCAGGGCCTGGGTGTCTGCCGCGCTGAGCGTGCCAGTCTGGTCCACGACGTGGCCGGTGAGGGCGGGGACGGGTTGCAGCGCGCCCTGGGCCCACACGCACAGGGGTGTAATTGCTATAAAAAATATAGCTATCAGTGCCCGTCCAATGCGCGCCAGGGCCATATTTTCTTCAAATATTCTGCGGATGGGAGGGCAGCCCGGGATGGCGCGTCAAGGCTTGGGCCTGGACGCTCCAAAGTCCACGGTGGGGGGCGTGGCAATCTGCGCCTCGTTGGCGACGGTGAAGCTGGGCTTGGGCGCGTAGCTGAAGGCCATGGCCGTGAGGTTGGTCGGAAAGCTGCGCGCCAGCACGTTGTAGTCTTGCACTGTCTGGATGTAGCGGTTGCGCGCCACGGTGATGCGGTTTTCGGTGCCCTCCAGCGTCACGCGCAGGTCGCGAAAGCCCTGGTTGGCCTGCAGGGTGGGGTAGCGCTCGGACACCGCCATGAGGCGCGACAGCGCGCCCGACAACTCGCCCTGGGCTTGCTGGAACTTGTTGAAAGCCTCGGGGTTGTTCAGGGTCTCGGGCGTGACCTGGATGGCCGTGGCCTTGGCGCGGGCCTCGACCACGCGGGTCAGGGTCTCTTGCTCGAAATTGGCTTCGCCCTTCACGGTGGCGACGATGTTGGGCACCAGGTCGGCGCGCCGCTGGTACTGGTTGAGTACCTCGCTCCAGGCGGCCTTGGTCTGCTCGTCCAGGCGCTGGAAGTCGTTGTAGCCGCAGCCGGCCAGGCCCAGTGTGGCCGCCAGCAGGGTGCCAAGGGCCAAAAGGCGTTTCATCATCATCAACATCATGGGGTGTCCGCCGAAAAGGAGAATGGGGCGACTGTGCCAGAAAGCAGTGCCCGCCGAAAGCTGACCGCCAGCGCGCCGTGGCCCTGCTCACAGGCCCGGTACAGCGCAGTCTGGCATGGTGCACGCACAATAGACAAGACAATAGCTGCCTGAACACCGTGGCGGTCACGCCCCCATCCCTCTTCCTGAACCACCATGCCCCGCGCCCGATCCAAAGCAGCCTCCCTCGGCGGTTCGTCGGATGAAACCGAATCCGCGTTTTACGAAGCCCTGCAGCGCGGCGACATCGAGTTGCTGATGTCGTGCTGGGCGGACGACGATGACATCGTCTGCGTGCACCCTGGCGGGCCACGCCTGCTGGGGGCGGGCGCCATCCGCGCGGCGTTTGAATCCATGTTTTCCAACGGCACCGTGCGTGCGCGACCGGTGCAGGTGCACCGGGTCGTGGCCTTGTCCAGTGCCGTACACAGCGTGGCCGAACAGGTGGAGGTGATGCTGCCCGATGGCCTGCACCAGGCGGTGGTGCTGGCCACCAATGTCTACCACAAGACCCCCGAAGGATGGCGCATGGTGGCCCACCATGCCAGCCCTGGCACCGCACCGGACGCGCAGGTGGTGAGCGCCCAGCGGCCCGTGTTGCACTGAGATCCACAGGGCCACCAGATGTTGAGAGTTTTTGTGCCTTTGCGCGCGATGGTATTGCCTTTATGGCTATGAAATATATAGCGCCTCGATGGCTGCCCGGCGGGCAGCTGCAGACGATCTGGCCCGCGCTGTACGCGCGCCGGGCACTGGGCCCCCGGCCCGAATACCGCCGTGAGCGCTGGGACACGCCGGACGGCGATTTTGTGGACGTGGACTTTCTGCAGGATGGTGTGGCGCCGGGTGGCCCCCGGCCGCTGCTGGTGGTGTTCCACGGCCTGGAGGGCTCCTCGCGCAGCCATTACAGCGAGGCCTTTGCCGACCTGGCGCGGGAGCGGGGCTGGGCCTGTGCGTTGCCCCACTTTCGGGGCTGCAGCGGCGAGATCAACCGCGCACCGCGCGCCTACCATTCGGGCGACCATGCCGAGATCGGCTGGATGCTGCAGCGGCTGCGGGCCACACACACCGGCCCGCTGATGGCCGTGGGGGTGTCGCTGGGCGGCAATGCGCTGTTGCGCTGGGCCGCCGAAGTGGGCACTGACGCCGCGCGCAGCGCCGACGCCGTGGCCGCTGTCTGTTCGCCCATCGATCTGGCCGCTGGCGGGCTCGCGATTGGCCGGGGCTTCAACCGGCAGGTCTACACCCGCATGTTCATGCGCACCCTGGTGCCCAAGGCGCTGCAGAAGCTGGCCCAGCATCCGGGCCTGTTCGACCGCCAGGCGCTGCTGGCAGCGCGCGATCTGTACGCGTTTGACAACGTGTTCACCGCCCCGGTGCATGGTTACCGCAACACCGAGGACTACTGGCTGCGCGCCTCCGCCAAGCCCTTGTTGCACCGCATCCGCCTCCCGGCGCTGGTGGTCAACGCGCGCAACGACCCGTTTGTGCCTGCGGCAAGCCTGCCCGGCGCGCAGGAGGTGGGGCGGCATGTGACGCTTTGGCAACCGCTGCAGGGTGGGCATGTGGGCTTCCCCCGGGGGCGCCCGCCGGGCCATGTGCGTGCCATGCCCGATGCCGTGGGAGGCTGGCTGGCCGAGCACGCCGGGGCCGGGCTGCCGCCAGGAGGACAATCGCCCCATGGATGACATCGTCAAACAGGCGCTGGCCAAGTGGCCCAACGTGCCCGATTGCTACGGCTGGCTGGGGCTGGATGCGCGGGGCCGCTGGTACCTGCGCGACGACGCTGCACAGGCGGCAGGGCCTTTTCCCCACAGCAAGGGGGAGCTGCTGCAGCACGACAAGCTCCTGGCGTTCATCGCCCGCAACTATGAGCCCGACGGCGAGGGGCAGTGGTTTTTTCAGAACGGCCCCCAGCGGGTGTATGTGGAGCTGGAGGCCGCGCCGCTGGTCTGGCGCATCCAGGCTGATCTGTCGCTGCTGTCCCACACTGGCCGGGCGGCGGCGGCACTTGGATGCCTGATGGATGCGCAAGGACGGCTTTACCTGGTGACCGCTCTAGGGCTGGGCCTGGTGCACACGCTGGACGTGCCGCTGGCCGCCGATGCCTTGGAGTCCGGCCAATGGTTGCTGCAGGAGGAGATGCCGGTCGACCAGCTGCCGGCCCGGTACGGCTACGTGCCCAGCCCCCATGCGCAGTGGGTGGCGCGGACAAGGCGGCCGGCAGGCGAAGAGGGCTCGCCATGAAAAAAGCCGGCCTCTGGGCCGGCTGATCGGAAGAAACAAGCGCCCTGCAGATCCAGGGCGTTTTCGATTTCCGTGCAGGAAGCCCTGAGGGCTGTGCCTCTGCGCTCGGGCGGGAGCAAAAAATCCGTCAGACCTGCCCCGCGTCGGCTGCCATGGCCAGGCGCTGCAGGCCTGGCTCAGCTGGGTGGGGCCGGTGCCGGTTCAGCGCGATGCGGCGGGGGCCGCAGCGGCAGCGTCCGCAGCAGGTGCCGCAGCACCCTCTGCTGCGGGGGCCGCAGGCTCTTCAAACTTGCCGCCGCTGGCATTGGCCATGTAGGCCACGGCGCGGGCGATTTCTGTGTCGTTGAAGTCGCCACCACCTTGGGGGGCCATGGCGCCCTTGCCCTTCAGCGCGGACTGGACCAGGGTTTCAAACCCGGTCTTGATGCGTGCCGACCAGGCCGCTGCATCGCCCACCTTGGGAGCGCCTGCTGCGCCCGACGTGTGGCAGGCCGTGCATTGCGCCTTGAACACGTCTTCGCCGCTCTTGAGGGGGCGGTTGGCATCGCGAACTTCCACCATGCCGACCTTCTGGAGGCGTTCGGCAATGGCTTTTTCGGGGTTGACAGCACCGGCGGCGGGCTTGTCGGCCGACGTCACATAAAGGACCAAGCCAATGATGGCAAAGATCGGAATCACAAACGAGGCAAGTACCGCGACCAGCAACTGCTTGGGGTTCTTGATCGGGCCGGTATGGGCTTCTTCGTGGTGGTTGTCGCTCATGTCGTCCTCAGGTGTATCGGGGGCTTTGATGTAATCAACCCAAAATTATATCTGCGGGGCTGGCTGATCCCACAGCCCCGCAGGAACAAGCACCGTGCACAGAACAACAGGTGGCGCCCCGTTGCGCAGCGGCCCGGCCCCGCGCTGGGGGACACCCTCCGGTGTCTCAGGCGGGGCTTGGGGCCCCGGATTCGGGCGCGCCGCCACCCAGCGCCTTGTACAGCGTCACCTGGTTTTGCAACTGCGCGAGCCGCACCTGCACCACAGCCTGTTGGGTGGCAAACAGCGAGCGTTGGGCGTCCAGCAGGTCCAGGTAGCTGGCCACACCATTGCGGTAGCGCAGGTCGGCCAGGCGCAGCCGCGTGGCCTCGGCCTCCGCCTGTTTTTGCTGGGCCTGGGCCTGCTCGCCCAGTGTGGCCTGGCCGGCCAGCGCGTCAGACACTTCGCGGAACGCGGTCTGGATGGCCTTTTCGTACTGCGCCACCGCAATGCTGCGGCTGGTTTCGGAGATGGCCAGGTTGGCCCGGTTGCGGCCCGCGTCAAACACCGGCAGCAGCAAGGACGGTGCGATCGAGAACCCCCAGGACCCGGTTTTGAACAGCCCCGACAGCTCGCCGCTGGCCGTGCCCGCCTGGGCAGTGAGCGAGATGCGTGGGAAGAACGCCGCCCGCGCCGCGCCGATATTGGCGTTGGCCGCGATCAGCTGCTGCTCGGCCTGCCGGATGTCCGGGCGGCGTGTGAGCAGGTCGGATGGCAGGCCGGCAGGCAGTTGCGCCATGACCGGCGCATCGACGAGCTTGGCCCCCGCCAGGCTGGTGCGGATGCCATCGGGCAGTGCCTGGCCCAGCAGCAGGACCAGCGCGTTTTCGTCGAGCGCGCGTTGGCGCTGCTGCTGCGCCAGCGTGGCGCGGGCAGCCTGCGTGAGCGATTCGGCCTGGCGGAAGTCCAGCTCGGACGCCACGCCGGCATCCAGGCGCATCTGGGTCAGTCGCACCGATTCTTCGCGCGAGGCGAGGGTCTGGCGCGACAACTCGAGCAGCTCTTCGTCGGCGAGCAAGGTCAGCCAGCCGTTGGCAACGGCGGCCACCAGGCTGACCTGGGCAGCGTTGCGGCCCTCTTCGGTGGCGAGGTACTGGGCCAGGGCCTGTTCCTTGAGGCTGGCGATGCGGCCGAAGAAATCAATCTCCCAGGCAGACACGGCCAGCCCGACACTGAACGAATTGGTCAGGTCGCCCGTGCCCGTGGCGGGCGCGCGGCTGGCGTTGGCGGCCAGGCCCACGCCTGGGTACTGGTCTGCCCGGCGCACCTGGTAGGTGGCACGTGCCTGTTCGATGTTGAGCATGGCCACGCGCAGATCGCGGTTGTTGGCCAGCGCAGCCTCGATCAGTTGGCGCAGCCGGGGATCTGCAAAATAATCCTGCCAGGGGGCCGCGGCGGCAGGGCCCTGTGCCGTGCCTGCGCCGGCAGGGGTTGTCGTGTAGGTGGCTGGCACAGGCGCAGCCGGGCGCTCGTAGGTGGGAACGAACGAGCAGCCTGCCAGCAGCGCTGCCGCTGCCAGTGCGAGGGGGGTGCTGCGGTAATCAATCATGGGTTCCAACTCCTGCTTCTTCTGCGTGGCGGCGGTTCATCTCCTGCTGGCGTGCACTGCCCTTGAACAGGCTGCGGACCACCACGAAGAACACGGGCACGAAGAACACGGCCAGTGCCGTGCCGGTGATCATGCCGCCCAGCACGCCGGTGCCGATGGCGCGCTGGCTGGCCGAACCGGCCCCCGATGCGATGGCCAGCGGCAGCACGCCCAGCCCGAAGGCCATGGAGGTCATGATGATGGGGCGGAACCGCAGGTGGGCGGCCGCCAGCGCCGACTCGATCACGCCCTTGCCCTGGGCCTGCAGGTCCTTGGCAAATTCGATGATCAGGATGGCGTTCTTCGCCGACAGGCCAATGATGGTGATCAGGCCCACCTGGAAGTACA
>JADMJR010000192.1 GCA_018780365.1 Acidovorax sp. | reverse complement strand
GACGGGGCAGCTGTCGTTCCTCAGGCTGCATGGGTGTGAGGGGTTTCAGGGGTATTTGTTTGGCCGGCCGGTTCCCATGGAGGTGTTTGTGCGCGAGCACCAGCTGGGATGGATGTCGCAACCGGTGGTTGCTGTGCGGGAAGGGCAGCCACCATGACGAATGTGGGTGTCCTGTGGGTGGACATTGACACGCAGCACGCAGCGGCCGCGCGGCGGCTCATGGCCGCACGCCATCCCGGCTGGCGTGTGGTGAACAGCCCCACGCCCGAAACCGCCATGGCGCCGCTCGCGTCGCAGGCCTGGGACGCGGTGGTGCTGTGCCTCAAACCCTCGGACCAGGAGCTGCCTGGCCTGCTGGAGCTGTGCGCGGGCCGCCCGGTGCTGATGTGCATCGATGCCACGCAAGAGGGCCTGGCCGCCCGGGCCTTTCGCTGCGGGCTGGGCGACTATGTGCTGCGCGAGCCAGACGATGTCTCGCACCTGAGCGAGCTGCTCAACCGCCTGGTGGTCCTGGTGCAGAACGCCAAGGGGCAGGGCCAGCCCGTGCGCATGGTGGACGCCCGCGTCTGGCAAGAGGCGCTGACCATGCTGCAGGAGCAGCGCACGGCCCTGCAGGCCACGCTGGCCAGCATGAGCCAGGGCATCTTCAAGACCGGCCCCGACGGGCGCATCACGGTCTACAACCAGCGGGTGCTGGAGCTGCTCAACCTGCCCGAATCGCTGATGGCCACGCGCCCCACGCTGGCCGACCTGACCCGCGTGCAGGCCGAGCGCGGCGACTTTGGCGCGGGCTACAGCCTGGTGGACCGGCGCGGGCACGACTACGTGGCCCAGGGCGCAGTGGCTGCAGCCCCTGCGCTTTACTGGCGCACCACCCGCGATGGCCGCACGTTCGAGGTGCGCACCACCTCGCTGGCCGATGGCAGCCTGGTGCGCACGTTTGCCGATGTGAGCGACTACGTGCGTGTGGAAAACGAGTTGCGCGAGAGCGAGGCACGTTTCAGATCGCTGAGCGATCTGTCGTCCGATTGGTACTGGGAGCATGACGCCGAGGGCCGCTTTGTGCAGCTGGCGGGTGACTTGAGCGTGAACGGCATCCCGCTGTCGAGCGTGATGGGGCGCACGCGCTGGGAGATTGGTGCCCTCAACATGACCGATGCCGACTGGGCCACCCACCGCGCGGTGCTGGCTGCGCACCAGCCGTTCCGTGACCTGGAGCTGCAGCGCAAGCGCTCGGACGGCAGCATGCACTGGATCGCGGTCAGCGGCGTGCCGGTGTTGGATGCCCACAGCACGCTGCGTGGCTACCGGGGCGTGGGCCGCGACATCACCGAGCGCAAGCAGGTGGAGAGCCAGATCGAGCGCCTGGCGTTCTATGACTCCCTGACCGGCCTGCCCAACCGCCGCCTGCTGGTGGACCGCCTGCAACATGCCACGCTGGCGGTGGCGCGCTCGGCGGCCCAGGGCGCCCTGTTGTTCATCGACCTGGACAACTTCAAGGACCTGAACGACACCCTGGGCCATGACACGGGTGACCAGCTGCTCTTGCAGGTGGCGCAGCGCCTGAAGGCCTGCGTGCGCGAGGTCGACACCGTGGCCCGCTTTGGGGGGGACGAGTTTGTGGTGCTGGTGGAAGGACTCAGCCCCGACGCCGACCACGCCAGCGCCGAGGCCGCGCTGGTGGCCAGCCACATTGCCACCACCTTGGGCAAGCCCTATGCCCTGGGCGATGCCAGCCACCACAGCACGCCCAGCATTGGCATTGCGCTGTTCGGCCAGCAGACCGTCAGCGTGGACGAACTGCTCAAACATGCCGACCTGGCCATGTACCAGGCCAAGGCGGCGGGCCGCAACACCCAGCGTTTCTTTGATCCTGACATGCAGGCCGCAGTGAGCACCCGCTCAGCCCTGGAGGCCGACCTGCGGCGGGGCCTGCAGGAAAATGAGCTGGTGCTGTACTACCAGCCCGTGGTGGACGGCAAGGGCCGACTGCAGGGCGCCGAGGCGCTGGTGCGCTGGCGCCATCCGCGCCGGGGCATGGTGTCGCCGGCCGAATTCATCCCGCTGGCGGAGCAGACGGGGCTCATCCTGCCGCTGGGCCAATGGGTGCTGGAGGCCGCCTGCGCGCAGCTCGTGGCCTGGTCGCGCAGCTCGCTCACGCGGCAGTTTTTCCTGTCGGTGAACGTGAGCGTGCGGCAGTTTCGCCAGCCCGATTTTGTGGAGCAGGTGCTGGGGGCGCTGGACGCCACGGGCGCCAACCCCGAGCGCCTCAAGCTCGAACTCACCGAGAGCCTGCTGATGGCCGATGTCGAGGACATCATTGCGCGCATGGAGCACCTGCGCCGCTATGGCGTGGGCTTTTCGCTTGATGACTTCGGCACGGGCTATTCGTCGCTCAGCTACCTCAAGCGCCTGCCGCTGGACCAGCTCAAGATCGACCAGAGTTTTGTGCGCGACCTGCAGACCGACCCCAACGATGCCGCCATCGTGCGCACCATCCTGGCCCTGGCCGACAGCCTGGACCTGGCGGTGGTGGCGGAGGGGGTGGAGACCACGGGCCAGCTCGAATTTCTGCAGCGCTACGGCTGCAAGTCCTTCCAGGGCTACCTGTTCGGGCGCCCCATGCCGCCCGAAGTGCTGGAGCGTGCGCTGCGGCCTGCGCTATGACAACCGGACGCCTCTCCCGGCAGGTCACAATCGGCGGATGAGGAAACAGGTATTGATTGCCGGTGGCGGCATCGGCGGCTTGGCCGCTGCTTTGGGCGCATCGCGCGCGGGTTGGGATGTGCGGCTGTATGAGCGTGCGGTGGCGTTCAGTGAAGTGGGCGCTGGCGTGCAGATCGGGCCCAATGTGGTGCGCCGCCTGCAGGCCTGGGGCCTGCAGCAGCCGTTGCAGTCCGTGGCAGCGTTTCCCAGCCGTTTGCAGGTGCGCAACGCCGTCAGTGGCAAGGAGCTGGCCGTGCTGCCGCTGGGGCCCACGGCGGTCGAGCGCTATGGCGCGGCCTACGCCACCATCCACCGCGCCGACCTGCATGGTCTGCTGCTGGCCGCAGTGACCAAATACACCGACACGCAATGGCATCTGGAGCACGCCATTGACGGGTTCACCGATGCCGATGGTGTCGTGACCGTGCGCACCAGCCGGGGCAAAGAGGTGGAGGGGGATGCGCTCATTGGCGCCGATGGCCTGTGGAGCCGCACGCGCACCCAGCTGCTGGGCGCTGTAGCCCCCCGCGTGACGGGCCACCTGGCCTACCGCGCGCTGGTGCCGCAGCATGCGCTGCCCGATGCGCTGCGCACGGCCCAGGTCACCGCATGGCTGGGCCCGCGCCTGCATGCCGTGCAGTACCCCGTGCGCCGGGGCGAGCTGCAGAACATCGTTGTCATCGTGCAGGGCCCCGCGCCGCAGGATCTGGAAAGCTGGGACCACGCTGCCAACGCGGCAGGCCTCGATCACGCCCTGCAAGGCACCTGCACCGCGCTGCAGGATGTGGTGCGCAGCGTGAGCACAGCGGGTGGCCCTGGCTGGCGCCTGTGGCCGCTGTGTGACCGCCCGCCCGTGTGCAGCGCCGACGAGATGGCGCAGGGCCTGGTGGGCCTGCTGGGCGATGCCGCCCATCCCATGCGCCCCTACCTGGCCCAGGGCGCGGGCATGGCCATCGAAGACGCGGCCGAGCTGCAGCGGGCGCTGGCCATGCACGACCTGGACGTGCCCCTGCGCCTGCGCCGCTACGCCCTCAACCGCTGGCAGCGCAACGCGCGCGTGCAGGCCCGCTCCACGCGCAATGGCCGCATCTTTCATGCCACGGGGCCCGTGCGCTGGGGGCGAGACCTTTCGCTGCGCCTGCTGGGCGAAAGGGTGCTGGATGTGCCCTGGCTGTACCGGGGCGATGGCTCCAGCGCCAGCTCGCTGTGATGCTCCTGATGGGATAGCTGCCCGCGCTGGAGGGCAGCGCCACCGCATGGGATGGGCCCCTGGTCAGCGACGCGCACTGGAAACGCAGCGAGAGGTGAACTTTACGCCGTGTGCCACGCTCTATCCCCGTGTGTGAATGCCGTGAAAAAGCACGGCCTGCCTGCACAAATACCCTGTTCAAGGGCAGGCCGTGGTGCTACAAAGGGCTAAGCCGTTAGCGATTCCCACTGCAACACGGTGGCACAACCTGAGCCCGCCAGGGGGTGCCACACCAGGAGGTCGTATGGATGCCATCAGCAGTTTCACCGCGCGTTATGCCCGTAGCCGCGAAGAGGAAATGTCGATTGACGAGTACCTCGCCGAGTGCAAACGCGATCCCATGGCCTACGCCACGGCTGCCCAGCGCATGCTGGCCGCCATCGGCGAGCCCGAGATGGTGGACACACGCAACGACCCGCGCCTCTCGCGCCTTTTTGCCAACAAGGTGATCAAACGCTACCCCACGTTCACCGAGTTCTACGGCATGGAGGATTCCATCGAACAGGTGGTGAGCTTCTTCCGCCATGCCGCGCAGGGGCTGGAGGAGCGCAAGCAGATCCTCTACCTGCTGGGCCCGGTGGGCGGGGGCAAGAGCTCGATTGCCGAGCGGCTCAAGTACCTGATGCAGAAGGTGCCGTTCTATGCGCTCAAGGGCTCGCCGGTGAACGAGTCGCCGCTGGGCCTGTTCGACGCGGTGGAAGACAGCACGGTGCTGGAGGAGCAGTTCGGCATTCCCCGGCGCTACCTGCAACGGGTGCTGTCGCCCTGGGCGGTCAAGCGGCTGGAGGAGTTCGGCGGCGACATCCGCCAGTTCCGGGTGGTCAAGCGCTACCCCAGCATCTTGAAGCAGGTGGGCATCGCCAAGACCGAGCCGGGCGACGAGAACAACCAGGATATTTCGAGCCTGGTGGGCAAGGTGGACATCCGCAAGCTCGAAACCTTCGCCCAGGACGACACCGACGCCTACAGCTACAGCGGCGGCCTGTGCCTGGCCAACCAGGGTTTGCTCGAATTCGTGGAGATGTTCAAGGCGCCCATCAAGGTGCTGCACCCGCTGCTCACCGCCACGCAGGAGGGCAACTACAAGGGCACGGAAGGCTTTGGCGCCATTCCGTTCGACGGTGTGGTGCTGGCCCACAGCAACGAGAGCGAGTGGAAGGCCTTTCGCAACAACAAGAACAACGAGGCTTTCCTCGACCGCATCTACATCGTCAAGGTGCCCTACTGCCTGCGCGTGAGCGAGGAAAGCCGGATCTACGAAAAACTCATCCGCGAATCTTCCCTGGGCAAGGCCGTGTGTGCGCCGGGCACGCTCAAGATGATGGCGCAGTTCGCCATCCTCACGCGGCTGAAGGAGCCCGAGAACTCCAGCATCTTCAGCAAGATGCAGGTGTACGACGGCGAGAGCCTGAAAGACACCGACCCGCGCGCCAAGAGCTACCAGGAGTACCGCGACTACGCCGGTGTGGACGAGGGCATGAACGGGATCTCCACGCGTTTTGCGTTCAAGATCCTCTCGAAGGTGTTCAACTTCGACAGCGCCGAGGTGGCGGCCAACCCGGTGCACCTGATGTACGTGCTGGAGCAGCAGATCGAGCGCGAGCAGTTCCCGGCCGAGCTGGAAACCAAATACACCAGCTACATCAAGGAGTTCCTCTCGCCGCGTTATGCCGAGTTCATCGGCAAAGAGATCCAGACGGCGTACCTGGAGAGCTACAGCGAGTACGGGCAGAACATCTTTGACCGCTACGTGACGTATGCCGACTACTGGATCCAGGACAACGAGTACCGCGACACCGATACCGGCGAGGTGTTTGACCGGGGTGCGCTCAACGCCGAGCTCGAAAAGATCGAGAAGCCTGCCGGCATTGCCAACCCCAAGGACTTCCGCAACGAGATCGTCAACTTCGTGCTGCGTGCGCGCGCCAACAACCAGGGCAACAACCCCAGCTGGACCAGCTACGAGAAGCTGCGCCTGGTGATCGAGAAAAAGATGTTCTCCAACACCGAGGAGCTGCTGCCCGTCATCAGCTTCAACGCCAAGGCCAGCGCCGAGGAAGCGCGCAAGCACGAGGACTTCGTGACCCGCATGGTGAACAAGGGCTACACCCCCAAGCAGGTGCGGCTGCTGTGCGAGTGGTACTTGCGAGTGCGCAAGAGCAGCTAGTGGACCGGTCCGGAGGCTGGCGTGCCCTGCCCGGGCGTCGGCCCATGCATGGGAGCGAAGCAGATGGCACTGCAAATCATCGACCGCAGGCTCGCAGGCAAGAACAAATCTGTGGGCAACCGCGAACGTTTTGTCCGCCGCTTCAAGGAGCAGATTGCGGACAGCGTGCGCCGTGCGGTGTCGCAGCGTGGTATCCGCGACATCGAGCAGGCCGAGAGCATCACCATTCCACGCAAGGACATTGGCGAGCCGGTGTTCCACCATGGCCAGGGCGGCATCCGTGACGTGGTGCACCCCGGCAACGCGGAGCATGTGCGCGGCGACCGCATCGACCGGCCCAAGGGGGGCTCCGGGCGCGGCTCGCAGGCCAGCGACAGCGGGGAAGGGGAGGACGACTTCACCTTCACCCTGACCAAGGAAGAGTTCATGCAGCTCTTCTTCGAGGATCTGGCGCTGCCCAACCTGCTGCGCACGCACATCGGCGAGAACCCGCAATGGAAGTCGCGCCGCGCCGGCTACAGCCAGGACGGCATCCCCAACAACCTGGCGGTGCTGCGCACCATGCTCGGGGCGCTGGGGCGGCGCATTGCCCTGGGCAAGGCCCCGCACCGGGAGCTGTTGGCGCTGCAGGTGCAACTGGATGCCCTGCTGGCCCAGGACGACGGCACCAGCGAGGTGGTGGCCGAGCTGCAACGCCGCATCGACCTGCTCAAGGCGCGCATTGACCGGATTCCCTACCTCGACCCCATCGACCTGCGCTTTCGGGCCCGCACCCCGGTGCCCGTGCCCAACAGCCAGGCGGTGATGTTCTGCCTGATGGATGTGTCGGGCTCCATGGACGAGGCGCGCAAGGACCTGGCCAAGCGTTTCTTCATCCTGCTGTACCTGTTCCTCACGCGGCACTACGAGAAGATCGACATCGTCTTCATCCGCCACCACACCCAGGCGGCCGAGGTGAGCGAGGAGCAGTTTTTCCACTCCACCGAAAGCGGGGGCACGGTGGTCAGCAGCGCGCTGGTGCTGCTCGACCAGACCATCCGCGCGCGGTATCCCGCCGGTGACTGGAACATCTACGTGGCGCAGGCCAGCGATGGCGACAACTTCACCAACGACAGCGGCAACTGCCGCAACCTGCTGGTGGACCACATCCTGCCGCTGGTGCGTTACTTTGCCTATGTGCAGGTGGCCGAGGCAGAGCAGAACCTGTGGGAGGAGTACAGCCAGTTGCTGCCGCTGTTCTCGCACTTCGCCATGCGCAAGGTCTCCGAGCCGGGCGACATCTATCCCGTGTTCCGCGATCTCTTCAAGAAAGAGGGGGTGCAGGTATGAACATGGCCCAGTATCCGGTGCTGGAACGGCGCCTGCGCGACAACCCCTGGAAGGCGGCCGCTGTGGGCGAGCGCCGCCACCGCGACGTGCCCGAGCAGCCCCTGCCCGCCGGGGCGCGGCCCGCGCAGCCGCTGCCCGACCCGAGCGACTGGACGTTCGAGCTGATCGAGCGCTACCACGCCGCCATTGCGGCCACCGCCGAGCGCTTCGGCCTCGACACCTACCCCAACCAGCTCGAAGTCATCACCGCCGAGCAGATGATGGACGCCTACTCCAGCGTGGGCATGCCGGTGAACTACCGCCACTGGAGCTACGGCAAGGAGTTTCTGGCCACCGAGCGGCGCTACCGGCGCGGGCACATGGG
>JADMJR010000207.1 GCA_018780365.1 Acidovorax sp. | reverse complement strand
AGCACCTGGAGCGTGTGTTCGCCAAGCTGGGGGTGGAGACGCGCACCGCAGCGGCCGGCATGGCGATGAACCGCATCCGGCAGCTGCACCCGCAGTTTGAGGGCTGATTTTTGAAGGTTTTTTGGCCTTCTGCGCGCGCTGGTAAAGGATTTTTAGCTATCTATTTTGAATAGGCAGTCTACGTGGATACCTCAGGCGTTGAAGCCATCTGGGCCCAGCGCAGTCCTCCGGGCAGCACCGGGGGACCGAACACAAAGTGCAGCACCCGCCTGCGGCCGCCGCCCGTGGACTTGGAGGACGCGTGCAGCAGCAAGGGGTGCATCACCAGTGCCGTGCCTGCGCTAGCCAGGCAGAAGACCTCCCCCTGGGCGTCGCGCAGCGCGCGGGCGTGGCCGGGGGCCAGCACGCCGCTGCGGTGGGTTCCTGGCACCACGCGCAGGGGGCCGTCATCGGCCTGGCAGGGGTCCAGGTGCAGGCGCACCGCCACCAGCAGGGCCAGGGTGTCGGCGGGGGGCTGCACAAAAAGTCCGCCTTCTTTGTCGGTCCAGCCCCGCAGGCCGGGGTTGGACACCCGGGCCGCCACCGGGATGCTCAGGTCCTGGTGCAGGGGCACCAGCCAGTTGCGCGCGGCGGTTTTTTCAAAGTAGGTGCATTGCACAGCGACGGCCTGCGCGGGCAAAAGGCTGGACAGCACCGGGTGGCGCAGCAATCGCTGGGCCAGCGTGGTGCACCAGGCCTGGGCCAGCAGGCAGCGGGTGCCGCCGGAAGATGCGCCCCGTGTGGGCGGGTGGGTGGCGGTGGCTGGGTTTTCAGCGTTGGCCAGTGCAGCCAGGTTCTGGCATTCGGCGGGCGCCAGCACATCGGGCAGCAGGACAAAACCCTGGGTGTCCAACGCCTCGCGCTCCGGGGTGGTCCATGCTGTGGGGGTGTGCGGTTCGTCCCGGTGTGGTGTCAAAGAAGGCATCAAAAATGCCTCTGCCGCGCATCCATCAATAATTTACAGCTATGGTTTTTGAGTTCCGGCCAGCCCGAAGAGGGCCATGCCGCCACTCACATGCCCAGCGATTTGAGCAGCGCGTCGGTGTCGTCCTGCCCGGCGGGTGGTGGCGCGGGCACCGGGGGGCCTTCCTGCGACTGGGCCATCAGGGCGTCTGGGTCTGGCGCTTCTTGCGCCTCGAAGTCGTAGAGCTTGATGAACTCTGTGCGGTCGATGGCCAGTTCGAGGTAGAAGATGTTGTTGTTGGCGGTGTAGAAGGTCACGCGCCGGGCCTCGGGTTTGTCGAGGTTGGCGTCCACGCTGAGCTGCACCTGCTTGTTCAGCACCAGCATCTTGGGCTGGTTCTGGGTGATGTGGGTCTGCAGTTCGCGCCGCACCTTGCCGGTGAAGTCGCCCACCACCTGGTTCATCAGCTCGCCCATCACGTTGCTCACTTCGTCCGACGTGTACGAGCTGACCAGGTCGTCCTTGGACATGCCCATGTTCAGCAGGTAGTTGGCATACAGCTCCATCGCGGCCTGGGCCGAGAAGTTGATGATGACCAGGCCCGAGAAGCCGCCATCGAACAGCACAAAACAGCCGATGTCGGGCTTGAGGCACGTTTTGCTGATGCGCTGCACCATGCCGGAGTAGTGGATCTGGCTGTGGGTGGCCACGCCCAGCACGCGCGTGACGGAGTTGCACAGACTGATCAGGAGGTCTTCGGTGCTGTAGACGGAGGGTTTTTCGGGGGTGCTCATGATGGGGTGTGGCGGTCGGCCAGAAAACGACTTGTTGCACAGCATAGGCGATGACGCCCCCGGAAACCAGAGTGTTGGCCCTGCCGTGGCATGCGCTGCCACCTGGTTCGGTGGGGCAGTACAACGCCAATTGACTTTCGACCCGGCTTGCGTATCGTGCTCCAACCAACAATATGAAGAGAGGGCGCGCCAGATGGGCAATGTCTATTCCTATGGTTTGACCGATTTCCAGGCGATAGCGACCGGGGCGGCTGTGCTGGCCAGCGGCGGCGGGGGCAGCTACCACGATGCCTGCGCCATCGTGCAGCAGCTGGCAGACCAGGGCTACACCGGCACGGTGCAGGTGCAGGACTACGACGGCGCTACCAATGCCTGCGTGCTGGCCATCATGGGCTCGCCCGACGCGGCCGACAGCCTCACCCTCACGGCGGTGCAGAACTCCATCAGCAACACCGTGGCCGTGCTGCAGGCCTACACCGGCATGCAGCCGGGCGCCTTCATCCCGGTGGAGATCGGGCCCATCAATTCGCTGGTGCCGCTGATCGGTGCGGCCATGTCGGGCGGCAGCATCTGGGTGGTCAATGGCGACGGCGCGGGCCGCGCCGTGCCCGAGCTGCCCCAGACCACCTTCACTGCCCCCACCGGGCCAGCGCCCAGCCCCGCCGTGCTGGCCAGCGATGCGCCCACGCTCGTGGCGGCGGAATATGCGGTGCTGGGCTCCGCCACAGCGTCGGGTATCGAGTCGCTGGCGGGTGGGGTGGTGGGCGGTTTTGGCGGGTATTCGGGCATTGCGATGTGGCCCTCGAACGCCGGCAACCAGTTTGCGTTGTCTGGCAGCTACATCCCAGGCACCCTGGAGCAGGCGCGTGCGCTGGGCCTGCAGCTGCTGCAGGCGGTCACGCCGCTGTCCACGGCGGCGGTCGCCACGGGCATACAGAACCTTACCGGGCGCGTTGCCAGCGCAGTGGTCACCAACTTCTTCATAACGGCGGTCACGCAGTCCACGTCCAGCGCATCGCTGGACTCGGGCATCATCCGGCTGGACAATGCGCAGGATCCGGCCCAGAGCACCGAGACGCACTACCTCTACAACCTCAACGAGAACCTGATCATGTATTCGGCGGCAAGCACCACCCCCGACATCATTGCGCCCGACTCGATCTGCTACTACTCCGAGAGCACGGGGCGTGGGTTCTCGAACGCCAGCGACGATTTGGCCCAGTATTTCGATGCCGCCACGGGCCGCAGCACCGGCAACATGGTGAGCGTGATCGCGGTGCAGACCGCCCCCCAGCTCTACAACACCCCCGGCGTGGTGGCGTCGTTTGCGGCGCTGTTGCGCAACATCGGCTACGCAGGTGGCATGCCCCCGGCCTGAAGATTGGTGGAACACGGAAACCCGAAGCCTGGCGCAAGACACCTGAACGAAACGGAACGCTGTGAAAAATGGCCACGGGTATGGGTGAAGTAGACCTGAACAAGGAGCGGCTGGAATTGGCCCTGGAGGCGGCCGGGCTGGACCTGTGGGAGAACGATCTCATCACGGGCAACGTCACGCGCAAGGCCACCAAGACTTTCGAGGAGCTGGGGTTTACCGAGGAGGAAATCGTCTCGGGCGTGCAGGACATCTACGGCCTGTTCCACCCCGACGACATCGACACCGTGCGCCAGGCCGTGGCCGACCATTTGACGGGCGTCACGCCGCAGTACCGCTGCGAGTTCCGGCTGCGCTCCAAAAGCGGTGAATGGGTCTGGTTTGCCAACTACGGCCGCATCATGGACGGCCACAGCGCCACGCCGGGCCAACGCCTGATCGGGGTCACGTTCAACATCCACGACCGCAAGTGCCGCGAGACCGAGATCTCCCAGATCAACCAGCAGCTCACCGAGCAGAACCGCCTGCTGCAGCAGCTCAACACCGCGCTGGAGCGGCTGGCCGCCAACGACTCGCTCACAGGCCTGTCCAACCGCCGCACGCTGATGGAGCTGGGCGCCAAGGAGTACAAGCGCACCGAGCGTTTTGGCCACCCGCTGTCGCTGCTGGTGGTGGACATCGACCTGTTCAAGGCGGTCAACGACGCCTATGGCCACCTCGCGGGCGACCGCGTGATCTGCGCCGTGGCCCAGGCCTGTGCCGTGCGCAAGCGCAACGGCGTAGACATCGTGGCGCGGTTTGGTGGCGAGGAGTTTGTCATCGTGCTGCCGGAGACCGATGGCCCGAGCGCACTGCGCGTGGCCGAAACGCTGCGCCAGGACGTTGAGGCCCTGCGGGTGGCCGTGGGCGACGCGGGGCAGGATGTGGCGGTCACCGTCAGCATCGGGGTGGCCACCCTGCACAAGGGCTCGGGGCTCGACTTTGAAGAACTCGTGAACCGCGCCGACAAGGCCCTCTACCAGGCCAAGGGCACAGGGCGCAACGCCGTGTATGTCGCTGATGCGCAGACCGATGACGGAAGCATGGCTGCACCGACGCAGCTGGACCTGGGCGGCGGGATCTAGAGAGGATCTCTAGCCTTGGCGCGGTGCCTGGGCCGCCTGGTGGATGGCCGCCCGGATGCGCGGATACGTACCGCAGCGGCAAGCATTGCCCGACATCGCGGCATCGATGTCTGCATCGCTGGGCTTGGCGGTCTTCTTGAGCAGTGCGCAGGCCGACATGAGCTGCCCGCTCTGGCAGTAGCCACATTGCGCCACGTCCACCGCCGTCCACGCCGCGCGCAGGGCGGTGGCTTCGGGGCCTTGCAGGCCTTCGATGGTGGTCACGTCGGCGCCACCCACGGCCGACAGCGGCGTGATGCAGGCGCGCACGGGCTCGCCGTTCAGGTGCACGGTGCAGGCGCCGCACAGCGCCATGCCGCAGCCAAACTTGGTGCCGTTCATGTGCAGCTCGCCGCGCAGCACCCACAGCAGCGGGGTGTCGGGCTCGGCGGTGACGGAGACGGCTTTGCCGTTGATGCGCAGGGTGGTGGACATGGTGGTTCCTCGAATCGGTTCAGGCGAGTTTGAGCGGCAGGGCGCGCAGGCGCTGGCCGGTGAGTGCGAAGAGGGCATTCGCCACCGTCGGTGCAATCGGTGGTACGCCAGGCTCGCCCACGCCTTCAGGGGGCTCGGCGCTGGCGATGATGTGGGTCTCCACGCGCGGGCAGTCGGCCATGCGCAGCAGCGGCAGGTCGTGAAAATTGCTCTGCTGCACCTGCCCATCTTTCAGCGTGACCTCGCCATGCAGCGCCGCCGTCAGGCCAAACACCACGGCGCTCTCCATCTGCTGCGCGATCAGGTTCGGGTTGATGGCGGCGCCGCAATCAATCACACAGACCACGCGGTGCACACGGATGGCCTTGTCGGCACCCACCGACACCTCGGCCACTTGCGCCACGATGGAGCCGAACGACTGGTGCAGCGCCACGCCGCGCGCGCGTTGTGCACCACTGGCATCGGCAGCCAGGGGCTGCCCCCAGCCCGCCAGCTCGGCGGCCTTTTGCAGCACTTTGAGGTGGCGCGGGTGCTTTTGCAGCAGCGCGGCGCGGAAGGCCACCGGGTCTTTCTTGGCCGCGTGGGCCGCCTCGTCCACAAAACTTTCCTTGAAGAACGCCTGGTGTGAATGCCCCACCGAGCGCCAGAAGCCCACGGGCAGCGGCAGGTCGATGATCTCGTGCGCAATGCGCGCGTGGGGCCATTCGTAGGGCTGGTCAAACGCGCCTTCGGACGCCGTCTTGTCGGGCCCCGCGCCGGGCAGCCCGAAGGTGCGCGCCAGCACCTGCGGCACGATGGCCTGGCCTACCGACAGGTTGTGCCATGCCACCAGTTGCCCCTGCGCATCAAAGCCCGCCTTGAATCGCGCCATGCACGCGGGGCGGTAGAAGTCGTGCTGCGTGTCCTGCTCGCGGCTCCACAGCGTCTGCACGGGCGCACCACCTGCGGCCTGGGCAATGGCAGCGGCCTGGGCCACATAGTCCACCTCCAGCCGCCGCCCAAAACCGCCGCCCAGCAGCAGCTGGTGCACGGTCACTTTCTCCTCGTCAATGCACAGCGCCTTGGCCGCTGCCATGCGCGCCAGGCCGGGCACCTGGGTCGATGTCCACACCTGGGCGGCACCGTCCTTGACCTGCACGGTGCAGTTGATGGGTTCCAGCGCCGCGTGGGCCAGGTAGGGCGCGCGGTAGTCGGCGGTGATGCTGGTGGCCGCGCCCTGCATGGCCTGGTCCACATCGCCGGCGCTGTGGTAGCCAAAGCCCTTGGTTTCGTCCAGCGCCTGCGCCAGGCGTGCCATCACGGTGTCGCTCGACAGCGTGGCGGCGGGGCCGTGGTCCCATTCCACGGTGACGGCGGCCGCTGCCTTCTTGGCATGCCAGGGCGTGTCGGCAATCACGGCCACGCCACCCGTGCCGCCGTGGTAGGGCGCCACGGCCAGCACCTGCTTGACGCCCGGCAGCTTCTGGGCGGCGGCTGCATCAAAGCGTGCCACCTTGCCGCCGCGCGTGGGGCACATCGCCACGCTGGCGTGCAGCAGCCAGGGCGGGTTGGCGTCGATGCCGAACACGGCGCTGCCGTCGAGCTTGCTGGGCGCCTCGATGCGCGTGAGGGGCTTGCCGATCAGCTTGAACTGCGCGGGCTCCTTCAGTGCCACCTTGCCTGGCATGGGCTGCTGCGCGGCCAGCGCAGCGAGTTCGCCAAAGGTGGCGCGCTGGCCTGCGGCATGCTCCACCCAGCCTGCGTTGACCGTGCACTCGGCGGCCTGCACTTTCCACTGCGCGGCGGCGGCGCGGACCAGCATGGCACGTGCATGGGCCCCGGCTTCGCGCATGGGCAGCCACAGGTCCTTGATGCTGCTGGAGCCGCCCGTCATCATCACGCCCACCTCGCGCATGGTCTTGGCCGTGAGCCAGCCCGCCACGGCCTTGATCGACCCATCGTTGTCGGGGTGGAAGGGCAGGCCGTCCACCACGGTGGCCAGGTTGTTGTAGATGTCGTCGATGGGCGCCATCGCCAGCCGCACCTGGGCCCAGTCGGCGTCCAGCTCCTCGGCCAGGATGGCGGCCAGGCCGGTGTGGGTGCCCTGGCCCATTTCGGACTTGGCCATCATCACCGTCACGGTGTTGTCGGTGCCCACCTTGAGCCAGCCGTTGAGCGCGGCCTGGCCCGGTGTGGCGGGCAACGGGTCTGCGGGGTGCAGGCGCTGGCGCGGGGGCATCACGCCCCAGCCAATGACCAGCGCGCCCGCCGTTGCGGCACCGCCGAGAAGCACTGTGCGTCGTTTCACCATGGGTCGGGTCCTTTGTGGCTGAGCGTGGGGCTGTGGCCGCCATCGTAGACGGGGCGGGCATTTCCCCCACTGCGCTGTGGTTGCCGAAGATTTTGACTATTTTTGGCCGTTACCGCGCACTGGGTATGCCCTAATAGCTATTAAATGCATAGCGTTTCGCCTACCCGACACAGGCGTTGCTTGCCGGCCGCGCCTTCAGCGGCGATGCCAGCGCGTACGCCACCCGGCGTATTTCCCAAGCAGGCCCTGCTCTCCAGAATCCATTCCATCGCACTACACAGCCCACGGGACTTCACCGGGGGCCAGGGCGAGGCGGTTTGAACCCTTACCTACCGGAGAAGCACACATGCAACGTCGTTATTCCCTCAAGGCCCTCGCGGCTGTCGCTACGCTCGCTGGCCTGTCTGCACTGCCAGCCCATGCGCAGGAGACCATCAAGGTCGGCATCCTGCACAGCCTGTCGGGCACCATGGCCATCTCCGAGACGGTGCTGAAAGACACCGTGCTCATGGCCATCGACGAAATCAATGCCAAGGGCGGCGTGCTGGGCAAGAAGCTCGAACCCGTGGTGGTGGACCCGGCCTCCAACTGGCCCCTGTTCGCCGAAAAGACCAAGCAGCTGCTGGGCCAGGACAAGGTCTCGGTGATCTTCGGCTGCTGGACCTCGGTCAGCCGCAAGTCCGTGCTGCCCGTGGTCGAGGAAATGAACGGCCTGCTCTTCTACCCCGTGCAGTACGAGGGTGAAGAGCTGTCCAAGAACGTGTTCTACACCGGCGCCGCGCCCAACCAGCAGGCCATCCCTGCGGTGGACTACCTGATGAGCAAGGACGGCGGCAGCGCCAAGCGCT
>JADMJR010000353.1 GCA_018780365.1 Acidovorax sp. | reverse complement strand
TCCCAGTTCACGACCTGGGTCTTGCGGTAGGCAATGCCCTTGTCCAGCATCTTCAAAAACAACCACTGGTTCCACTTGTAGTAAGTGGGGTCGCAGGTGGCCACCTCGCGGCTCCAGTCGATGGCCAGACCCATGGCCTGCATCTGCTTTTTCATGTACGCGATGTTTTCGTACGTCCACTTGGCGGGCGGCACGCCGTTTTTCAGCGCGGCGTTTTCGGCGGGCAGGCCGAAGGCGTCCCAGCCCATGGGCATCAGCACGTTGTGGCCGTTCATGCGCAGGTAGCGCGTGAGCATGTCGTTGATGGTGTAGTTGCGCACATGGCCCATGTGCAGCTTGCCGCTGGGGTACGGCAGCATCGAACAGGCGTAGAACTTCTTCTTGTTGTTGTCTTCCGTCACGCGGTAGGCGTCGGTGGCGGTCCAGTGGTCGTGCGCGGCGCGTTCGACGTCTTGGGGAGAGTATTTGTCTTGCATGGGGGCTCTGGGGTGAGAGAAGAGTGCAGCGTTGGGCCGCGCTGCGGGGATTTTAGGCGGTCAGGGCCCGGCGAAGGCGGGCCACCCGCCAACGCCAGTCAGCGCGATAGGGCCGGGGTCGCGGGTGGGACGGGAGTGGCCGCAGGTTCAGCCACAAATCCGATGCGCTGCAGCCCGGCCAGGTGGGCCGCGCCCATGACTTCGACCACGCGGCCATAGGGCACGGCCGCATCGGCGCGCAGCTGGATTTCGGTGTCGGGCCGCTCGGCGCCGATGCGGCGCAGGCGCTCGGCCAGCGCGGCCTGCGACAGGGGCTCATCCTGAAGAAAAGCCTGGCCCGAGGCATCGACCACCAGCGTGACAAACTGCGGCGCCGTGCCCGGCGTGGCGCCCTCGGCGCGTGGCAGGTCAAGCCGGATGGAGCTGGCCAACAGCGGTGCCGTGAGGATGAAGATGACCACCAGCACCAGCATCACGTCCACCAGCGGGGTCATGTTGATGTCGCTCATGGGCCGCGGCCCCGTGGTGCGCTCCAATCTGCCGAAAGCCATGGTGGACGCGCTCCGTGGGGGTTCAGGGCCGGGACTCGGCGGGCTGCGCCGTGTCAATGAGCAGCTCGCGCAGATCGCGCGCAAAACCTTCCAGGTCGGCCTCGATGCGCCCGATCAGGCGGCCGAACACGTTGTAGGCCAGCACGGCCGGTATCGCCACAGCCAGCCCGGCGGCCGTCATGACCAGTGCCTCGCCCACGGGGCCGGAGACGCGGTCGATGGTGATTTGGCCCGCCCCCGCCATGGCGGTGAGCGCGTGGTAGATGCCCCAAACGGTGCCCAGCAGCCCCACAAACGGTGCGGTGGAGCCCACGGTGGCCAGCAGCACCTGCCCGAACTGCAAGCGCCCCAGCACCTCGTGCAAGGCGTCGCGCAGCACGCGCGTGAGCCGCTGGGACAAGCTGCCCGCGCTGGCCAGCGAGGCCGGCGCATCAGGCATGGGCTGAATTGCTATTGAATTTGCAGCAGCAACCAGAGGCAAGACCAGCGCAGAACGGTCAAAAGACTGCAAACGTTGCGCTGCAACCTCCATGGATGGGGCCTGCCAGAACGCCGCCGTGCAGCGGGCCACATCGGCACCGGCCTGGCGCATGAGCCGCAGCTTCCAGGCGATGACCACCCAGCTCGCCACCGACATGGCCAGCAACACCAGGGCCGCACCCTGTGTCACGGCATCGCCCTGGCGCCACCAGTGGAGGGCGTCCATGGAAATCGACGGATCAGTTCAAGCCCAGCACGTCGAACATGTCGAACATGCCGGTCTTGTGGGCCACCAGGAAGCGCACGGCGCGCAAGGCGCCCTGCGCATACGTGGCGCGGCTGGAGGATTTGTGCGTGACCTCAATGCGCTCGCCAATGCCGGCAAACAGAACGGTGTGATCGCCCACGATGTCGCCACCACGGATGGCAGCAAAGCCGATGCTGGAGGGGTCGCGCTCGCCCGTCACGCCTTCGCGGGCGTACACGGCGCAGTCCTTGAGATCGCGGCCCAGGGCTTCGGCAATCACCTCGCCCATCTTGAGCGCGGTGCCCGAGGGCGCATCGACCTTGTGGCGGTGGTGGGCCTCAATGATCTCGATGTCATAGCCCGTGGACATGGCTTTGGCGGCCATCTGCAGCAGCTTGAGCGTGACGTTCACACCCACGCTCATGTTGGGCGAGAACATGATGGCGGTGCGCTGTGCGTAAGCGTCGAGTTCGGCCTTTTGCGCATCCGTAAAGCCGGTGGTGCCGATGACGGCCTTCACGCCCAGCTGGCTGCACACGGCCAGGTGGGCCAGCGTGCCTTCGGGGCGGGTGAAGTCGATCAGCACGTCGGCGTTCTTGAGGCCTGCCGCGATGTCGGCCGTGATGGCCACGCCGCTCGCATGGCCCAGAAAGGCGGTGGCGTCCGAGCCCACGGCGGGGCTGGAGGCCACGTCCAGTGCACCAGCCAACACGCAGTCGTCGCTGGCGCGGATGGCTTCGATCAGCATGCGGCCCATGCGGCCCGACGCACCGGCCACGGCCACGCGGCAAGGGGTGGTCACGGTGGCGGCGGGTGTAGGTGTCCCTGTCATGAAAATCCTGTTCGGTTGGGTGGCAACACAGGGACCACACCCTGTGCTGCAGGGGCCGCTGGCGTCAGCGCGCAGGCGCGTCGAGCGGCGGGTAACTGGTGGGCGCTGGCGCCGTGGATGCCGCAGCGGGCGCGGGGGCCGGGCGGGCGGCTGCCGGGTATTTGGAGAGTTGCTCCGGCGTGGCCTCCAGCACGGGCACCTTGCCTTTGGCACCACCGCGTGCGCCCAGCGTGGCAACAAATTCTGTCTCGGTGGGCATTTCATCGCCCTCGGAGCGCTCCAGCGCGTCGCCCTTGAAGAACACGGTCAGCTTGCGGGTCTGGATGCCTTCCCCCGGGCGCTTGAGCGTGAACACGTACTCCCAGCGGTCGGAATGGAACAGGCTGGTGACCAGCGGCGTGCCCAGGATGTCACGCACCTGCTGGCGGCTCATGCCGGGCTGCAGGGCTTCGACCTGCTCGCGCGACACGAAGTTGCCTTGCACCACGTCCACCTTGTAGGGCTTCACGATACCGGCAATGCGGCTGCTGGCGCCATCAAGGCTGCCGCAACCGGCCAGGGCAGCCAAGCTGGCGCCGATCAACAGGACCAAGCCCAGGCGGGCGCTGCAACGGGCTTTGACGGGCATGGGTAAAAGGGCTGAGGATATGATCGCCGCATTGTAGCGGCTGCCCCCCAGACCTTGAGGTGGGGGCCAGCACCCGAAGGAACATGCCATGACCAATATCGACGAACTCAAAAGCACGGGACTCAAGGCCACGCTGCCCCGCCTGAAGATTCTGGAGATTTTCCAGAAAGGCACGCAGCGCCACATGACAGCGGAAGACGTGTTCCGCGTGTTGCTGGAGGAGCGCTCGGACATTGGCCTGGCCACCGTGTACCGCGTGCTCACGCAGTTCGAGCAGGCAGGCATCCTGATCCGCAGCAATTTCGAGAGCGGCAAGGCGGTGTACGAGCTCAATGAAGGGCAGCACCACGACCATTTCATCTGCACATCCTGCGGCAAGGTCGAGGAGTTCTACGATCCGGAGATAGAAAAACGCCAGCACGCCGTGGCCAAGGCCAAGGGCTGGCTGGTGCAGGACCACACCATGGCCCTGTACGGCCAGTGCGCTGCCTGCGCAAAAAAAGGGTAACCCCCTGGGTCGCTTCACGCCTTCCCCCTGAAGGGGGACGCCCCAGCGCACGGAGTGGAACCGACATTTGCATGTCGAGGCGGCCCTTGCGCGGGGGCACTGGACTGGGGCGCGCCGGTGCGCACCCGCCTTTGGCCTCAAAATCGGCTTTTGCGCCCGTCCATCATGCGCAAGCAGCTATCAAATACAGAGCGGACTAGCCCCCCGTGTCACGCTCCATGGCGCGGCGGTGGCGCTCGACGAATTCCTGGTAGGTGTCGATGCCGCGCAGCTGCAGGATGGTGTTGCGCACGGCGGCCTCGACCAGCACGGCGATGTTGCGGCCGGCCACGACCTGGATCACCACCTTGAGCACGGGCACACCCAGCACGTCCTGCGTGAGCGGCTCATAGGGCAGGCGCTCGTAGTCGCGCTCCAGCGTTTCCTTGCGCACCAGGTGCACGATGAGCTTCAGGCGCATCTTGCGGCGCACGGCCGTCTCGCCAAAGATGGCGCGAATGTCCAGGAGACCAATGCCGCGCACTTCCAGCAGGTTCTGCAGCAGCTCGGGACACTTGCCTTCGATGGTGGTCTGGTTGATGCGAAACAGGTCCACCGCATCGTCGGCCACCAGGCCGTTGCCACGCGAAATCAGCTCCAGGCCGAGTTCACTTTTGCCCAGGCCCGACTCGCCGGTGATCATCACACCCAGGCCCAGGATGTCCATGAACACGCCGTGCATGGTCGTGCGGTCGGCAAAATGTTTGGACAGGTAGGCCCGCAGCACGTCGATCACGAAGGCCGAGGACTCGTGCGTGGAGAACATCGGGATCTGCGCGCGCTCGCACATCGACACCAGCGCATCGGGCGCGGTCTGGTTGTCGGCCAGCACCAGCACGGGTGGCTCCAGCGTCACGATGCGGGCGATGCGGCGCTTGCAGTCGTCGGGCGAAGCGTTGCTCAGGTAGGCGATCTCACGCTCGCCGAGGATCTGTACCCGGTAGGGATGGATGTAGTTGAGGTAGCCGACCAGGTCAGCGCCCGAGCGGGCGGATCGCACCGCCACTTCGTCGAAGCGGCGCTCGGAAGCACCCAGGCCCGCGACCCATTCCCACTTCAGGGGGGCGCGGAATTCCTCAAAAAGAACATCGGCACTGACAACATTGGGCTTCACGGCAGGTCAGTGAAAAGTGCGCGGCGTGGGCGGGAGCTCAGGCCGTTTGTGTGGACTGCCAGCCCGCGATCATGCCGTGCAGTGCTGCAGCATCGGTGCAGGCCTTGAGCCGCTCACGCAGGGCCGAATCGCTGAGTAACTCGGCAATCTCCGAGAGAATTTCGAGGTGTTTCTGCGTCGCCGCCTCGGGCACCAGCAGAAAGATCAGGAGGCCAACGGGCAACTCGTCCGGCGCATCGAAGCCGATGGGACTGAGCAGCTGAAAAACAGCCGCCATGGGCGCCTTGAGGCCCTTGATGCGCCCGTGGGGAATGGCCACGCCGTGGCCCAGACCGGTGGAGCCCAGGCGCTCGCGCGCAAACAGGCTGTCGGTGATCAACGCCCGCGAGAGGCCGTGCTGGCTTTCGAACAGCAGACCCGCTTCTTCAAAAGCACGCTTCTTGCTGGTGGCGTCAACGCTCACAAGCACTTGAGCGGAGGGCAGGATGGAGGCGAGTCGGTTCATGGTCAAGGGTAACAATTATGCACATATTGGCGAAAACCCTGAGCGCGGCGCTGTGGGCAACAAAAAAACCGCCCGAAAGGGGCGGCTGCTGTGCCAGGCTCAGGGCTGGCGCATCAAGCGTGCAGTTCGCGCTTGGCGGCTTCGTGGTGATGGTCTTGCAAACGGTCCTTGTGGCGCACAACCTGGCGGTCCATCTTGTCGACCAACTCATCCACAGCAGCATACAGGTCGGCGTGGGAGCTTTCGGCAAACAGGTCGTTGCCCTTGACGTGGATGTTGCATTCCGCTCGCTGCCTCTTTTCCTTTTCCTTTTGCTTCTCTACCGTCAGCAGTACCTTGACATCGACAACTTGGTCAAAATGGCGGGTGATCCGATCCAGCTTGGTGGTGACATAGCTGCGCAAGGCGGGGGTAACTTCGAGGTGGTGACCGCTGATCGTCAAGTTCATAAATAAGTCTCCTGTGGCTCTCGGTGGAAGAAACGCCGCCCTGGATCAGAGGAGCGGCTCGGCGAACTTGGATGCATCCGTTGACGTGAGTTCACTATGCCCCCGCCCTCCCTGAAAAGCAATCCCATACCGCCCCGGCCCGCTGGGTTATGCCCGGAGAGGTGCCAAGCCCCCGAAAAGCGCGCACAATGAGCGAGTTGGCTGGACGGCTCGCTTTCGTTTCTCTTTGGCCAGCAGCCCTCGCCCAAGGCGCCGTTCAGCGTGCCGCTGGTGCTGCACCGTGCAGATGCAGCCTGCCCACCACCAGCATCGACAGCCCGCTCGCGGTGATGCCCACCAGGGCCGCCATCCAGTAGTTCTGCACCAGCCCCTGCGCATCGCGGCTGATGAGCACACCTCCCACCAATGACGCCACCCCCATGGCAGCCGATTGCACCGACGCATTCAGGGTCATGAACGTGCCCCGCAAAGACGGCTGTGCCGTCGAGGTGATGATGGCCATGCCCGGAATCATGCGGCCGCTCACAAAGGCGAACATCAGCGTGGACACCACCAGCACACCCCACAGCGGCAGCCCCTGGCACAGGGTGATCCCCAGCAGGCACGGCACCGAGGCAAGTGCCAGCGCACGGAACGTGCGGACCTTGCCCCACCGGTCGGTCAGGCGGCCAAACAGGCGCGCTGTGAACAGCGTGGCGACACCGCCGCAGAGGTAGGCCCAAGGAATCTGGTCGGCCCGCACCCCGGCGTTGGCCTGCATGTAAATGGTGATGTAGGGAATCACCGTGAAACCGGTGGACATCAACAGCGCAGAGAACAGGAAGGCCCTGCGGTGGTTCGGGTCGGCCAGCACCTGTGCAATGCCACCCAGCGCGGTTCGGCCATTCGCCGCATGCACGTGGGCGGTCAGGGGCGGCATGGTGCGCGCCGCCTGAATGGCCAACACGCCCACCATGGCCGCGATGGCAATGAACGGCGTGTTCCAGCCACCATGCTCCGCGAGGATCAGCCCCAGGGGCACGCCCGCCACCGTGGACACGGAAAAAGACGTCATCACGATCCCCATCGCCCGCCCGCGCCGCTCGAACGGGACCACGTCCGCCACGATGGTCTGCGACAGGGCCGACAGCACGCCACCAAACGCCCCCGCCAGAATACGCGCCGCCATGAGCGTGCCGTAGGTGGGTGCCACACCGCAGGCCAGCGTCGCCAACCCGAACAGGACATAGAGCACCAGCAGCAGCCGCTTGCGGCCGAAACGGTCGATGTACGTGGACGCCAGCAGCCCCGACACGCCCGCCGACAGCGTGTAGGCCGACACCAGCATGCCGAACTGCGCATCGCTGATGGCAAACAGCCGCGTGAACTGGGGGCCCAGCGGCATCATGATCATGAAGTCAAGGATGTGGGTGAACTGGATGCCCGCCAGGGTCAGCAGCAGCCAGAGTTCGCGGCGGGGAGTGAGCGCAGAGGTGGAAGGCACAACAAGGGGCCGCAGGCGGCCGGGTCAGAGTCAGGGCCGCACAGTGTGCCGCAAGGACACAGAGCGCGCTGCCCGCGCCCTGCAGACCTGAAAGCCCCGGGGCCGCGCGGGCAGGCCTTGGCCCGGCGCGTAAAATCCACCGGTTGCGCGGGGCCCAACCCGCCAGCGCTTCACCCTACCCTTTTCGGACTGCCCGCAGCGGATACCCCCCGCCCACACCGACACCATGACCCAGCCCAGCTCCAACGCCCTGCACACTTCGGCCCTGACCTCGCTGCCCCTGCTGGCACGCGGCAAGGTGCGCGACAACTACGCCGTGGGCGACGACCGCATTCTGATGGTGGCCAGCGACCGCCTGTCGGCGTTCGACGTGATCATGGGCGAGCCCATCCCTGGCAAGGGCGAACTGCTCACGCAGATGGCGCTGTTCTGGTTCGACAAGCTGGGCCACATCTGCCCCAACCACCTGACGGGCGATGCCCCCGAAAGTGTGGTGAGCCCCCAGGAAGCCCCCCAGATCCGCGGCCGCTCGATGCTGGTGCAGCGCCTGAAGCCCATCCCGGTGGAAGCCGTGGT
>JADMJR010000083.1:129-8119 GCA_018780365.1 Acidovorax sp. | reverse complement strand
TCAACATCAACCAGAACAAGATCATCAAGATCTTCTCGGTGGCCAGCGTGGCCTTGCTGCCCCCCACACTGATCGCCAGCGTGTACGGCATGAACTTCAAGTTCATGCCCGAGCTGGACTGGTCGCTGGGCTACCCGTATGCGCTTGCGCTGATGGTGGCCAGTGCGCTCGGGCCCATGTGGTATTTCCGCAAGCGCGGCTGGTTGAAGTAGCCCCCCTGTGGCGCTGCGCGCCTTCCCCCCCGAGGGGGGACGCCTCCAGCGGCCCGGCGGAGCCGGTTCCGCGGTGGCGCTGGTATGGGGCGCGCCCTTGGCTTGGTGCTGCTACGACGGACACCGCAGGCGGATTTTTGCTGGAAATTTGAGCAAAATTCGGCCTCTGCGCGCGTCCACATTGTTCTTTAAGCTATTAAATTTATAGCATTCGAAGCAGCGTCTGCACCATGTGTTCGGCATAGCGGCTGGCCACGGTCTGCACGAACAGCGCGAAGTCGCCATGGGCGGTGTCGTCGGCGCGGTCCGAGATGGTGCGCACGGCGGCAAAAGGCACGCCGTAGTCGTGGCAGACCTGGGCCACGGCAGCGCCTTCCATCTCCACCGCCAGCACGTCATGCCCGGCGCCCTGCAGCGCGGCGCGCAACTGCTGCGACTCAGCCGCAGCCGAGACAAAGCGGTCGCCACTGGCCACCAGGCCGTGGTGCACGCGATGGCGGGCCTGCCCCGCCGCGCTTTTCAGGCCAAATTGGCCGCTACCGCCCGCCACACATGCCCTAGCCGCTTCCAAAAGCAGAGCAGTCAATACGGGGTCGCAGGCCAGGCGGGTGCGTGCGTAACCTGGCAGCTCCCAGCGCGGAAACAGCGGCGAGGCATCCATGTCGTGCTGCACATAGTCCTGCGCCACCACCACATCGCCCCGGTGGACCCCATCGCCCACGCCACCGGCCACACCGGTGAAGACGATGCGCGCAACGTTGAAGCGCTCGATCAACGCCGTGGCTGTGGTGGCAGCCGCCACCTTGCCAATGCCCGACAGCGCCAGCACCACCGGGCGGCCATGCAGCTCCCCGCGCCAGAACGCGCGGCCTGCGTGCATCAACCGCTGCGGTTGCGCCAAGTGTTGCACCAGCGAGCTTTGTTCTTCGGGCAATGCACTCAGAATGGCAGTGCTCATGCAAAGGTCCTTTTGGTCATGTCATGGGGCCACAAAACACCCGCGCCAGCATCGCAGCGCGGTCGCAAAAAAAGGCGGCCGAAGCCGCCTGTGGATTGTGGCGCGCCGAAGGCCGCGTTACTTCTTGTCGCGCAGCTCGCGGCGCAGGATCTTGCCCACCGGCGTCTTGGGCAGTTCGGTGCGGAACTCAATCACCTTGGGCTGCTTGTAACCCGTGAGTTCGCGGCGGCAGAACTCCTTGACCTGCGCCTCGGTAAGCGCAGGGTCCTTCTTCACGATCACGAGCTTCACAGCTTCGCCGGTCTTTTCGTCGGGCACGCCCACCACGGCACATTCGAGCACGCCGGGGCAGTTGGCCACCACCTCTTCGACCTCGTTGGGGTACACGTTGAAACCGCTGACCAGCACCATGTCCTTCTTGCGGTCCACAATCTTGAAGAAGCCGCGCGCATCCATTACGCCGATGTCGCCCGACTTGAAGTAGCCGTCTTCGGTCATGACCTTGGCGGTTTCATCGGGGCGCTGCCAGTAGCCGGCCATCACCTGCGGGCCCTTGATGGCGATTTCGCCCGGCTCGCCCAGCGTGGTGACCTCACGGCCTTCATCGTCCAGCAGCTTCATGGAAGTGCTGGGCAGCGGCACGCCGATGGTGCCGGTGTATTCGGTGCTGGTGGTGGGGTTGCAGCTGGCCGAAGGGCTGGTCTCCGACAGGCCATAGCCCTCGCAGATGGGGCAGCCCGTCTTTTCGAGCCAGAGCTTGGCCACGGCACCCTGCACGGCCATGCCGCCGCCCACCGAGACCTTGAGGTTCTTCCAGTTGACGATGTGGAAGTCGGGGTGGTTGGCCAGGCCGTTGAACAGCGTGTTGACGGCCGGGAAGCTGTGGAAGCGGTGCTTGGACAGCTCCTTGAGCACCGCAGGCAGGTCGCGCGGGTTGGGGATGAGGATGGTCTTGCCGCCGGTGCGCATGCTCAGCATCATGTTCACGGTGAACGCGAAGATGTGGTACAGCGGCAGCGCGCAGATGCTGGTGGGCTGCTCGCCCTCGGGCACCTTCTTCATCACGGGGTTGTTCCAGGCCTCGGACTGCAGCACGTTGGCGATCACGTTGCGGTGCAGCAGCACCGCGCCCTTGCTCACGCCCGTGGTGCCACCGGTGTACTGCAAAAGCGCAATGTCATCGGGCTTGATGTCGGGCTTCTTGAGCGTGCCACGCGTGCCCTGGGCCACCGCGTCATTGAAACGCACGGCGCCCGGCAGGTTGTAGGCGGGCACCATCTTCTTGACGTTGCGCACCACATAGTTGACGAGCGCACCCTTGAGCAGGCCCAGCTGGTCGCCCATGGCGCACAGCACCACATGCTTGACGGGCGTGTGCGCAATGCACTGCTCCAGCGTGGTGGCGAAGTTCTCGATGATGACAATGGCCTTGGCGCCGGAGTCCTTGAGCTGGTGCTCCAGCTCGCGCGGGGTGTACAGCGGGTTCACGTTGACCACCACAAAACCCGCGCGCAGCACCGCAGCGACGGTGACGGGGTACTGCGGCACGTTCGGCATCATGATGGCCACGCGGTCGCCCTTGACCAGGCCCAGGCTCTGCAGGTAGGCCGCAAACGCGCTGGAGAGCGAGTCGGTCTGGGCATAGGTCACGTCCTTGCCCATGAAGCTGTAGGCCACACGGTCGGCGTACTTCTTGAACGCCTCGTCCATGAGGGCGACAAGGGAGGCGTATTGCGAGGTATCAATGTCGGCGGGAACACCTTGCGGATAGGCGGCCAGCCACGGACGGTCGGTCATTTTCGTTGTCTCCTGGTAAGTTTTTATTGATGCCATGAAAACCGCGCTGATTTTTTCAGCACGGTCGTGCTTTTTCCACAGGGGAATTATGCCCGTCAGCCCTTGAGCGCGGCGAGCACTTCGTCGAGCATTTTCTTGGCGTCGCCGAACAGCATGCGGTTGTTGTCCTTGTAGAACAGAGGGTTGTCCACCCCCGCATAGCCCGAAGCCATGGAGCGTTTCATCACGATCGAGGTCTTGGCCTTCCACACTTCGAGCACCGGCATGCCCGCGATGGGGCTGGTGGGGTCGTCGAGCGCGCTGGGGTTCACGATGTCGTTGGCACCAATGACCATGGCCACATCGGCGTCGGGGAAGTCCGCGTTGATCTCGTCCATCTCCATGACGATGTCGTAGGGCACCTTGGCCTCGGCCAGCAGCACGTTCATGTGGCCGGGCATGCGGCCCGCCACCGGGTGGATGGCAAAGCGCACATCCACGCCTTTTTCGCGCAGGGTCTTGGTGATCTCGTACACCGTGTGCTGGGCCTGGGCCACGGCCATGCCGTAGCCGGGCACGATGATGACGCTCTTGGCCTCGCGCAGCAGCTCGGCCGTCTCCGCAGAACCGACAGGCACCGCCTCGCCTTGCGGCTCGGCCGCCTCGCCCTTCTTGGCCGGCGTGCCAGCCCCCGAGCCAAAACCACCCGCGATCACGCTGATAAAGTTGCGGTTCATCGCGTTGCACATGATGTAGGACAGGATGGCGCCCGACGATCCCACCAGCGCACCGGTGACGATCAGCAGGTCGTTGGAGAGCATGAAACCCGTGGCCGCCGCCGCCCAGCCCGAGTAGCTGTTGAGCATGGACACCACCACCGGCATGTCGGCACCGCCAATGGCCATGACCATGTGGATGCCGAACAGCAGCGCAATCACCGTCATCACAACCAGTGGCAGCATGCCGTCTGCCACGGTTTCTGCGCGCAGAAACTCCCGACCGAACCAGATCACGACCAGCAGGCCGGCCAGGTTGAGCCAGTGGCGGCCGGGCAGCAACAGCGGCTTGCCGCCGATCTTGCCGTTGAGCTTGCCGAAGGCGACAAGCGAGCCCGAAAAGGTCACGGCGCCGATCAGGATGCCCACGTAGATCTCCACCTCATGGATGATCTTCTCTGCGCCCTGCAGCTGGATCGAGGTATCGACGTAACTGGCAAAACCCACCAGGCAGGCCGCCAGGCCCACCAGGCTGTGCATGAGCGCGACCAGCTCGGGCATCTGGGTCATCTTGACGACCTTGGCGGCATACAGGCCGATGCCGCCGCCAATCACCAGCGCGCCCACGATCCAGGCCATGCCAGAAGGACTGACACGCGGGCCAAACACGGTGGCCAGCACGGCCAGCGCCATGCCGACCATGCCAAACAGGTTGCCCCGGCGCGAGGTTTCCGGGTTGGAGAGCCCCCCGAGGCTCAGGATGAAAAGAATGGCCGCACCGAGATAAGCGACGGTGGCGAGACTTTGGGACATGTTCTGTGCTCCTCGTTGTTCTTGTCGTTATTTACTTGCGGAACATGGCGAGCATGCGGCGCGTGACCGCAAAGCCCCCGAACATGTTGATGGCCGTGAGCACGGTGGCGGCAAAGGCCAGCCAGAGGATCAGCCCGGCCGGGCGCCCGTTCAGGCCCGCATCGGGCGGCGCAATCTGCACCAGCGCACCGATGGCAATGATGCTGGAGATGGCGTTGGTCACGCTCATCAGCGGCGTGTGCAGCGCGGGTGTGACGTTCCACACCACCATGTAGCCGATGAAGCAGGCCAGCACGAACACCGTGAAGTGCCCCAGGAAGGCCACGGGCGCATAGGCGCCGATGGCCCAGAACAACACGGCCAGCACGGCAAAAACAATCGTCAGCGTCTTGGCGGACATGGGGGCGCCAGGACCATGGCTGGATTTTTTGGCGGCCACGGGCGCAACCGCTGCCTTGGGCGCCGGCGCGGGGGCCTGCTTGAGCGGCGGGGCGGGCCAGGTGATGGCCCCCTCTTTGACCACGGTGAGTCCACGGATCGCGTCGTCCGCCATGTTGACCACGGCCACGCCATCCTTGGCCTTGCACAGTTCTTCCGTCAGGCGCAGCAGGTTGTTGGCATACAGCGTGGACGACTGCTTGGCCAGGCGCGAGGGCAGGTCGGTGTAGCCGACGATGGTCACGCCATGGCGCACCACCGCCTCGCCGGGCACGGTCAGCTCGCAATTGCCGCCCTGTTCGGCGGCCATGTCCACGATCACGCTGCCGGGCTTCATGCTTTGCACCATCTCGGCCGTGATGAGCTTGGGGGCAGGCTTGCCGGGGATCAGCGCGGTGGTGATGATGATGTCCACGTCCTTGGCCTGCTGCGCATACATCGCACGCTGCGCAGCCTGGAAGCCCTCGCTCATGACCTTGGCGTAACCGCCGCCGCCCGAGCCTTCTTCCTCGTAGTCCACCTTGACGAACTCACCGCCCAGCGACTTGACCTGGTCGGCCACCTCCGCACGGGTGTCGTTGGCGCGCACGATGGCCCCCAGGTTGGCCGCCGTGCCGATGGCGGCGAGGCCCGCCACACCCGCACCCGCAATGAACACCTTGGCAGGTGGCACCTTGCCCGCCGCCGTGATCTGGCCGTTGAAAAAGCGGCCGAAGGCGTTGGCCGCCTCGATCACGGCGCGGTAGCCGCTGACACCGGCCGTGGACGTGAGCGCGTCCATCTTCTGGGCGCGGGAGAGTGTGCGCGGCAGGCAGTCGATGGCCAGCACCGTGGCCTTGCGGGCCGCCAGCTGCTGCATCAGCTCGGGGTTCTGGGCGGGCCAGATGAAGTCGATGAGGGTGGAGCCCTCGCGCATCAGCACCACTTCGTCGCTGCTGGGTGGGCGCACCTTGAAGACGATGTCCGACCCGGCCCACAGTGCGGCAGCACCGTCCACCACCTCGGCCCCCGCAGCGCGGTAGGCGTCGTCGCTGAAGTTGGCGGCCTCGCCGGCCCCCGACTCCACGGCGACCGTGAAGCCCAGCTTGACCAGCTTTTCGACCACATCGGGCACGGTGGCCACACGCTTTTCGCCAGGGAAGGTTTCCCTCGGTACGCCGATGCGCTGCGGCTGCGGGACGGGGCTGGTCTGCATGGGAGGTCTCCTCGAAGTTATGGAATCGTTGTGTGCCAGAGGCCGGTGCGCCGCCGCTGCGTCAGCCCGCCCAGGGGCGCGCAGCGGCCTGCTTCTTGGCAAAGCAGGCGTCCACGGCCTCCAGGAGCTGCTGCTGCGCAGCGCTGGCCGGGGGCACGATCTGCGCCGCGCCCTGCATCACGGAGCGCAGGGTCTGCACGTGGTAATCGGTGAATTTTTCGATGCTGCGCTCCAGCACAGCGGGCACTTCGGTGGGCGCCAGCGCGCGGTTGCGCAGCATGTGGGAGCTGGCAACCCAGAGGTTGTTCGCATCGGCATCCCCCAGGCCCAGATGCTGGCGCAGCAGGGCCAGCACGCCTTCCTTCTGCTCCACGGTCACGGCGCCCGTGGCCTGCACCATGGCCAACGCCATCACAGCCACCACGTCCACTGGGTGCTCCAGCGCGTACAAGGGCGGCGTTTTGACCTTCTTGGCCCACGCGTGGCGGCGGAAAAAGGCCAGCGGGTTGAGCCAGCCCACATCGATGCCAAAACGGCGCAACGCCTCCATCGCCATCGTGAAGGTGATGATGAGCCCCAGGATTTGCAGGATCACGCCCATGGTGAATCTCCCTCTCTCGTGTTGTCTTGTGTCTTGTGGTTCGGTGGTCTGTTTGCGCCGCTTATTTTTTGGATGCGGCTTCGGCAAACGGGAACGGCGGCACGGCCAGGTAGCCGTCCATCATGCTGACACTCAGGCGCGCGGCCTGGGCCAGGTTCTGGCCCCAATGCAGGGCGGGCCGACCCGCGACCAGGAATTCTTCGTTGTTGCGGGGCCGGGTGCTCAGCAGCCGCTGGTCCACCAGCGCATCCACCACCACCCAGGCACCGGTGGGGGTGGCATAGCGGTAGCTCAGGTACGAGTACGGCTGTTTCAGCACGATCTGGCGGCCACCCAGCCATTGGGCGAGATCGGGGCGGTTCTTTTCAAGCCACTGGGCGCTGCTTCCCCAGTTCTTGAGGCGCAGGCAGTCTGCGCGCACAGGGCTGCCAGCCGCAGCATCCACCACCGTCACATTCTGCTGGACCGGGCAGTCACCGGGCCCGATCGGAAACCCGGCCAGGTCGCCCGTGCGGTTGGTCTGCACGCGCAGCACGGCCAGCCATTCCCCTTGCGCACCGCTCAGGCCCACGGCCCGGGTTTGCAGCGTGGCACGGGCTTCGTCGGTGGAGCCCAGGTCTTGCCAGGCCCCCGGCGGCAGGACGAGGCGCGCACGGCCCACGGGGTATTCCGCCTTGGGCGGAACAGTCAACGGCGCACATCCAGCCACCAGGACAGCCAGGGCGCAGGGCAACAGGTACCGGAACTTCGAAATCATCAGAGTCATAGAAAAAGGTTCATGCGGATTCGCCTTCCATCATCCCATCCAATGCCACCCCCCATTCCGTTCGGGTAGAGCCAAACCGGTGGGGTATTTGGGGTGCACGCCCTGGTATCAGACACCGCACACCGCCCCTTCCGAAAAAGCTGACCGCGAGCTTACATGAAGAAATTCTTATCGCTGTCGCCTTTGTCTGATGTAGAGGGAACTCTCCAGCCAGCGTCCCATTCAGGCAAAAAAAAGCCTGGCTGCAGAACGCGGCCAGGCTGCGCAGGGGCCCTGCCGGGCCCTGTGCCAAGGATCAGTTCACCACTTGCGCCAGCGCGCCGGAGGCGTACTGGGCGGCCACCACCTGCAGGCTGTGGCCCTTGATCTTGGCGCCCTGGCCTTCGCAGCCGAACTCCAGGTAGCGGGCCTTGCAGACCTGCTTGGCGGCTTCGCGGGCGGGCTTGAGCCATTCGCGCGCGTCGAACTTGTCGGGGTTCTCGGCCAGGAACTTGCGCACCGCGCCGGTCATGGCC
>JADMJR010000083.1:0-119 GCA_018780365.1 Acidovorax sp. | reverse complement strand
TTCGCAGCCGAACTCGATGTAGCGCTGCTTGCAGATCGCCTTGGCGGCTTCGCGGGCGGGCTTGAGCCATTCGCGGGCGTCGAACTTCTCGGGGTTCTCGGCCAGGAACTTGCGCACCG
>JADMJR010000351.1 GCA_018780365.1 Acidovorax sp. | reverse complement strand
TGCCCGAGCTGGTCGAGCGCGGCCACATCTACATTGCGCAGCCACCGCTGTACAAGGTCAAGGCGGGCAAGGAAGAGCTGTACCTGAAGGACGCCCCTGCGCTCGACGGCTTTTTGCTGCGCATTGCGCTGAACCACGCCAGCGTGACCACCGGCGGCGCCAACCCGCAAACGCTGACCGGCGACACCCTGGCCGAACTGGCGCGCAAGCACCAGATCGCTGAAAGCGTCATCGCCCGCCTGGGCAACTTCATGGACGCCGAAGCCCTGCGCGCCATTGCCGACGGCGTGAGCTTGAAGCTCGACACCGTGGCCGACGCTGAAGCCAGCGCCGTGGCCCTGCAGGCCAAGCTGCGCGAACTGAACACCACCGGCGCCCCCGCCGAAGTGGCCGGCGAATTCGACGTGCGCACCGACAAGCCCCTGCTGCGCATCAGCCGCCGCCACCACGGCAACATCAAGAGCAGCGTCATCACCCAAGACTTCGTGCACGGCGCCGACTATGCCGCCCTGGCCGAAGCCGCCGAAACCTTCCGCGGCCTGCTGGGCGAGGGCGCCAAGGCCCTGCGCGGCGAAGGCGAGAAGCAGAAGGAAGAAAAGGTCGGCGACTTCCGCCAAGCCATGAAGTGGCTCATCACCGAAGCCGAACGCACCACCAGCCGCCAGCGCTACAAGGGCCTGGGCGAAATGAACCCCGAGCAGCTGTGGGAAACCACCATGGACCCCAACGTGCGCCGCCTGCTGCGCGTGCAGATTGACGATGCGATCGAGGCGGACCGCGTGTTCACGATGCTGATGGGCGATGAAGTGGAGCCGCGCCGGGACTTCATTGAGACGAATGCGCTGCGGGCGGGGAATATTGACGTTTGATACATTGCGCCATGACGCAGCAAGAAAACGCTCCCTTGGGAGCGTTTTCTTTTGACACTCCGTAAAAACCGTGGATCAAGCCAGAGTCCCCTTGAGTGCAACCATTGCGCGCTGAAACAATCCCCCCATGCGCTCCCCCATCGCCATCGTTGACGTAGACCGCCTCGACACCTGGACCCGCTACCGTGCAGGCCTGTGCGACACCTGCGCGGCCAACTGCTGCACGATGCCGCTGGAGGTGCAGCTGTCCGACCTGGTGCGGCTGGAGCTGGTGGACCCGTTCGAGGCGGAGCATGAAGAAATCCGCCACATTGCCAAGCGGCTGCAAAAGGCGCGGCTGATCGACCACTTCAACCACAAGAACGCCATCTTCACGATGGCGCGGCGGGCCAGTGGGGACTGCAACTTTCTGGACCCCAAGACGCGGCTGTGCACGGTGTATGACAAGCGGCCCGAGACCTGCCGCCTGCACCCGCAGAAGAAGAGCCCCAAGCCGGGCTACTGCGCCTATGGTGCGCGGGATCTGCAGCGACGGGGCTGACAAGCGCAGAGGCGTCTGCGCGCCATGCCTGCGCAAGCCCGCCGCCTCTTGAAACCGCCGCCCCCGCTCGCTCACGCCATGTCGCGCAGTTCGCGGCGCAGGATCTTGCCGACGCTGGACTTGGGCAAGGCCTCCACAAACACGATCTGCCGGGGCACTTTGTAGGGGGTGAGCGCAGCGCGGCAATGGGTGGTGATGCTGTCTGGATCCACCGGTAGCGCAGTACCCGCCGCGCGCACCACGTACAGCCGAAGCGCCTCGCCCGTCTTGTCGTCGGGCACGCCGATGCAGGCGCATTCCAGCACGCCGGGGCAGGCGGTGGCCACGGCCTCGATTTCGTTGGGGAAGACGTTGAAGCCCGAGACGATGACCATGTCCTTCTTGCGGTCCACGATCTGGAGGAAGCCACGCTCGTCCAACCGGCCGATGTCGCCGGTGCGGAAATAGCCGTCGGGGGTAAAAGCGGCAGCGTTGGCCTCAGGCTGTTGCCAGTAGCCGCCCATGACCTGGGGGCCTTTCACGCAGACCTCGCCGGGCTGGCCGAGCGGCACGGGTTGGCCTAGCTCGTCCAGCAGCAACACGTCGGTGGAGGGCAAGGGCAGGCCGGTACTGCCGCTGAACGTGGTGACCGATGCGGGGTTGAAGGTCACCACGGGGCTGGTTTCGCTCAGGCCGTAGCCTTCGCGGATGAACTGACCGGTGATGGCCTGCCAGCGGGCGGAGACCGAGGGCAGGATGGCGGCGCCACCGCCGCCCGCCAGCCGCAGGTTGGAGAAGTCCACCCCTTGAGTGCCGGGGTGCGCTGCCAGCCCGGCGTACAACGTGTTGACGCCCATGAACACGCTGGGGCGCGCAGCCTTCAACACGTCGATCAAAGCGTCCAGGTCGCGCGGGTTGGGCACCAGCCAGTTGCGCGCACCCACCGCGAAGTAGCTGATCAGGTTCACCATGAGCGCGAAGATGTGATACAGCGGAATGGCCGTGACGATGACCTCTTGCGCGGGGCGAAGGGCATCGGGCACGAAGGCCTTGAACTGCTCCACGTTGGCCACCAGGTTGCGGTGCGTGAGCATGGCGCCCTTGGACAGGCCCGTGGTGCCCCCGGTGTATTGCAGGAACAGCAGGTCGCCCCCCTCCAGCAAAGGTGGCGCAAAAGGCAGGGTGGCGCCCTCGGCCAAGGCGCGCGCAAACGATGTGGTGATGTGCAGGTGGGCATCCACCGGCGGCCCAGGCAGGTCGGCTGCGGTGCCGTCGCCGGGCGCCACGGTGATGATGCTGTGCAGTTCCACCCGGTCCTGGATGGCAGCCAGGGTGGCGGTGGACCCGGCATAGATCACCATCACCCGGGCCCCTGCGTCCTGGAGCTGGTGTTCCAGCTCCCGCGGGGTGTAGAGCGGATTCACGTTGACCTGCACACAACCCGCGCGCGCAATGCCCAGCATTGCGATGGGGAACGCCATCAGGTTGGGGCACATCACGGCGATGCGGTCGCCCTTGCGCACGCGCAACACGTTCTGCAGGTAGGCGGCAAAAGCGCGGGATTGCAGGTCCACCTCGGCATAGGTCAGCGTCTGCCCCAGGCAGGTGAACGCGGGTCGGTGTGCGTAGCGCTGCATGGCGGCACACAGCAGGTGCACGACGCTGGGGTGGCGGTCAGGGTCGATGTGGGCAGGGATGGCGCCATAGCTGGCCAGCCAGGGTTGGGGGGACATGGTGGGAAGGTCCTCATGGGGTGGTGAAGAAGGGGCTGGGCGTTGGGCTGGCCACCAGGGCCGCAATGGCCCAGCCCGGAGGTGGTGTGCAAGGCTCAGCGCACGGCCTTGGCCAGCGCGGCAAAGGCCTGCCGGTCCAGCGCGTGGGTGAAGGCGGTGTTGGGCACGGGGTGGGTGGAGAGCTTCACCACCACCAGCTCTGCCGCCGGGTTGATGTGGATGTGCTGGCCCATCAGGCCCTTGGCTTCGAAGCTGCCATCGGCATCGTGGGGCAGCCACCACTGGTTGTGGTACGAGTAGCCCGCACGCATGGCAGTGCCTGGGGCCTTGCTGAACTTGGCGGGGTCGGCACCCTTGCGCAGCTCGGCAATGGCGGCGGGCGAGACGATCTGCTGCCCGTTGAAACGGCCGTTGGACCGCAGCATTTCGCCCAGGCGGCCCAGGTCGCGCAGCGTGGCGTTCACGCCCACGCTGGTGGCCTGGCCACCGTTGGCGTCGGCAAACACATACGCGTCCTCCTGCGCGCCCAGTTTGGACCAGATGCGCTCGGACAACAGCGTGGCGTAGCTCTTGCCGGTGACGCGCTGCAGCAGCCAGCCCAGCACTTCCGTGTCCACCGATTTGTAGGCAAACACGGTGCCGTGCTCGCCTTCCTTCTGCACCGTGGGCAGGTGCTCGACCATGCTCTTGGCCACGGTGATGCCGGGGGGCGCGGGCTGCAGGCCGGCAGCGGCCAGGTACTGGAACACGCCCGAGGTGGGGTCGGCAAAGTTCTCGGCGTATTTCACGCCGGTGGTCATGTCCAGCGTCTGCTGCACGGTGGCATCGGCCCAGGCGCTGGTGGCCAGCTCGGGCAGGTAGCGCGGGATGAGTGCGTTGGCGTCAATGGCGCCTTCCTGGATGAGCTCTGTCACCAGCAGGCCCACCAGCGACTTGCTCATCGACCACAGTACATGTGGCTGCTGGGGCTGCATGCCGATGTGGTAACGCTCGTACACCACACGGCCCCGGTGCAGCACCATCAGGCCGTCGGTGTAGGTGGCTTTTTGCCAGTCGGCCAGCGTGGTGGGGGCGCCCTTGTCGTCGGCAAACGCCAGGGTGTCGGGCAAGCCACGCGCTGCTGCAGGCAGCGCGCTGGGCGCTGCAGCACCCCGCCAGATGGTGGCCGTGGGCCCCAGTTCGCGCAGGTGCTGCGCGGCCCAGCGCACATTGGGGTACTTGAGGATGTTGGCCAGCCGCACGATCTTGTCGGGCGCCGGGGGGAAGCCCTGCATCAGCTGCAGGGCCACGGGGTGGGTAGCGTCCGGCGGCGGCAGCTGCGGGGCCTGGGCCTGGCTGGCAGGGGCCACACCCAGCAGGGTGCAGGCCAGGGCAACGGCGGTGAACGAGTGGGTCAGGTGGCGAGTCAAGGGGCGCATGGTGAAAAGACCTCTGTCAAAAAATTGTGGGAAACGGAAGAACAAACAAGGAGACGGAATCCATCGGGCGGCTCAGCCCCGGGCCGCCAGCAGCGTGCGGATCACGCCCTCGGTGCGCTCGTACTCGCCTTCGCCAAAGTGCTTGTAGCGAATGCGGCCCTGCGCATCGATGAGGTAGGTGGCAGGCCAGTACTGGTTGCTGTAGGCCTTCCAGGTGCCATAGCGGTTGTCTTGCGCCACAGGGTGCTTCACGCCATGGCGGCGCATGGCCGCTTCGACATTGCTGGCCGAGCGCTCAAACGGAAACTCGGGCGTGTGCACGCCCACCACCGTGAGGCCCTGGGGCGTGTACCGCTCGGCCCAGCGGTTCACATGGGGCAGGGTGCGGATGCAGTTGATGCAGGCATAGGTCCAGAAATCCACCAGCACCACGCGGCCGCGCAGTTGCGCCAGGCTCAGGGGTTCAGAGTTGAGCCAGCGCTCGATGCCGGTGAACTCGGGCGCAGCGCCCAAGTCGGGCCGCGCTGCGGCGGGGCTGGTGGGGCCTGCGGCCTGGGCCCACCCAGGCGCCACCACCGCAGCGGCCAGCGAGGCCAGAAAAACGCGGCGCTCAGCGAAGAGGAGTGAAGAGGGATGCGATGCCATGGTGAAAACTCCTTGCAATCGGTGACGGGGTGACGGGGTGACGGGGTGATGGGGGTGATGGGGGTGATGGGCTACAGGCCGCCCCAGCCCGAGGGATAGAACTGCGTGAGCCAGGCGGTGATCTGCCCGTCCACCTCCCACAACATGGCCAGCGCAATGGCAACGACCACCACGCCAAACACCTGCTGCACGCGGTGTGCGTGGCGGGCAATGCGGCGCACGTGGATGGCTGCAGCCTGGCCGCCATAGGCAATGGCCAGCATGGGCAGTGCGGCGCCGATGGAATACGCGAGCAGCAGCACGGCGGTGCCCACCCCCGGTGGCTCGGTGGCGATGAGGGTGAGGATGGAGGCGAGCACAGGCCCGGCGCAGGGTGTCCAGACCGCGCCCAGGCTCAGGCCCAGCAGCAGCCCGCCCCAGTTGCCGCCCCCGCTGCCCATGCCCAGGCTGGCCAGGCGGCTGAGCACGCCGCCCGCATATTGGCTGAGCCACTGGAACGGCCGAGGCCACACCGTGAGCACGCCAAACACCAGCAGCATCACGGCGGCCAACCGGCGCAGGCCTTCTTGCGACACACCGAGCACCTGCGTGAAGCTGCTGAACAGCAGCGCCACCGCCGCAAACGACAGCGCAAAACCCAGCGCGATGAACAGCGGGCGTGTGCGCTGCGATGCGCCGCTACCGCCGGTCACCGAGGCCCCCAGCACCACCGGCAGCATGGGCAGCACGCAGGGCGCGCCCACGGTGAGCATGCCGGCGGCCACGGCCAGCCAGGGCGAGGTGGCGGTGATGGCCATCGTCATTGCGCGCTCCCGTGCTCGGCGGCCGGGCGCCGCCACACCTGCGTCTTGCCAAACAACGGGATGCCCACGTACGCATGCACTAGCAGTTGCTCAGGCTCGGCAGGCGTCAGGTTGACGCGGTAGGTCTTGGCGTTCTCGCGGTTGTAGATCTCGCCCTGGTATTCGCTGCTGGCGCCATCCGCCGGGCGCAGGCCCGACAGCAGCGTCATGCCCAGTGCAGGCCGCGCGTCGGCCGCCGCCATGTCGGTGCCCGGCGCGCTCATGGAGCGGTTGGCCAGCACACGCACCACCTTGCCACACAGGGTGTTGCCCCCGCCAGCGTTGCACGGGGCGATGCTCACCTCCAGGTTGCCGCTTTCGGTGATCCAGCGGCCCAGGGGGGCCTTGGGCTGGGATACAGGCTCAGAGGTGGGTTGGGATGTGGGTTGTGCGGCAGCGGCGGGCCGCGCCTTGGTGGCCTCTTGCGCGCTGGCGGCGTGCGCCAGGCCCAGGGCCAGCAAGGCGGCCAGGGCGATGGATGGTTTCATGGCAAGGTCCTCGTGAAGTTCAGGAAGACCACATTGAAGCCAGCGCAGGTATCGGTGGTTTGTCTGGCCAGGGGCTTTTGGTATGTGCGCTTGTCGGGGCACCCGGCAGACAAGTTCAGATACATACCGGCGGGCCAAGCCGCCACCGCCGCGCCGCCAAAGCCCGGACAATGGCCGCCATGACGATGACGACGACGCCCCCGCCCGACCACATCCTGATCGTCGATGACGACGCCGGCATCCGTGAGCTGGCCGCCGAGTACCTGCAGCGCCAGGGCCTGCAGGTGAGCGTGGCGGCCGACGGGCGACAGATGCGCGAGGTGCTGGCCACGCAGCGCATCGACCTGCTGGTGCTGGACCTGATGCTGCCCGGCACCGACGGCATCGCCCTGTGCCGCGAGCTGCGCAGTCCCGGTGCACCGCCGCTGCCCATCATCATGCTCACCGCGCGCAGCGACGAGGCGGACCGCATCCTGGGCCTGGAGCTGGGCGCGGACGACTACCTGACCAAGCCCTTCGCCGCGCGCGAGCTGCTGGCGCGCATCCACGCCGTGCTGCGGCGCACGCGCATGCTGCCGCCCAACCTGGCAGTGGCCGAGCCCGCGCGCCAGCTGGCGTTTGGCGACTGGCGGCTGGACACCACGGCGCGCCACCTGCTCGATGCCACCGGCGCGGTGGTGGCGCTGTCGGGCGCCGAATACCGGCTGCTGCGCGTGCTGCTGGACCACCCGCAGCGCATCCTTACGCGCGACCAGCTGCTGCAGCTCACACAGGGGCGCGATGCCGATGTGTTCGACCGCTCCATCGACCTGCTGGTGAGCCGCGTGCGCCAGCGGCTGGGCGATGGAGCACGCGGCTCACGCTACATCAAGACGGTGCGCAACGAGGGCTATGTGTTCTGCGCCGACGTGCACGCTGCACCAGCGCCCCAGGAGACTGCGCCATGACGCTGCGCGGGTGGCCGCGCTCGCTGTTCGGGCGCATCCTGCTGGTGCTGGCGCTGGGCCTGGCGCTGGCGCATGCGCTGACCTTTGTGCTCGCGTTCACCGAGCGCAGCATGACCATGCGGCGGGCCATGGTGTCGTATTTCGCAAGCGACGTGGCCAGCTCGGTGGCCATGCTGGAACGCCTGCCCGCTGCAGAACGCACGCAGTGGGTAGACCGGCTGGCGCGGCGCAACTACCGTTTTGCACTGGTGGAACCGCTCACCGCCCCCGAAGACCCATCGCAGCTTGCGCGCCTCGTCGCCAGCGCCGTGGCGGCCACCTTGCCTGCCGACCGGGCCGTGCAGGTGATCGACCCCCATGTACCGGGCACCGAGCTGCGGCTGCAGCTGCGCCTGGCCGACGGCACGCCGCTGGCCGTGGACATGGACGAGCCCCGGCTGCAGATTTCGCCCTGGGTGCTGGGCGCGCTGGCCTTGCAGCTGGCGTTGCTGGTGGGCCTGTGCGCCTGGGCCGTGCGCGCGGCCACGCGGCCTCTGAGCACGCTGGCCGATGCAGCCGACGCACTGGGCGCCGATCGCCCCACCGTGCCCCTGGCCGAAGACGGCCCGCGCGAAGTGGTGCGCGCCGCCGCCGCATTCAACCGCATGCAGCAGCGCATCCAGGCGCA
>JADMJR010000296.1 GCA_018780365.1 Acidovorax sp. | reverse complement strand
CGGGCTGGCCGTTGACGGCGCGCACGGCCTGCGAAAACTCGTCCAGCGCCGACGCGTTGATCACATGCACCGCAAACGCCAGTGCCACGCCCAGCATCACGGCCACCACCGCTGCCGCACTGCGCCAGGGGTGGTGGCGAAGGTCTTGCCAGGAGAAGGTGCGAAGCAGCGCGAGCATGGGTTGCATTGTGGCCGCAGGTGTGCGGCGCGGCACCGTTGGTGCGTGGCGGTTCAGGGGTATGCCGGTGGTTTGTGCTTCTGCGGGTTTGCAGGTCCAACCGCGACCCCGCGTGGGGCACGAACGGTTTTACATTTTTTGAATGCTGGCCGGTATCAACTCCGAAGCATGCGCACGTGCAGGTGCTTCAGGGCATGGCCATCGCCGCCTCGGCCCGCCGCAGCATGGCGGGGCCGGTGAGCACGGCGCGCACAAAATCGGTCTGGCGCCCCACGCCCGCCTTGGTGGCGATGGTGCGGAACTGGCTGCGCACGGTGTGAATGGACACCGACTGCTGATCGGCATATTCCTGCAGCGACAAGCCATTGACCAACCCCTGGGCCAGGCGGGCTTCGGCGGGCGTGAGGCCGTACAGGCTGCGCAGCACACCTTCCAGCGAATGCAGCGCGCTGGCAGGGTTGCTGATGAATACGGCACCACAGGCATGGGCGCCGAAGGGCTCCGACCAATGCGGCAGCGGTGCCACCATCACATGCAGCTCGCTGCCTGTCAGGCTGCGCAGCCGCATGCTGGTGCCCGCGTGCATGGGCGCGCCGGTGGGGGTGGACACCACCGCCCGCATGGCGGCCTGCAGGCGCTGGTCGTCTGCGTGCTGCGTGGCATGCAGGCCATCGCGTTCATGGATGCACAACAGCCCGCTGGACTGGGCCAATGAGTGCGCGCGGCCATTGGCGTGCAGCAGGCAGGCGCCTTCGCCCAGCAGCACCACACCCATGGGCAGGCTTTCCATCACTGACAACGAGGCGTGTGCCAGGGCCTCGGCGCGGTGCAGGCGCCGGTGCAGCGCAAACGCCGTCTGCAGGTGCGGCACCAGCGACTGCAGCCGCAGTTCCTCGTCGGCTGTGTAGGGGCCACAGCGCTTGCTGCGCACGGCCGTGACGTTGAAGGAGCGGTGGCGGCGCTTTTCGACCACCGCAGCCAGCGTGTAGAACAGGTCGAGCGGACGAAGCCAGTCGCAATGCCATTCGGTGCGCGGCAAATGTTTGTCCGGATAGAACTTGGACCCATTGACGATGCAGCCCTCGTGGTGCATGCGCTCATCCTGCGTCCAGACATTGGTGCGGCAGTAATGGGCCGCAAAGCTCGCCATGGCGTCGTCACCCACTCCATGGTGGGCCGCGAGCGAGGTCGAGCCCCCCGTCACCTCCACCGAACCGTCTGAAAAGTCCTGGCCAAAGATCATCGTGGCCTGCGACGAGAACTCGGCTGCAAAGCGCGCCAGGAACTCCTGCCAGCGCCGGGCGTCCAGTGCGGCGTCATAGACGCTGCGGATCAGGCCTGGCATTCCGATGTCGTTGGGGGCGTAGGTCGGCAGCGTGGTCATGGGTCCTCGTTCCGGGGGCGATCGGGCCGTGCAGTCTTCCAAATCATACGTTTGGGGGATGCCGAGGACAACACGAATGGATACAAATGTGCTGTGTTCCTGGTGGGACTGCCACATCCGGGGTGCGCGGGGGCAACCCGTGTACCCCGGCTGTTGTGTCACAGCGGCGCCGCAGCGGGCCTGGCCGCCGCCCTCAGTGCGGGGCGATGCCGTCAGCCGTGAGGCGCAGCACCCGGTCCGCCCGCGCTGCCGCCGCATCCGAATGCGTGACCAGCACCAGCGATGCCCCCTGCTCGCGCGTCTGCGCCAGCAGCAGGTCCATCACGCGGGTGGCGGTGGTGGGGTCGAGGTTGCCGGTGGGCTCGTCGGCCAGCAGCAGGGCGGGGCGGTGCACCAGGGCGCGGGCAATGGCCACGCGCTGCAGCTGGCCGCCGCTGAGCTGTTGCGGCAGCCGCTCGCTGAAGGCCTCCAGGCCCACGGCGGCCAGCATCTGCTGTACACGTTGCTGGTGCTCCGGGCCGTTCTGGCCCAGCAGCATCAGCGGCAGGGCCACGTTCTGCGCCACGTCCAGGTGGGGCAGCACGTGGAAGGCCTGGAACACAAAGCCCACATGGGCGCGGCGCCACAGTGCGCGGGCGGTGTCGTCCAGCGGGCCCAGGTCGGTGGTGCCGTGGGTGATGTGCCCGGTGTCCCAGGTATCGAGGCCCGCCAGGCAGTTGAGCAGGGTGGACTTGCCCACGCCCGAGTCGCCCACGATGGCCACAAACTCACCCGGCGCCACGCTGAAGTGCACGTTGGCAAACACCGGCGTGCTGCCGTAGTGTTTGCCCAGGCCGTCCACGCGCAGCAGGGTCATGGGGCGTGTTGTTCCAGCCGCTGCAGCACGGCTTGCACCAGCTGGGCCACGGCGTGGGGCTGGTCGCAGGCGATGGATTGGCGCGTGGGCATGCTGCGCAGCCAGGTGATCTGGCGCTTGGCCAGCTGGCGCGTGGCGGCAATGCCGCGTTCGCGCAGCAGGCCCATGTTCATGGGGCGGCCGGGTGCTTGCGCGGCCAGAAAGTCCAGCTCGTCCCACACCTGGCGGTAGCCCACGCAGCGCATGGAGGGCAGGTCGGGGTGCAGGTCGCCGCGCGCGCGCAGGGCCCGCACTTCGTCGATGAAGCCACCGGCCAGCATGGCGTCAAAACGCTGGGCAATGCGCGCGTGCAGCCAGGCGCGGTCGTCGGGTTCCAAGGAAAAAAGGGCGTTTGCGCGCTCTGGTAAAGCGCTGTTAGCTCCTTTTTTTGTAGTGTGAAAGCTCGACAGCGGCTGGCCGGACACCTGCCACACCTCCAGCGCGCGCTGGATGCGCTGGCTGTCGCCGGGGGCCAGGCGGGCGGCAGTCACCGGGTCCACCCGCGCCAGCTCGGCGTGCAGCGCGGGCCAGCCCTGCTCAGCGGCCTGGGCTTCGATGCGGGCTCGCACCTCGGGGTCGGCGGCGGGCATGTCGTCGATGCCGTCGAACAGCGCCTTGAAGTACAGCATGGTGCCGCCCACCAGCAGAGGCAGGGCACCGCGCGCGCGGATCTCGGCGATGAGCCGGGTGGCGTCTTGCACAAACTCGGCGGCGCTGTAGGCCTGCAGCGGGTCGCGGATGTCGATGAGGTGGTGTGGCACGGCGGCACGCTCGTCTGCCGTGGGCTTGGCCGTGCCAATGTCCATGCCCCGGTACACCAGGGCCGAATCCACGCTGATGATCTCCACCGGCTGGCCCTGTTTGCCCAGCACGGCCGCCAGGGCCAGGGCGCCGGCGGTTTTGCCGGATGCGGTGGGGCCTGCCAGGGCGATCAGGGGCAGGCCATCATGGGGCTCAGGCGTGGTCACGGGCGGCTCCAAACTTCTGCACCAGCGTCCACGAGATGATGGCCAGCACCACCGACCAGAACCAGATGCCATTGACCAGCGGCCACACCGTGCCATCCAGCCGCATGCCCAGCCAGCCGCCGATGGCAAAAGCCGCCAGCATCATCATGAAACCGTTCAGGGCCGACGCTACGCCCGCCGCCTTGGGAAACGGCCCCACGGCGCCGCTTTGCCCGCAGGGTTGGTGGATGCCATGGCCCACCATGAACAGGTAGAACGGCAGCATCAGGGCCCAGGGCTGGTGCCAGCCCAGCCAGGCCACCAGCGCCATCAGCGTGCCACCGGCCACGCTCAGGGCCCCTGCAATGGCCACCGTGCGCTGTAGCCCATGGCGTGCCAGCAGGCTGCGGCACAGAAAGGTGCCCCCAAAGTAGGCCAGGCAGGCCGACGCCATCGTCCAGCCGTACTGCGTGCGCGTGAGGCCCAGCACGTCGATGTAGACAAACGAGGACGCCGCCAGAAAGGTGAACAGGCCGCCATAGGTGGCCGTGGTCTGCAGCGAAAACGCCCAGAAGGTGGGGCTGCGCAGCACCTGCAGCCAGGTGCCGACCAGCGCGCGCGGCTGCAGGGCCCGGGGGTTGCGCTGTGCCAGGGTCTCGGGCATGCGCAGCGCCACCAGCGCCAGCGTGACCACGGCGTACACCGTGAGCGCCAACAGTGCCGCGCGCCAGCCCAGCCATTCGCTGAGCAGGCCGCCCAGGGGCGCGCAGATGCAGGCCACGATGCCAAGGCCCGTGAGCGCCTTGGACATGGCGCGTGCGCCTTCGAGCGGCGTGTACAGGTCGCGCACGATGGCACGCGCGCACATCACCACCGCGCCCATGGCCGCGCCCTGGGCAATGCGCCACAGGATGAGCAGCGCCATGCTGGGCGCCAGCGCGCTGCCCACCGAGGCCACGGTGTAGATGGCCAGGCCCGCCAGCAGCACGGGGCGGCGGCCAAACCGGTCGGACAGCGGGCCCCACACCATCTGCGAGCAGCCAAACGCCAGCAGCAGGCCACTCAGGGTGAGCTGCGCGGCCGACAGCGGTGCGCCCAGGCTGCGCGTGAGGGCAGGCAGGGCGGGCAGGTACAGGTCGGTGGTGACGGGCTGGATGGACAGCAGCAGGGCCAGCACCAGGATGGCCAGGCCGGGGTGGATCGAGACAGGGGCAGGGGCCGCAGACACGGCGGTGGCGGAGGGGGCAGACATATCTGTCTGAGCGTACCAGATGGGGCATGGGCGCCGCGCTGGGCGGGGGGCCGTGAGAAGCCGTGCGCATTCGTGTGTGTGGCGCGTCGCGCGGGCGACAGGGGGCGGGGCCGCAGGCGCTGCACCATGGTGGTGCGGACGGCCAGACCCAGGCCGCCGCGCAACAACACAACACTACAAACAAGGAGACATCCCATGCACAAGATCACAACCCCCCAGGGAGGCCAGGGCTGGCGCCCCGCCGTGGCCACGCGGCTGCGCAGCGCGCTGGCGCTGGCCGCACTGGGCACCGCCCTCGCTGCCCAGGCCCAGGCCCCCGCACTGCCCGCCCCCGAGAGCGTGACACTCGACAAGCTGGGCTACATGACCACTTTCCCGCCCGAGGGCGCGCAGCGCGTGGACCTGAGCAATTCCTTCAAGTACCCCCAGATGCGCTGGGCGCTGCAGCACCTGCGCGAACTGCAGCCCACGCACAACATCCGCCGGGGCGGCGCTGCGGCATCCGCCCTGCCGGCAGACCCCAAGCCCCTGGGCAGCGTGGTGTTTGACGATGACAAGGGCCAGCCGATCACGGTGGACCAATGGCTCACCCGCACCTACACCGATGCGCTGGTGGTGATGCACAAGGGCCGCGTGGTGTACGAGCGCTACGACAACCAGATGAAGCCGCACACGCCGCACCTGCTGTTCTCGGTCACCAAGTCGTTCACCGGCCTCATGGCCGCGCAGCTGGTACACGAGGGCAAGATCGACCCCAATGCGCTGGTGACCAAGTACGTGCCCGAGCTGGCCGACTCGGCCTGGGGCGACATGAAGGTGCGCGAGGTGATGGACATGACGGGGGGCGTGCGCTTCCGCGAGGTCTACACCGACCCCACCACCGAAATTTTTGGCTACAGCTGGTCCAGCGGCATGCTGCCGCGCCCGCCGGGCTACCAGGGGCCGACCAATGTGTATGACTTCCTCAAGACGCTCAAGAAGGAAGGCGAACACGGCGCAGGTTTTGTGTACCGCACCGTGCATTCCGAGGTGCTGGGCTGGATCGTTTCGCGCGCCACCGGCAAACACTGGGCCGAGCTGATGAGCGACAACGTCTGGCAGAAGCTGGGCATGGAGGAAGACGCCCACGTGATGGTGGACAGCGTGGGCACGCCGCTGCAGGGCGCGGGGCTCAACGCCACGGCACGCGACCTGGCACGGTTTGGCGAAATGCTGCGCCTGGGCGGCAGCTACAACGGCCAGAAGATTTTTGACAAGGCCGTGATCGACGACACCGCCAAGGGCGGCGACCGCGAGAAGTTCAAGATGGGCGGCATGGCGTTCCGGGCCGGGTACAGCTACCGCAACCAGTGGTGGGTGCTGCACAACGCCGATGGTGCCTGGGAGGCTGCAGGCATCCACGGCCAGTTCATCCACGTGAACCCGGCCGCCGAGATGGTGGTGATCAAGCTCTCGTCGCACCCGGTGGCGGGCGCGGCCTTCACCCACCCGCTCACGCTCAAAGCCTGGGCGGCGCTGGCGCAGGCGGTGCGCCGCTGAGGTTTCTGCGTTGAGTTCGCAGCGCCTGGGCTCTGGCCCCAGCCCTGGCGCTTACTTCAGTTGGAACAGCGCCACCATGGCTTCGCGGTACAGGCCGTGGCCCACGGCGTTGGTGTTGTGGTGCGATCCGCCCTCCACCAGCACAAACCGCTTGGGCTCAGCCGCCGCTTCGTACAGCTTGCGGCCCAGGCTGGGCCGGATCAGGCTGTCCTCGCTGCCGTGCACCACCAGCAGGGGCGAGCCGATTTCCGCCACCTTGCGCACGGATTCAAACCGCTGCGTGATCAGCCCCGACACCGGCAGCCAGCCCCACTTGAAGGTGCTGACCACCTCAGGAATGCTGGTAAAGGTGCCTTCGACGATGGTGCCCTGCTCATCCTGCACCTGGCGCGCCAGGTCGATGGCAATCGCGCCGCCGAGCGAGTGGCCAAAGATGTAGCGGGGCTTGTTCGGCTTGTGCTGTGCCAGCCAGGCCCAGGCGGCGCGGGCGTCCTCGGCGGCGGTGGCCTCGGACGGCAGGCCTGCGCTGCTGCGGCCAAAGCCCCGGTAGTCGATGGCCAGCACCGAGAACCCCAGCTCCTTCATGCGCCGGATGCGGTTGGACGAGCCCGCCACGTTCCAGCGCGCGCCGTGCAGGTACAGCAACACGGGGGCATCCTTGCGCTCATGGGGCAGCCACAGGCCGTGCAGGCGCTCGGCCTTGCCACTGGTGTCGGACTGGAAGTCGATCCACACATCCTCCATGCCCTCGGTGGAGGGGGCACCGCCCCAGCTGCGGTCGCTGGGCTGGAAGATCCACTCGCGCTGCTTGGTGTCGAGGGTGGCGCAGCCCGCCAGGATGGCCGCGGCCAGTGCCAGGGAGAGCAGGACAGGGGTGCGTTTCATGAAGAGGACAGATTGGCGCGATGCCGGAAAGTTCTGTCCTTTCTCCATCTCTGTGCCCATTGTGCTGAGAACGTTGCCCAATGGGGGGCAACCTCCTGCCTTTTTCCCTCTTTTGCGGGGGGGGGGGTGCTTAGACCACGCCCTGCGCCAGCATCGCGTCGGCCACCTTCACAAACCCGGCAATGTTGGCGCCATCGATATAGCTCACGCGGCCATCGGCGCGCTGGCCGTATTGCAGGCAGGCTGCGTGGATGCCTTGCATGATCTGCAGCAGGCGGGCGTCCACCTCCTCACGGGGCCAGGAGATGCGGGCAGCGTTCTGGCTCATTTCCAGGCCCGAGGTGGCCACGCCGCCTGCATTGCTGGCCTTGCCGGGGGCGTACAGCACACCTGCGGCCTCAAACGCCTTGGCGGCCTCGATGGTCGAGGGCATGTTGGCCCCTTCGGCCACACAGACCACGCCGTTCTTGATCAGGGTGGCGGCGTCGCGGGCGTCCAGCTCGTTCTGGGTGGCGCAGGGCAGGGCCACATCCACCGGCACATGCCAGGGGCGCACGCCGGCTTCAAAACGCACGCCCGTGCGCGCGGCATAGTCGCTCACGCGGCCATAGTGGTGGTTCTTCACATCCATCAGGATGGCGAGTTTCTCGGGCGTGAAGCCGTCCTCGTCCACCACGGTGCCGCTGGAGTCGGACACGGTGATCACCTTGGCGCCCAGCTCCATGGCCTTCTGCACCGCGTACTGCGCCACATTGCCCGAGCCTGATACCGACACACGCAGCCCGTCGAACGAGCGGCCCCGGGTCTTGAGCATTTCCTGCGCAAAGTACACCGTGCCATAGCCCGTGGCCTCGGGCCGGACCAGCGAGCCACCAAACGACAGGCCCTTGCCCGTGAACACGCAGTCCGAGCGGTTGCTGAGCTTTTTGTACATGCCTGCCATGTAACCCACCTCACGGCCACCCACGCCAATGTCGCCTGCGGGCACATCGGTGTCGGCGCCCACGTGGCGGAACAACTCCGACACAAACGCCTGGCAAAAGCGCATCACTTCACCGGGGCTCTTGCCCTTGGGGTCGAAGTCCGAGCCACCCTTGCCGCCGCCCATGGGCAGCGTGGTCAGCGCGTTCTTGAAGGTCTGCTCGA
>JADMJR010000065.1 GCA_018780365.1 Acidovorax sp. | reverse complement strand
GGTGGATCAGTTTCAAGGCTGCATGCATAGGCAGAGTGTGCGCAAAGGAGGGCGGCTGGCCTAGCCGCCCAGACCGGGATGTGACTATGGTTATCCCTGAAGACAGGGCTCCGCGTCACGGCATCCCAGCTGTGGCCGGTCCGGGGGAGAACAAATCAGTCGAGCGCCACCTTGGCGTAGGCCGCCACGCGCTTCATCTTGTCGATTTCGCTGGCGATCTGGGCCGTGAACTCCTTGGGTGTGGTGCCCGAGGGGTAGAGGCCCTGGCCCGCCAGGCGCTCGCGCACGGCGGGCTCCTTGAGCGCCTGGGCCACGGCCTGCTGGATGCGCTCTACCGCTGCAGCGGGCGTGGCGGCGGGCGCCACCAGGCCAAACCATGAGGGCTCGTTGGCCTGCTTGTAGCCCAGCTCGGCATAGGTGGGCACCTCGGGCAGCACATCCAGCCGCTCGGGCCAGGACACGGCCAGCGCCTTGAGCTTGCCCGACTTGACGTGCGGCAGCGACGAGGCCACCTGGTCGAAGTACACCGCTACCTGGCCCGCCAGCACATCGTTGACGGCCGGGCCCGCGCCCCGGTAAGGGATGTGCACCATGGAGGTGCCCGTGCTGCTCTTGAACAGCTCGCCCCACATGTGGCCGATGGTGCCGTTGCCCGGCGTGGCGTACGACACCTTGCCGGGGTTGGCCTTGAGGTACTTCACCAGGTCGGCAAAGTCCTTGACCGGCAGCACGGCCGGGTTGACCACGATGACGCCGGGGGCCTTCACGATCTCGGTCACGCCCACAAAATCCTTGGTGGGGTGGTAGGGCAGCTTGCCGTACACCGCAGGGTTCACGCCGTGGGTGGAGAGCGTGGCCACACCGATGGTGAGGCCGTCGGCCGGGGCGCGCGCCACTTCGGCCATGCCGATGGAGCCACCGGCGCCGCCCCGGTTTTCCAGCACCACGGGCTGCTTGAGGATGCGGGCCAGTGACTCCTGCAGGCTGCGGGCCGTGATGTCGGTGGCGCCCCCGGGTGGGAACGGAACGATGAGGCGCAGCGGTTTGCCTTCTTGCGCCAAAGACATTCCAGGAACGAAAGATACGGCGGCCATTGCAGACAGCAGGTGACGGCGTTGCATGCAGTTTTCTCCTATGAGATGCATTGAGGTTAAATGAATTGATACGCCTTACCAAGCAATGGATATGCCTGATAACATTCCTATTTGGAATGATTTGATTACTTACGATGTCATCCCTGCGCCGCCTTGCACCGCCCTTGCACCTGTTGCGGGCGTTCTCCACCGTCACCCGGTTCGGCGGCGTCTCCCGCGCAGCCGAGGCGCTGCACCTCACACAAAGCGCGGTCAGCAAACAGATCAAGGAGCTGGAGACTTGGATCGGTGTGCCACTGTTCGAGCGCAGCCGCAAGCGCCTGGCGCTGACCCCCGCCGGTGAACGCTATGAGAAGGCCGTACGTGGCGTGCTGGCGCAGCTGGAGGCCGCCACGCTGGAGCTGATCACCAGCGACGACGGCGGTGGTGCACTGCACCTGTCCAGCCTGCCCACGTTTGCCGCCAAGTGGCTCATCCCGCGCCTGCCGCAGTTCCAGCAGCAGCACCCGCAGGTCACGCTGCACTTTGTGCCCTATGTGCACAGCTACGACTTCACCCGGCCCGAGCTGGACTGCGCCATCCTGTTCGGCGATGGCCACTGGCCCGGTGCGCACGCCCACCACATCACGGGCAACGACGTGGCCCTGATCGCCCCGCGCACCAAGGTGGCGGACTGGGCCATCCACACCCCGCGCGATGTGGCCCACCACACCCTGCTGCGCCACGTGACCGTGCCCGAAGCCTGGCTGCGCTGGAGCGAGACGCACGGCGTGCCAGGCCACGTCGATCCGCTGGCGGGCCCGCAGTTCGACCAGTTCCAGACCATGATCCGCGCCGTGATGGCCGGCATGGGCCTGGCCCTGGTGCCGCGCTGCCTGGTGCAGGACGAGATCACCGCCGGGCTGGTGCGCGAGCCCCTGGCCGACGCGCCGCTGCGCGGCGGCTACCGCAGCGACATGGGCTACTGGTTGTGTTACCCCGAAGGCCGCACCCAACTGCATGCGCTGCAGTGTTTTCGGCAATGGCTGCTGGCCTGTGCAACGCCCACTGGCGAAACAACGCACCCGACGCCCGCACCAGGCATGGGGACGAACGTGGTCGCCCAGCGGTGACTTCCTGCGGACAACAAGCCCATCATCAACATTTGTTGACGGCCAGGACACTCGTCAACTAAAGTTGACAAATGCAGACCCCCCCCACACCCCCCTCGCCCGACGACCCCGAGGCCGCGCTGGCTGCCGTGGTCGCCCTGCGCCTCATGGCCGACCGGCTGGAAGCCGCCGCCGTGGCGGCGGCGCTAGAGCAAGGCTGGTCGTGGGCGCAGATCGCCCAGGCACTGGGCGTGAGCAAGCAGGCGGCCCACAAGCGCCTGGCTGCCCAGGTTGCACGTCCCGCCCACCCTTGATCGCATTGAAGGAGCTTCTCCATGCTGCAACGCATTCGCCAACGCCTGCAAGACATGCGCACCCTGCGCCAGCTGTTCACACGCGCCGAGCACCACGCCCGGGCCCAGGGGCAGCCACGGCCGGGCGCTGAGCACTTTTTGCTGGCCGCCATCGAGCTACCCGATGGCACCGCACGCCGCGCCTTCGAAAGCATCGGCGCCAATCCCGATGCCATCCCCGCCGCGATCGAGCAGCAATACCGCGATGCATTGGCGCAGGTGGGCATCCAGGCAGATATGCCGCCTGCCAGTCCCCTCACGGCACCAATGCCTCGGGCCTTCCACACCCAGCCCTCTGGCGAGCGCCTGGTGCAAGCGCTGGCCCACACGCGCAAGGGCCAGCCGGGCCCCTTGCTGGGCGCGCATGTGGTGGCGCTGGTCGCAGCCGCACCACAGGGCGTGGCCACACGCACACTGCAGGCGCTGCGCCTGGACCTGGGAGCACTGGTACAGGCCGCGCAGCGCGAAAGCGCCTACCCCCCCGCATAGGCCTCCAGTCCAATGGCCACCACGGTGGCCACGTCGTGGCCTACTTCGGTCCGGAACTCGGCTTCTGCCTGTGCCACCGCATCCCGGAACGCCTGCAGCCACGCCAGGCCCGTGGTCGTGAAACACACGCGGCGCGCACGCGCGTCCAGCGGGTCGGCCTCGCGCGTGACCAGGCCCCAGGCCTCGCACTGGTCCACCAGGTTGGCCATGGCCTGCTTGGTCATGCCCGCACGCTGGGCCAGGTCAGTCAGCCGGTCGCCCGAGAGCGCCAGGTGGCGCGTGATGTGCACGTGGGCGGCACTCACCTGGTCGCGCGCCGCGAGGTTGGACAGCGCCAGCGGCACCTCCACGTTGTGCGCCATGAGCTGCAGCACCCGCGCGTCGAAGCGGCGCATGGCGTGGCCGAACAGGCGGCCCAGGTGGGTCTGGCGCCAGCCGTCTTCGGCAGGGGAGGAAAGGGGCGAATCAGGCATCGCCGAATTGTCAGGCAAACTGACCAAATTATCCTTGAACGCCTTTCAATAGCTCGCATAAACTACTGTTCAAGCATCCAGCCTGTGATTAATCGCAGAGCGGTGCAAACATCCAACCTGTTGTTTTTCAAGGAGTTTTCTCATGGACGTCGCAGTCAAAGGCACCAACCCCGCATTGCCCGTGAACACCGAAAAGGCCAAGGCCCTGGCCGCCGCGCTCGCCCAGATCGAGAAGCAATTCGGCAAGGGCACGATCATGCGCCTGGGTGAAGGCGAGGTGATCGAGGACATCCAGGTGGTCTCCACCGGCTCGCTGGGCCTGGACATTGCCCTGGGCGTGGGTGGCCTGCCCCGGGGTCGCGTGGTCGAAATCTATGGCCCGGAATCTTCGGGCAAGACCACGCTCACGCTGCAGGTGATTGCCGAGATGCAAAAACAGGGCGGCACCTGCGCCTTCGTGGATGCGGAACATGCCCTGGATGTGCAATACGCCCAGAAACTCGGCGTGCAACTGTCCGACCTGCTGATCAGCCAGCCCGACACCGGCGAGCAGGCCCTTGAAATCGTGGACAGCCTGGTGCGTTCGGGTGCGGTGGACCTGATCGTCATCGACTCGGTCGCAGCCCTCACGCCCAAGGCCGAAATCGAAGGCGAGATGGGCGACGCCCTGCCTGGCCTGCAGGCCCGCCTGATGAGCCAGGCGCTGCGCAAGCTGACCGCCACGATCAAGAAGACCAACTGCATGGTCATCTTCATCAACCAGATCCGCATGAAGATCGGTGTGATGTTCGGCTCGCCTGAAACCACCACCGGTGGCAACGCGCTCAAGTTCTACGCCTCGGTGCGCCTCGATATCCGCCGCACCGGCACCATCAAGAAGGGCGACGAAGCCATCGGCAACGAAACCAAGGTCAAGGTGGTCAAGAACAAGGTGAGCCCGCCCTTCAAGACGGCCGAGTTCGACATCCTGTTCGGTGAGGGCATCAGCCGCGAGGGCGAAATCATCGACATGGGCGTGACCGCCAAGATCGTCGAGAAGTCGGGCGCCTGGTATGCCTACAACGGCGAGAAGATCGGCCAGGGCCGTGACAACGCGCGCGAGTTCCTGCGCGAGAACCCCGACCTCGCCCGCGAGATCGAGAACAAGGTGCGTGAAGGCCTGGGCATCGCACTGCTGCCCGGCGCATTGCAAACCCCCACGACCGCAGCCGGCGAGTGACGGCACTCAAAATTCAAGCCAAATAGCCTGCTACCGCCTTCTAATAAAGCCTTAGCAGCTATCAAAACAGAAGCATTCAAGCCCACATTCAGCCCACCATGGGATTCACCACGCTGTCGCTCAAAGGTCGCGCGCTGCGGCTGCTGAGCCAGCGGGAGCATTCACGGGCCGAGTTGGAGCGCAAGCTGGCGCCCCATGTGCAAGAGGGCGAGGACCTTGGCGCCGTTCTGGACGACCTGCAGGCCAAGGACTTCATCAACGAAACGCGGGTGGTCGAGTCGGTGCTCCACCGCCGCGCAGGCCGCATGGGGGCTTCACGCATCCGGCAGGAGCTGCAAACCAAGGGCCTGACCCCCGAAGCGGTGCAGCAGGCCGTGGCCCAGTTGCAGGGCAGCGAGCTGGAGCGTGCCCACGAGGTGTGGCGCCGCAGGTTTGGCGAGCCTGCCACCGACGCCACCGGCCGCAACAAGCAGATCCGCTTTCTGATGGCGCGGGGCTTCTCGGGCGACGTGGTGCACCGCGTGCTGCGCGGCGGTGACGGCACGGACTGAACGGCGGCCCCGCCACCCCGAAGCGCACGCCCCACGGCACACAACCACAACCGCCGCTGCGCACAGGGCGGGCTGCGCCGTGGTTGCGCTATTGCAGCACCAGCTTCAGCGCCGCTGGAGGCCACGGGCACCAGGCTGGCCACTCCGTTGGCGGTGAGCCGGTCACGGGCAATGCCGTAGTCACGCACCAGAACCTCCGCCACGGCATCGGCCCGGCGGCGGCTCAGGTCGATGTTGGCGGGCAGTTGGCCCACATTGTCGGTGTGGCCCACCACATGCAGCTTCAGGCCAGCCTACTGCTTGAGCAGGGCGCCAATCTGGTCCCGCGATGCCTTGCTGGCAGGCTGAATGTCGGCCTTGTTCGTGTCAAACCGGATGCCGTAGATGGCAACCCGCCCATTGGCATCCAGGCCCTTGCCAATCTCGCTGGCCGAGAGGGTTTCCATCTTCTGCTCGCACGCCTTGGGCTCGACCTGGACCACGGCGATGGTGGTGCGCTTCTGGAACTCTTTTTCATCGCAGTGGGCCGAGGTGATGTCGGGGCTCCAGGTCAGCACCGCCAGGGTCACCCCGGTGGCCTTGTTGTCGCACAGCGCAGATCGCTCGCCGTGCCCCCTGCCGCGCAGGCCGCCGGGCTGTTGTCGCCCACCTTGCCCGCCCACCCGGCGGGCCACAGCTGGCGTGGCAGGCTGTCGGTAAAGATGTGGGAGCCACCGCAGGCTTCACCCGCACACTCGAAGGCGTGTGTCAAAACCTGCGGCCTTTTGCTCTTGCTGGTATCCGCGCAGCACCTCCAGCGACGAGCGCCCTGCGGCTTTTGAAACGCCCGCTTACAAACCCAGCATCAGCTGAAGGTTTTGCACGGCCGCGCCACTGGCGCCCTTGCCCAGGTTGTCCAGGCGTGCAATCAACACGGCATGGCGGTGTTCCTCATTGGCAAACACGCGCAGCTCCAGCTTGTTGGTGTCGTTGAGCGCCGTGGCATCGAGCTTGCCGTCGGCCGTGGCGGGCAGCACGCTGACCCATTGCTCGGGGGTGTTGCTGTGGGCGTAGTGGGCGGCCAGCGCATCGTGCAGGTCGGCGGCCTTGGGGGCGCCGGGCAACAGATCCAGATGCAGGGGCAACTGCACCAGCATACCTTGTCGGAAGTTGCCCACCGAAGGCACGAAAATCGGGCGCCGCGTGATGCCGGTGTAGCGCATGATTTCGGGCAAATGCTTGTGCTGCAGTGTGAGTGCGTAGGCCTCAAACAGCGGCGCGGCCCCGGCTTCGTAGGCCTCGATCATGGTGCGGCCGCCACCGGAGTAGCCGCTGACCGAAGGCAGTGCCAGGGGGAAGTCCTTGGGCACCAGACCCGCATCCACCAGGGGGCGCAGCAGTGCAATCGCGCCCGTGGCGTAACAGCCGGGGTTGGACACACGGTCCGCCTGGGCCACGGCTTCGCATTGGCCCGGGGCCAACTCAGGAAAACCAAACACCCAGCCCGGCGCCGTGCGGTGGGCCGTGCTGGCATCAATCACCTTGACCTTGCGGCCCGTGCTCTGGGCAATCTCGTCCACCATGGCCACGGTGTCGCGCGCGGCGTCGTCGTGCAGGCACAGGATTACCAGATCGACCCCGGCGATCAGGTCGCGTTTGGCGGCGGGGTCCTTGCGCAACTCAGGCGCGATGCTGACCAGCTCGATCTGCGGCATCGCCTGCAGGCGCTCACGGATCTGCAGGCCCGTGGTGCCGGCTTCGCCATCGATAAAGACTTTGGACATGGGGGTGCTCCTGCAAAAAAGGGCGGCAGCGTCTGCCAAAACGAACCACAAAAAGACAAAAACCGGCCACCCGCCGGGTACAGGGGGCCGTCAGCTACGCACAAGAATGGTGCGTTGCAACATGATACAGTCGCTGGTTGCCATGTTCCCAGCCCGCGGCCAGACATTTTGTTGTTCATGGTAAACGGGTAACCACCATCCTTCCCTGAGAGAGACCTCATGAAGATTCACGAATACCAAGGCAAGGAAATCTTGCGCAATTTTGGTGTGCCCGTTCCGCGTGGCATTCCCGCATTCACGGTGCAAGAAGCCGTTGAAGCAGCCCAGAAACTCGGCGGCCCCGTGTGGGTGGTCAAGGCCCAGATCCACGCCGGTGGCCGTGGCAAGGGCGGCGGCGTGAAGGTTGCCAAGACCATTGACGACGTCAAGCGCATCTCGGGCGAGATCCTGGGCATGCAGCTCAAGACGCACCAGACCGGCCCCGAAGGCCAGAAGGTTCGCCGCCTGTACATCGAAGACGGCGCTGACATCAAGAACGAACTGTATGTGTCCCTGGTCACCGACCGCGGCACGCAAAAGGTGGCCCTGATCGCCTCCAGCGAAGGCGGCATGGACATCGAGGAAGTGGCCCACTCCACCCCAGAGAAGATCATCACCGAGATGATCGACCCCATCGTCGGCATCACCACCGAGCAAAGCAAGAAGGTCGCAGCCGCCATCGGTCTGACCGGTGCTTCCGTCGACCAGGCCGTAGACATCTTCGCCAAGATCTACAAGTGCTACATGGAAACCGACGCGTCGCTGGTGGAAATCAACCCGCTGAACTGCGACTCCAAGGGCAACCTGATGGCCCTGGACGCGAAGTTCAACTTCGACGCCAACGCGCTGTTCCGCCACCCTGAAATCGTGGCCTTCCGCGATCTGGACGAAGAAGATCCGGCCGAAGTGGAAGCCTCCAAGTTCGACCTGGCCTACATCAGCCTCGATGGCAACATCGGCTGCCTGGTGAACGGCGCCGGCCTGGCCATGGCCACCATGGACACCATCAAGCTGTTCGGCGGCGAGCCGGCCAACTTCCTGGACGTGGGCGGCGGTGCCACCCCCGAGAAGGTCACCGAAGCCTTCAAGATCATGCTCAAGAACCCCAAGGTCGAGGGCATCCTGGTCAACATCTTCGGCGGCATCATGAAGTGCGACACCATCGCCA
>JADMJR010000137.1 GCA_018780365.1 Acidovorax sp. | reverse complement strand
CGCTCTCGGTCTGCGCGGCATTGACCACCACCGACACCACCACATCACTCACCGCTGCCAGCGCAGAGGTGGTGGCGTGGGCCGTGCCGCCCTCGGCCGCAAAGGCCTCGGCCACGCCGGGGCGCACGTCGCACACGTGGATGGTGAAGCCGTTGTGGCGCAGGGTTTTGGCAATGCCGGCGCCCATGGCGCCCAGGCCGATGATGCCTACGGTGGGTTGGGTCATGTTGTCAGTCCTTCAAGAAATCGATCCATGGGGCTCAGGCCACCAGGGCCCAGAGCAGGGCGGTCATTGCAAAACCTGCGACGCCCAGCACGGTGGTCAGCACCGTCCAGGTGCGCAGGCCATCGCCCACGCTCAGGCCCAGGTAGCGGGTCACGATCCAGAAGCCCGAATCGTTGACGTGCGACAGGCCCAGGCTGCCAAAACCAATGGCCACCGTGAGCAGTGCCACCTGCAAGGGCGAATACCCGCCGCCGGTCATGGCGTCGGCCAGCAGGCCGCAGGTGGTGATGATGGCCACGGTGGCCGAACCCTGGGCAGCACGCAGCGCCAAAGAGATGATGAATGCCAGCAGGATGAGGGGCAGGTGGGTGGCGGTGAGGCTTTGCGACAGCGCCGTGCCAATGCCGCTGGCGGTGAGCACCTTGGCAAACACGCCACCTGCGCCCGTCACCAGGATCACGGTGGCAGCAGGGGGCAAGGCCGATTCCATGATCGCGTTGGTGCGTTCGCGGCTCCAGCCCTGGTTGCGGCCCAGCAAATACATCGCCAGGCCCACGGCCACCATCAGCGCGAAGATGGGCGAGCCGATGAAACCCAGCACATTGCGCAGGCTGTCGCCCTTGGGCAGCATGGTGGCGCCGGTGGTGCCCGCCATGATGAGGGCCAGCGGGATCAGGATGAGCGCCAGGATGGTGCCTACGCCCGGAGCGCTGCGGGCTTTGGAGGCCGTGTTGTCTTCGCTGTTGCCAAAGGCTGCAAACTGCTCGGCCGTGGTGGGCAGCAGGGGGTAGCCCTTGCGGTTGAGCCAGCCCGCCACGACCTGCGACAGCGCCGCCAGCGGGATGCAGATGGCCAGGCCGATGATGGTGATCCAGCCAATGTCGCCCTTGACGATGGCCGCACCGCCCACGATGCCGGGGTGCGGTGGCACCACCACGTGGGCCGCCAGCATGATGCCCGCCACGGGCAGGCCGAACTTCACCGGGTTGACGCCCGCCGCCTTACAAAAGCCATAGACGATGGGCACCAGGATGATGAAGCCCACGTCAAAGAACACGGGGATGGCCAGCACCAGCGCTGCCGCCGTGAGCGCCATGGGCACCCGCGTGGGGCCCAGCAGCTGCGTGAACCGGTTGGCCAGGCTGGCCGCACCGCCCGAAACTTCGATCATGCGGCCCAGCATGGAGCCCAGCGCCACCAGGATGGCCACGGAACCCAGCGTGCCGCCCATGCCTGCAATCAGCGTGCTGATGATGTCGCCAATGGGCATGCCGGTGGCAAACGCCACGAGAAAGCTCACCAGCATCATGGCCACGAAGGCGTGGACCTGCCAGCGGATGATGAGCAACAGGAGCAGGGCAATGCTGCCGGCGCCGATGCCGAGAAGTGCGAGGGTGGACATGTGCGGGATATCTCCGGGATGGAAAGGTGGCCGACCAAGGAACGGGGCTCTGCGAAGGCCTTGCGAGGGTTCCTGATGGCACCTTGGTTGGTGTGTTTATATGGTTATCATACAAATTATCGCGCACCATTTTGGCTCGGGTTAACCCGTATGTTCTCGCCGAGGACGTGGGTTGGATCGCGTTGTTTGAAGGTTTTTTGGCCTTCTGCGCGCGTCTGGTAAGCGGTTTAAGCTATCAATTTGATAGTAATGGGTTGGGGCCACCACCCAGTGTTGCGTCTGCCCAGAGGCCGTGGGCCGTAGGCGTGGGGCCCTTACACGGTCAGAACACCAGCGGTGCTGACGCCGCCACCAGCGGCTGGGCCAGCCGCGCGCCGTCCTGGGCCCAGAACGCGATGTCGGCCTGTTCAATGCGGGCCAGCGCGTTTTTCATGTGCTGCGCGGCGGCGGCGCGTGCGGCCACCGGGTCGCCTGCTTCGATGGCCTGCACGATCTGCGTGTGTTCGTGGGTCACCGCGTCGGCAAAGTCCTCACGCCGCGCCTCGTTGGCGCGGGTCACGCGGGTCGCGCCCTTGAGGAACTGCGCCAGATAGTCCAGCGTGCTGATCATGAACGGGTTGCCCGCTGCCTGGGCAATGGCGTGGTGGAACAACACGTCCTCCTCCACCCCATCGCGGCCCGCGCGCACGGCGTCGGCAATGCGCTGCATGGCCAGGCGGATGGCGGCGATGTCGTCTTCGCTGCGGCGCAGGGCGGCCAGCTCGGCCACCTCGGACTCGAGCGCGCGGCGCACCTCCACGATCTGCATCACGGCCTCGCGCGGGGCGGCGTGGGGCAGTTCAAACTGCAGCGGCTCGATGCCCGGTGCCTGCACATACACACCGCTGCCCTGGCGCGAGTCCACCAGCCCCAGCGACTTGAGGCGCGAAATCGCTTCGCGCACCACCGTGCGACTGACCTGGAACTGCTGCGCCAGCACGGCCTCGGTGGGCAGCTTCTGCGCTGCCTGGATGCGGCCCGCACGGATCTCGGCCTCCAGTGCGCTGGCCACCTGGTCGGACAGCTTGGCACTGGGTTTGACGGCGGAGAAGGGCGAAGACATGGGCGATGAAGGGAGGTGGCTGTGCTGGATGGCCCCGAGGGACCGGGGCGCGGTTGACTGTACCCCAAGGGCGCTGTGGCCCAGGAGCCCGCCGGCAGGCTACTTCGGCGCTGCGCAGGAGTCGTCCATCTTGGCCAACCCCGCCAGCTTTTGCAGGCGGCTGCGGTTGTCCAGGCAGGCCTGGTGTTGCGCCTCGGCCGCCTTCTGCTGGGCCTGTGCCACGGCTTTGCTGCGCTCGGCCTGCAGCTGGGCGATGCGCTCGCGGATCTTGGGCATGGCGGCCAGGGCGGCTTTCTCGCCTTCGACGATGGCGCTGGCGCGCTGGCTGAAATCAGCGGGGCCTATGTCCAGCACCTGGGGCGTGATGATCACGTCGGCCCGCGCCAGCTCGGCCTGGCCCAGCTTCTGGCCCATGATGGCAATCGACTGGTTCAGAGCGCCCAACATGTTGCCGGGTGTTTGGCCCCGGGCCTTGTTGGAGATGTCCACCGCGATCACGATGTCGGCGCCCAGCTGGCGCGCGGCGTCCACCGGCACGGGGCTCACGATGCCGCCGTCCACGAAGTGGTATTTGCCGATGGTGACGGGCTGGAACACACCCGGCACGCTGCTCGACGCACGCACCGCCTGCCCCGTGTTGCCGCGCGCAAACACGGTGCGCTCGCCGTCTTCGAGCCGTGTGGCCACCACCACAAAGGGCTTGGCCATCTGCTCCAGCGGCTTGCGGCGCACCTGTTCGTTCACATAGTCTTCGAGCTTCTGCCCCAGCACCAGCCCGCCGGACGACAACTGCAGGTCGCGGATCTTGGCCTCGTCCAGCGCTACGGCTTTTTCCTGCATCTCAAACGCGTTCATGCCGCTGGCATACAGCGCGCCCACCACGCTGCCTGCGCTGGTGCCGGAGATGACGGCAGGCGCGAAGCCATTGGCTTCCAGCATCTTGATCACGCCAATGTGCGCAAAGCCTTTGGCCGCACCACCGCCCAGGGCAATGCCCACGCGGATGGGGGTGGCGGAGGATGAAAGCGGGGCTTCGGTGGACGCATCAGGCCGGGTGGGCGTGGTGCCACCACAAGCGGCCAGGGCCAGGGCGGCGAGCACGGTCACTGCAGCACGGGCGGCCAGTGGGAGGGAAAAAGCGGTCAAGCGCATGCCAGGCAATCCTGCAGTCCAACGGGGCGGGCAGTATATGCCGCGCGGGTGGCGCGGTGGGCAGCTGCTCCTGAAGGGGGCGCGCCGAAGGACTCTGGGGGATGTGCCCTGCCTATTCGCCCTGCGATCCCCGGTGCGCCCAGCCCGTGGTGCGCTTTTCGATCCAGCTGAACAGCTCGTACATCACCATGGCCATCGCGCCCACGACCATCAGGCCCGCAAACGCCAGGCCCATCTGCATGGACGAGCCCGCGCTGATGAGCAGGTAGCCGATGCCTTCATTGGCGGCGGTCATCTCCGACACCGTGGTGCCGACAAAGGCCAGCGTGATGGCGACCTTGAGCGAGCCATAGAAGTACGGCATGGAGCGGGGCAGGCCGACCTTGGTCAGTACGTCCCAGCGTTTGGCGCCCAGCACGCGCAGCACGTCTTCCAGCTCGGGCTCCAGCGTCGCCAGGCCGGTGGCGATGTTGACCATGATGGGGAAGAAGCTGATGAGAAACGCCGTGAGGATGGCAGGCCCCACGCCAATGCCGAACCACACCACGAGGATGGGCACAAAGGCAGCCTTGGGCAGCGCGTTGAAGGCGGTCATGAGCGGGTACACGGCGGCGTAGGCCAGGCGCGAGCTGCCGATGACAAAACCCAGCAGCACCCCCACCACGATGGCAATGCCAAAGCCCGCCATGGTGACCCAGTAGGTGCGCCAGGCGTGTGCGGCAATCACGCCGCTGAACTCGACCAGTTGCGTGGCAATGACCCAGGGGCTGGGGAACAGGTATTCAGGGACGCTGAAGGCCGAACAGACGATCTGCCACAGCAGGATGATGGCGACGAGCAGGATCCAGGGGGACCAGCGCTCCACGGTTTTTTTGTGCATGACTCGCTTTGTTTATTGCTGGATGGGAGCGCCGGCCTTGCGCAGGGCTCCGATGTGGCCGCGCAGCTCGTGCACGATGTCGGTGAACTCCTTGGTGTAGGTGATCTCCAGGTCGCGCGGGCGGGGCAGCTCGATCTCTTTGCGCACCACAAACCGGCCGGGGCTCTTGCTCATCACGTACACCGTGTCGGCCAGAAAGACCGATTCGCGCAGGTCGTGGGTGACCAGGATCACGTTGAACTGCTGCTCGGTCCAGAGGTCGCGCAGGATGCACCACAGCTCTTCGCGCGTGAAGGCGTCGAGCGCGCCGAAGGGCTCGTCCAGCAGCAGCATCTTGGGCTCGTGGATGAGCGCGCGGCAGATGCTGGCGCGCTGCTGCATGCCGCCCGACAGCTGCCAGGGGAATTTGTCTTCGTAGCCCGCAAGGCCCACCTTCTGCAGCAGACGGCGGGCGCGCTCTTCGTATTCCTTGCGCTTTTGCTTGAAGTGGCTGCGGTAGGGCTCGACGATTTCGAGCGGCAGCAGCACGTTGTCCACCGTGGTGCGCCAGGGCAGCAGCGAGGGGGCCTGGAACGCCATGCCCGAGACCTTGAGCGGCCCGGTCACGGGCTGGCCGTCGATGAGGATCTTGCCCATCGACGGCATCTTCAGGCCCGTGGCCAGCTTCATGAAGGTGGACTTGCCACAGCCCGAGGGGCCGACGATGGCGATGAACTCGCCCTGCCGCACCTGCAGGTCGATGGCTTCCACCGCAAACTGGTTCTTCGCGCGCAGCTCGTCGTTGTAGGCGAGCCAGACATCACGGAAGTCCACAAAATAGGAATCGGCAGCCTGCATGGAGAGTGGTTCTATTTTTTTGAATAAAAATGGCTGCTAGCGCCTGTCCATCAAGCGCTAGCAGCTATCAATTTGATAGTTTTACTTCTTGGGCAGGATGTTCAGCTCGGCCGTGCTGGGCAGGAAGCTGGGGTTCCACACATCGTCGGCATTCACGCGCGTCTTGGTGTTGAACGCGTCGGACACCTGTGAGGCCATCAGCGACAGGCGGCCGGGCACGGCCTTGCCAAAACCTTCGGCGCGCGCGTCGGGGCTGTTGATCACTGTGTCGATGGCCAGTTGCAGGCGGCGGGTTTCGAGCGGCACGTTCACGATGCCGTCGCGCGCCTTCACATGCTCGATGGCGGCGGCGGGGTTGGCGATCACTTCCTTGGCGCCCTTGGCAAAGGCCGACAGGAAGGCCTTGATGGCGGCCGGGTTCTCCTTGATGAGCTTGGGGCTGGCGATGATCACGTTGCCGTAGAGCTTCACGCCGAAGTCGGCATAGGGCAGCACCACCACATCGGCGGCCTTGGCGCCGCGCGCCTCCAGGTTGAGCAGCGAGGTGAAGGTGAAGCCGGTGATGGCGTCCACGTCGCCGCGCACCAGCATGGTTTCGCGCAGTGGGGGGTCCATGGCGGTCCAGGTCACGGCGGCGATGCCGTTGGCCTTCTGGAAGATGGGGAACGCGCGGCGGCCTGCGTCGAACACTGGGGCGCCCAGCTTCTTGCCGGCCAGGTCGGCGGGCTTGGTGATGCCGCTCTTCTTGAGCGCCATCACCGAGGCGGGCGTGTTGTTGTAGACCATCATCACCGCCACGGGCTTGTTCTGCGCGTCGGGGTTGTTGGCGTGGAATTCCATCACGGCGGCCAGATCGGCAAAGCCCATGTCGTAGGTGCCCGAGGCTACGCGCTGCACCGCGCCGCCCGAGCCGTTGCCCGCATCCACCGCCACATCCAGCCCGGCGGCCTTGAAGTAGCCCTTGGCCACAGGCTGCAGGAACAGGGCGGAAGGGCCTTCAAAACGCCAGTCGAGCTGGAACTTGATCGGCGTCGTGGCTTGCGCCTGGGCGATGGAGAAGGTGCCAGCGGCGGCCAGCAGCACGGCGGCTTGCAGGAGGGTGCGTTTGTTCATGGAAGTTTTCCTGTCTGAAGTCGGCGGAGGGAAAGACGAAAGGCGAAAGGCAGAGGCACATGGGCGAGACCCACGCTCTGCCACGATGCCATGGTGGTCCAGTCAGCAAAAACGATGCCTGATTTCACCGGGGCGGGGAAGGGGTGCGGGCTATTGTTCGCCAATTTGGTGCGCGCGGTTCTACAGGCTTTCCCGAAATGGTGCAAAGGGCTTGTGCCCGCCAAGGGGGCGGGCTGGGAGATGGTGGGGGCGCTGCGGGGCCGCGCATTGGGGCAAACGCGCAGGCCGCGCCTGCGCGCCGGTGGTACAACAAAAGCCCTGCATCCATTCCTTGGTTCCCGGTCTCCACATCCACACCAGCAACAATTGGGAGGGCTCCCCATGGCAGATATCCAGGCATTCTTCGAGAACGTGCAACTACCCACCATCCCCGACGTGGCGCGCGAGCTGATCGCCACCATGAAGGACGATGACATCCCTTTCGAGAAGGTGCGCAGTGCCATCTCCAAGGACCCGGCCCTCACGGCCAAGCTGATCCGCCTGGCCAACAGCGCTCGGTTTGGCCTGCCCCGGCAGGTGGCTTCGCTCGACGACGCCATCACCATGGTGGGGCTCAACCAGGTGCGCACGCTGGCACTGGCGTCGTGTATGTCGGGCGTGTTCAAGGACGCGCCCGGGGTGGACGCGGATGCCTTCTGGAAGGAAAGCATGGCCATTGCGGGCTATTCGCAGTGGCTGGCCCGCACGCTGGGCTCCAACGTGCAAGAGTCGTGGCTTGCGGGTTTTCTGGTGCGGCTGGGTGAATTGATCATTGCGCAGAAGGCGCCTGAGCAGATCCCGGCCATCGAGCAACTGCCCCACCACGCGGGGGGGCGCTGGGAGCGCGAACGCACCCTGCTGGGTTTTACCGAAGCCCAGGTGACGGCCGAGTTGGCGCGGCGCTGGCGGTTCCCGGACACCATCACCCGGGCGCTGGAGACGGCCGAGGACCCTGTGGCCTCCACCCCGTTCTGCCGCCTCGGCGGCATCCTGCATGTGGCCACCTTGCTGGCCGAGATCGGGCTGGAAGAGCCCATGTCACCCGCCGACACCATCGCCAGCCTGCCCGCCGAGATCAAGCAGGCGCTGCAGCTTGATTCGCACTGGCTGGCCGAGCACCTGCCGCCGGTGGCCGATTACGTGGATGTTTCCGTGCGCTGAATTTTTTGGCGCAAGCAAGGGCACTGGCCGTTAAAACTGGCGCGCCGCAGGCCAGGGCTGCCGCGCAAGGGCCGCCCCGCAGCGCTGGCAGCGTCCCCCTTCCCGCAGTGCGCAGCGCAGCGAGAAAAGGGGGAAGGCGCGAAGCGCCTCAGGGGGTTGCCTACTTCCTTGCCGCTGCGCTGGCCACGGCCAGCGCCGTCATGTTGAACACCCGGCGCACGGTGGCGGCGGGCGTCAGGATGTAGGCCGTGGCGGCGCCGCCCATGAGGATGGGGCCCACGGTCACGCCGCCGCTGGTCGTGGTCTTGAGCACGTTGTAGAGGATGTTGGCGGCATCCAGGTTGGGGCAGATCAGCAGGTTGGCCGAGTC
>JADMJR010000277.1 GCA_018780365.1 Acidovorax sp. | reverse complement strand
GCTACGGCAAGGAGTTTCTGGCCACCGAGCGGCGCTACCGGCGCGGGCACATGGGCCTGGCCTACGAGATCGTCATCAACTCCAACCCCTGCATCAGCTACCTGATGGAGGAGAACACCACCGCCATGCAGGCGCTGGTGATTGCGCATGCGGCCTACGGGCACAACAGCTTCTTCAAGGGCAACTACCTGTTTCGCATGTGGACCGATGCGTCCAGCATCATCGACTACCTGGTGTATGCCAAGGACTACGTGGCCCAGTGCGAGGAACGCTATGGCATGGACGAGGTGGAGCGGCTCATGGATTCGTGCCACGCGCTGGCCAACTTTGGGGTGGACCGCTACCGCCGCCCCTCCAAGAAGAACCTGGCACGCGAGCGCCTGGAGCGCGCACAGCGCGAGGCCTATGCCCAGCAGCAGGTGAACGACCTGTGGCGCACCCTGCCCACCCGCCCCGGCAAGGACGAAGCGGCGCAGGAGCACAACCGTTTTCCGCAGGAGCCGCAGGAGAACATCCTGTATTTCATCGAGAAGAACGCGCCGCTCCTGGAGCCCTGGCAGCGCGAGGTCGTGCGCATCGTGCGCAAGATCGCGCAGTATTTCTACCCCCAGCGCCAGAGCCAGGTGATGAACGAGGGCTGGGCCACTTTCTGGCACTACACCTTGCTCAACACCCTGTACGACGAGGGCTACCTCAGCGACGGGGTGATGGTGGAGTGGCTGGGCTCACACACCAACGTCATTTTCCAGCCGCCCGTGGGGCACCGCGCCTACAGCGGCATCAACCCCTACGCGCTGGGTTTTGCCATGTACCGCGACATCCAGCGCATCTGCCAGAACCCCACGGCCGAAGACCGGCGCTGGTTCCCCGACATCGCGGGGGCCCCCTGGCTGCCCACGCTCGACCATGCCATGCGCAACTTCAAGGACGAGAGCTTTGTCGGCCAGTACCTGAGCCCCCGCCTGATGCGCGAGATGCGCCTGTTCGCCCTGCACGACGACGCCAGCCAGAGCGAACTGCTGGTCAGCGAGATCCACGACGAGAACGGCTACCGCAACCTGCGCCAGATCCTGTCGCAGCAGTACGACCTGGGCACACGCGAGCCCAACATCCAGGTGTGGAACGTGAACCTGCGCGGCGACCGCAGCCTGACCCTGCGCCACACCCAGTACCAGGGCCGCCCGCTGGCCGACGACACCCAGGAGGTGCTCAAGCATGTGGCGCGCCTGTGGGGTTTTGGCGTGCAGATCGAGAGCGTGGACGCTTACGGCAACAACCCGGTGCTGCTGCATGTGGTGCCTGCACCAGCGGCGTGAGGCCATTGGCGGTGGCGGTTCGTGGTTTGTGGTTGTATTGCTATGTATTTAATAGCTAAAAAGGCAATGTGGACGCGCGGTAAGGCCTTTTTTTATTCAAACTTTTGCCTTGACCAAGTGTGGTGAAGGCCCCCGGGCGTGCAACGGGCAGTCGGTGGCCACGCGTTCGGCCAGGGTCTGGCGCAGGGCCTGCAGCGCGGCGATGCGTGTGTCGATCTCGCCCAGTTTGCTGGCCAGCACCTGGTTCAGCAGGGGGCCGGGTTCGGGGGCGTCCCAGATGCTGGGCAGGCGGTCGCCAATCTCGGCCAGCGTGAAACCCAGCTGCTGCGCCGTGCGGATGTACTGCACCAACGTCACCACCTCGGGCGGGTAGTCACGGTAGCCGTTGGCCAGGCGCCGCGCGCGGATGAGGCCCTGCTGCTCATAAAAACGCAGCGCCTCGCGGCTCAGGCCTGAGGCCGTGGCCAGTTCTCCAATCAGCATGGCGTGTTCTCTCCACAAAGTCACAAAGTGCTTGACCCTGAAGCGTACTTCAAGGTGGAAGCTCGGGGCTTCATCCAATCCCTGAGGGTTTCCTTTCCATGCACATCCCCGCCTTTGCTTCTGCACGCTACCTGCGCATCGTGCGCGCCAGCGGCTGGTACGACCTGCTCGTCACCTGGCCATTTGCCTTGCCCTGGACCTTTGCCTGGCTCTACGCCCAGCTGGGCCTGCTGGCCCAGGCGCTCGCGCTGCCCGGCACCCTGCACCCGCTCGACACCACCCACATGCTGCTGGCCAACCTGCTGGGGTCGGTCGTGGTGGTCTGGTCTGTGGCCCGCATCGTGGCGCCCTCGCTGCTGCTGGGGCGGCTCGATGGTGTGGCGCGTTTTCTGTTCGCCGCGTGGCAGATCTACGCCGTGGCCCACGGGGCCAATGCCATCGTGCTGGGCTTTACCGCGTTTGAGCTGATGTTTGGCGTGCTGCAGTGGTGGCGTGTGGCGGGCACGGGCAAGGCCCTGTGTCCCCCGGGCCCCGAGCGGGTCAGTGCGCAGGAGCCGGTGCGGGCAGCAGCCTGAAGGCCAGCACCCCCACCGTGAGCATGCCGGCAATGGTCAGCATCACCGCCACATACGGGTCAGCGCCCCGCGCGGCGGCGAGGGAGGCGGCCAGGCCGGTCACCCACTGCATCAGCGCCACGCCCAGGAACAGCGCCATGGTGAACACCGCCATGGCGCGCCCCGTCATGGCCGCCGGGTAGGCGGAGCGCACGTCCGAATACTGCAGCACCATGTAGCCCGACAACAGGCCCACGGCAATCGATCCGCCCACGTCCAGCCACTCGGCGTGCAGCAGGCCCACGGCGGCAAACAGCCCCGCCAGCAACACGGTGAAGCCCACCAGCCAGCGCCGCCGCCGGGCGGGCCCCGGGTCCATCCGGCCAAAAAATGCGGGGGTGAACAGCGACACCAGCGACGACAGCATGGCCACATTGCCACTGGCCACCAGCGAGTAGCCGTGCCGCTCGATCAAGAGCGGCCCCAGCCACAGCCCGCGCAGCGTGAGGAACGAGGCATAGGTCATCAGCCCCAGCAGCATGATGCCGGCCGTGTGCGGCAGCAGAAACAGCGCGCCAAAGCCGCGCACCGCGTCGCCCACCGACTCGCGGGGCGGCGAGCCGTCCGCGCCCTGGGTGGGCTGGGCGGGTTCGTGCACCTTCCAGAAAATCAGCAGCCAGGCCAGCGCCGCCAGGCCGGCCAGCACGGCAAAACCCATGCGCCAGGACGACTGCTGTACCAGCCAGGCCAGCGGCGTGCCCGTGAACAGCATGCCCAGCCCGCCCACGCCCATGGCCACACCCGACACCATGGCAAAACGGCTGGCCGGAAAGTAGCGCGCAATGAACACCGTGCACACCAAAAAGGCGGGTGCGCAGCCCACGCCGATCAGCACCTGGCCCAGCAGCACCCCGCCATAGCCGGGCGCAAGCGCCGACAGCAGCGAGCCCGCGATGGTGAGCGGAAACGCCACCAGCAGCGTGCGCCGCACGCCGTACAGGTCGATGCCCACGCCCATGAAAAGCTGCATGGTGCCAAAGGCAAACGCAAAGGCCCCGGCAAACACCCCCAGCGCCTGGGCCGACAGCCCGAACTCCGCGCGCAGCCCGGTGGCCATGATGGCCGTGATGGTGCGAAACGCCTGGCTCAGCGCAAAGCCCGACACCAGGGCGAGCAGCATGGCCCAGGCGGCGCGGGGTGGCAAAAAAGCGGCGGACGGTGGGGGCGTTGGCACAGGGGCGGTTCTCCAGAAGGCTGCGGTTGCCGGAACCGGAGGCATCCGTCCACACGCCGCAAGGCCCCGCGAGGTTACCCGCAGAGCCGGAAAGCTGCTGTCACCGAGGGGGGCCGTGCTTGGGCGGTGGGCGGTTTCGGGGCCCTTGTGCGGGTTTTTGGGCCGGCTCCTAGGGTATGTCCCAGTCCGGCCGGGACGGCGCTTCTAGCGCCCGGCAGACACCGTGTTTTCTCCATCAAGTGCTTGTAATCAGATGTTTCAAAGCTGTATTGCACCGACCCATGTGCCCAATAAGGCCCAACCCCCGGGACTTTGCGGACGTCATGAGGGCGCCACAGGGGGGATGCAGACTTTAGAGGAGGCTCTCGATGTGGGGATCACCCCAATGACGGGGCCAGGGGGCCTGGGGCACTCTTGGGGAGACGCGCTGCACCGGGTGTTGGTCACGGCTCTGGAATCGCTGGTTTCGGTCTCTCGCAAGCAGGATGGTGCAGGCAGTGGGTAGTGAGTAACGGGTAACGGGTAACTGGCAATAGGTAGTGGCAAGGTTTGTGCTTGTTTGGTAGCCGAAGGGCTTTGAACAGGTTCTCAGGAGTGACCGATGAAAACGATGGTTTTGCTGGGTTCGGGTGCGTTGGCCACCCTTTTGTTGTCGGGTTGCGCAAGCCAGCCCCCCGCGATGCAGGCGTTCAGCGCACCGGCAGACGGCAGCAGCATGCAATACGCCTGCGGCAACGGCGAGAAGGTGGAGATGCAGTTCTACCCCGAGCAGGGCCGCAGCGTGATGCGCCGCAGCGGCTGGACGGTGGAGCTGCCCAAGCAGGCCGCTGAAACGGGCTACGCCTTCAGCAACGGCCCCACCACGGTGCTGGGCAAGGGCAACGAGCTGACCATCCAGATTGGCCACCTGGCACCGATCTGGTGCCGCAGCAACCGTTCCATGATGGTGGCCGGGGTCCAGTAAGCCGCCACCCCACCGGGTTGTCAGATCTTCAAGGGCCTGCGCAGTGTGTCTGCGCAGGCCCTTTGTTGTTCAGGGCGTGCCGGGCGTGCAGGACTCGGGGGCGGCGGCCGTGGGTTGTTGCTCCAGGGTCAGGGGCGCAATCAGGTGGTTGCCCTGCAGGTCACGCACCGTGATCACCACCTCGCGGCTGCTGTCGGCCCGTGCACTGCTGAACTGCAGGCGCATCACGGCGGGGGCGGTGCGGGTCTGGGTCTGCCCCTCCGCAAAGTCCGTGGTCTCCATGGTGCCGTTCAGCACGGCCAGGCCCTCGGCGTCGATCTCCCAGGGGCCGGTGAACACAAAGTGCTGGCAGGTGATGCTCAACTCCACCCGCTCGTTCTCCAGCCGCAGGTAGGTGCTGCCGCAATGCTGCGCGCAGGGGGAGCCACTCGCGAAGCCACTGCCCGAGAAGTTGACCGCGCCGAGGATCGGCCCGGTGCCCGTGCCCCCGGTGCCGGGGCCACAGGCGGCCAGCACCAGCAAGGTGGCGGCTGTGGCCAGCAGCCGGGCCATGAGCCGGGCCATGAGCCGGGCCGTACGGGCCCAGAGTTCAGGAAGGACGTTCATCTTTGTCTGCGGCATAGAAGTAGCTGCCAAAGCGGGCGCGCCGGTTGCGCTCGCCGGGCGGGGTGTTTTTCTGGTCGTGGTCGTAGCGGGCCTGGGCCTCGGTCATCACGGTCTTGAAGGCCTGGCGCCAGGCTTTGGCGGCCACCACGTGCAGGCGGTGGGCGGATTCTTCGCTGAGCTGGTCCACAAACACGGCCTGCTCCAGGTAGTTGTGCTCGCCCTGCAGGTTCAGGCTGGCGGCGGCCAGGTGGTCGTGCAGGTTGTCCTGCATCAACTGCGCCATCTCGGCAAACCCCTGGCGTGGCACAAAGCCCGTGGCCAGCAGGCGGATCTGGCCATCCTCGCCTTCTTCGGCCATGCCCAGGCGCACCAGTTCGTCAAGCACGGCGCGGGGTCGCACATCGCTGCTGATGCTGGCCACCAGGCCGTCAAAGTGCGGGGGCTCGCCGCTGCGGGGCAGGGGGCGGGGCTGGCCCTCGTCGTCCAGGCACTCCGTCTGGCTCAGCCAGCGCGCGGCGACCTGGCTGGCCATGTTCAGCGGGGTTTCGCCCGCATCTTCTTCGGCGGCAGGCTCGGCCAGGCGGCCCAGGTTGCGCACGTCGCGCCGGTGCACGCCCGACATCAGGCTCACCGCGCTGTCGGTGGTCTTCTTGCCCGTGCGCTGCAGCTCGTCGTGGGCCGCCTCCAGAAACACCTTCTTCATGGCCGCTGCAAACGCGGGGTAGGCCACGCCGTTGCGCAGCAGCAGGCGCGCCAACGGGCGCAGCACGTGCAGGGCAGAGGCCAGAACGATGGCAGAGCGTGAAGGCATGGACAAAAAGCGCGGTGCGCAGCGGGTGTCAGGAGCAGGCCGTGATTGTCATCTGGTTGACGTGTGGAAATTGTGTGGGATATTATCCCACTTATCTGCGAGATGGGATGGGCAAGCTTCCACCCCGCCATGCAGATCACAGGTATCCACAGGGAGAAAAATCACATGACGAACCGAAGGTTGATGAAAAAAGTGGCGGGCATGTCCTATGTCTCGCCCGCATGGCTGGCAGTGGCAACGGCGGCATTCGTGGCAGGCTGCGGTGGCGGGGAGGGCGGCAACCCGCAGACGCCCAACGAGGCGCGGCTGCAGGTGGCGCGGTCGGGCGACCTGCTGGCCTACTTCAAGGCCAAGATCGCGCAGCGGGTGGCGCTGGGCTACCCGGGCACGGCCATCACCGTGCCCACCGTGGGGGGCTTGAGCAGCGCAGGCAGCGTGGTCACCCACACCGGCGCGCCGCTGGCAGGTGCGGTGGTGGAGGAAGACGGCCTCATCCAGGCCGAGGGCACCATGCTGTATGGCCTGCACCGCGCGTACGCCACCGACACCGGCCGCGAGCCGCCGCGCCTGACCGCCCAGGCCCGCGCCGCCGATGGCAGCCTGGCCAGCGTGGGCCGCGCCACGCTGGACGCCAAGTTCATCCCCCAGGGCTTCTACGTGGCGGGCGGTGGCACACGCGCCGCCGTGCTGTCGCAGCAAGACCCGTACGCCGACCGCCGCCCCGTGGTGGCTGCGGCCGACGCCAGCATCACCGTGTTGCCCGAATACAGCCGCATGCTGTCGCTCGACCTGTTCGCGATCAGCAAGGACATGGCGCCCGCGCAGCTCAAGCAGATGCGCATCGACGGGCTGCTGGTGGGCAGCCGCCTGATTGGCAACACGCTGTACCTGGTCACCACCTGGTCGCCCGACCTCACCCGCTTCACCGTGCCGGCGGGGGCTTCGGCATCGGCCGTGCAGACGGCGCTCAAGGACCTGAACACTGCCGCGCTGATCCCCACCCTGCGTGTGGACGGCGGCCAGCCCCAGCCGCTGGTGAACGAGGCCGACTGCCTGGTGCAGGCGGGCAATGCCTCGCTGTCGCTGCAGCTCACCTCCATCACGGCCATTGACCTCACTTCGTCCAGCCTGGCACGCACCAGCCGCTGCTTTGCGGGTGGCAGCGAAGCCGTGCACCTGGGCGCGCGCAGCGTGTATGTGGCCAGCTCGCGCCAGTACCGCTATGGCGGCGATGTGATCAACGCCGTGTTTCCGGCCGACAGCCGCACCGACATCCACAAGTTCTCTTTCCGTGGCGCGCAGGTGGACTACGACGCCTCGGGCAGCGTGGACGGCCACCTGGGCTGGGACCTGCGCCGCATGCCCTCGCGCCTGAACGAGTACCAGAACGACTTGCGGGTGCTGACCTTCAGCGGCAAGGCGGGCCAAAGCGGCATGCCGCCGGTGACCATCCAGGCCCCGCAGGCCTCCCCCGCGCTGCTGACCGTGCTGCGCGACAGCGGCCGCGACTACCACCTGAGCCCGCAGGCCAAGCTGCCCATCAAGCTGCGCACCGCGCGGGGCGACCAGCAGATCGACAACCTGTTTTTTGCAGGCACCCGGGCCTACGCCACCCCGTTTGCCAGCACCGAACCCGTGTGGGTGCTGGACCTGGCCAACCCCGCCAACCCCACCGTGGCGGGCGAGCTGGCGGCGGGCGGTTATGCCGACCACCTGGTGCCGCTGCCCAATGGCCTGCTGCTGGGCGTGGGCAAGGACAGCGCCTTGGGCGGCGTGGCCGATGGCATCCAGCTCGCGGTGTTTGACGTGCGCAATGCCGCGCAGGGCAAGCGCCTGGCCACGCAGACGGCGGGCGGCCGGGGCAGCATCACCACACTCGACAGCACCCGCCCCGTGCTCAACCTGCTGGCGGTGGAGGGCAAGGTGCGCGTGGCGTTCCCGGCCCGCGTCTACCAGGCACCCACGGGGGTGGGCACGCCACCGCCCGTGCGGGGCTACCAGGGCGCCTTGCGGCTGGAGGTGAACACCACCACCGGCACGCTGGCCCAGCGCTCCATGGTGGTGTCCACCGCCATCCTGAATGGCGACACGCCCGGGCTGGTCAGCCGCTTTGACATCGCCAACGAGCGCAGCCTGCAGGTGGACCACCTGGCCTACCAGCTTTCGGGCGGGCAGGTGTTCACCAAGGCCGGGGACTGAAGCGCCGCCGATTGCGAATCAGGGAGAGAACTATAAAAACGATAGCTGCCAGCGCTTTACCGTAGGGCGCAGGCAGCAGTTAGAAGGCCTGTTCACCAGGGGGGTGAACAGGCCTGTTTTTTGAGGCAGCTTGAATTGCTTACAAATCGGTGCGCAGCTTCCAGATCTCGGGGAACAACACCACGTCCAGCATCTTGCGCAGGTAGCTCACCCCGCCCGTGCCACCCGTGCCGCGCTTGAAGCCGATCACGCGCTCCACCGTGGTCACGTGGCGGAA
>JADMJR010000033.1 GCA_018780365.1 Acidovorax sp. | reverse complement strand
GGCCAAACCCATCCGCATCGTGGTGGCCTACCCGGCCGGTGGCGTGAGCGACAACGTGGCGCGCGCTCTGGCCGACAAGCTGGCCGTGCAGCTGGGCACGCCGGTGGTGATCGAGAACAAGGCCGGTGCGAGTGGCAGCCTGGGCGTGGACGCCGTGGCCAAGGCAGCGCCCGATGGCTACACCCTGGGCTTTGCAGCAGTGAGCCCGCTGGCGCTGAACCCGCACCTGGGCAAGTCGCCGTTCGACCCGCAAAAAGACATCGCCCCGGTGGTGAGCGTGATGTATTCGCCCGTGCTTTTGCTTGGCACTTCGGCCAGCAGGGCGGCCGACTTCAAGGACCTGCTCGCCACCGCGCGGGCCAAGCCTGGGGCGGTGCGCTGGGCCACGTCGGGCCAGGCGTCGCTGGGGCACATCATGCTGGAGCAGATCCAGGCGGTGGCGCAGGTGCAGATCACGCACATTCCCTACAAGGGCGGTGGCCAGCAGATGAACGATGCGCTGGGTGGGCAGTTCGAGGTGCTGTCCACCAACGCCGGCGCAGCCGTGCTGCAGCACATCCAGGCGGGCAAGCTCAAGCCACTGGCCGTGGGGGCGCCTGCGCGGCTCGATTCATTGCCGGACGTGCCCACCCTGGCCGAGCTGAAACAGCCAGCGGCCAACCTGTCGTCGCTGTTTGGCATCTATGCACCGGCGCAAACGCCCCCGGCGGTCATTGCGCGCATCAATGCCGAGGTGAACAAGGCCTTGGCCCTGCCCGACATCCGCAGCAAGCTCGATGCCACCGACAACGTGCCCACTGGGGGCACCGCTGCAGAATTCGTGCGCCAGATCGCGCTGGAATCCGAGAACAACGCGCGCATCATCCGTGCTGCCAATATCCAGGGACACTGAGCGCGCGCGCCAGCCCCTGCGGCGCTGAAAACGGAACAGGCCCTGGGTGACCAGGGCCTGTGTGGGGTGGGGCGGGCAGGGACGGGCAGAAGTAGGGGGCTTTCGCCGCTTACTCTTCGTTCAGGCTCTCGGCCCAGGTCAGCGCCTGCAGGTGGGCCCAGTTCACCTGCCGGTTGGACAGGTGCAGGGCATCGGCGTTCTTGGCAAAAGCCACTTCGTCGCCGCTTTCGCAGGCCCGGGTCAGCTCCAGGAAGGGCGCGAACACACCGGTGCCACGCAGCAGGGCGTCCATCACGGGCTCGGGCAGGGCCACGGATTCCAGGGCCTTTTCCAGTGGCACACCCAGCATGGTGTCGAGCAGCGAGAACACACCCACCACGAAGGCGTTGTCGCACTCTTCGGGCGGCAGCAGCTCAGCGGCCAGCAGCTCCATCAGGCGGCCACGCACCACGGCGGTCTGGCCCACGGCCGGTGGTGCGCCGCCCGCACGCGAGGTGGTCATCAAGAGGGCTGCCCAGCGGAACAGCTTTTTCAGGCCCAGGATCATCACTGCATGGCGGAACGAGGTGATCTCGCACGACAGGCCAAACCCCGACGAGTTGATGAAGCGCAGCAGGTTGAAAGACAGCGTGGGGTCTTTCTTGAGCAGGT
>JADMJR010000180.1 GCA_018780365.1 Acidovorax sp. | reverse complement strand
CGGGGACTTTGAATAAACGGCAGCAAATGACAGATCCATATTGCACTGTGACAGGCCGTATCGCATCGAAAGCTGTCATCAGTCCAAAAGAAAACGGCCCGCAAATATAGAAATTTGCGGGCCTTCTTTCCAATCAGGAGGTAGTCACTTCCCCCACGAATCCTTCAACCCCACCGCCAGGTTAAACACCGGCTTCCCCGCCTTGTGGTCCATACGATCCGCCACAAAGTACCCATGCCGCTCAAACTGAAACTTGTCGTCCGGCTTCGCATTGGCCAATGATGGCTCCACGATGGCTGTCACCACTTTCAGGCTGCTCGGGTTCAGGCTTTCAATGAAATCCTTGCCGCCCGCATCGGGGTGGGCGTCCAGGAACAGGCGGTCGTACATGCGCACTTCGGCGTTCACGCCGTCGGCCACGCCCACCCAGGTGATGGCGGCTTTCACCTTCACGGTGTCGGCGCCGGGGGTGCCGCTTTTGGTGTCGGGCACCACGGTGGCCAGCACTTCGGTGATGGTGCCATCGGCGTCTTTGTTGGCGCCGGTGCATTCGATGACGTAGCCGCCCTTCAGGCGCACCTTGTTGCCGGGGAAGAGGCGCTTGTAGCCCTTGGGGGGCACTTCTTCATAGTCTTCGCGTTCGATCCACACCTCTTTGCCGATGGTGAAGTGGCGGGTCGGCGATTCGACGCCTTCGGGGGGGTGGGGCAGGGCGGGCAGGGTGCAGGGCTCCAGGTGGCCAGCGCCCATCACGTCGTCCCAGTTGGTCAGCACGAGCTTGACGGGGTTGAGCACGGCCATGCCTCGGTGGGCCTTGAGCTCCAGGTCTTCGCGCAGGCAGCCTTCCAGGGTGCTGTAGTCGATCCAGCTGTCGGATTTGGTGACGCCGATGCGGTCGGCAAAGGTCTGGATGGCGGCGGGCGTGTAGCCACGGCGGCGCAGGCCGACGATGGTGGGCATGCGGGGGTCGTCCCAGCCGCTGACCTTGTGGTCGTACACCAGCTGGGCCAGTTTGCGCTTGCTGGTGATGACATAGGTGAGGTTCAGGCGCGCAAATTCGTACTGGCGCGGGGCGGGGCTGGCCAGCAGGCCGCCCACCACGCGACCATCGGGAAGTGTGACCACTTCCGCCAGGCGCTCCAGCAGCCAGTCGTAAAACGGGCGCTGGTCTTCAAACTCCAGCGTGCACAGGCTGTGGGTGATCTGCTCCAGTGCGTCCTCAATCGGGTGGGCAAAGGTGTACATCGGGTAGATGCACCATTTGTCGCCGGTGTTGTGGTGGGTGGCGCGGCGGATGCGGTAGATGGCCGGGTCGCGCATGTTGATGTTGGGGCTGGCCATGTCGATCTTGGCGCGCAGCACCATGGAGCCGTCTTCGTGCTGGCCGTCGCGCATTTCGCGGAAGATGCGCAGGTTTTCCTCTGGGGTGCGGCTGCGAAAGGGGCTGTCCACGCCCGGCTTGCTGAAGTCGCCCCGGTTCACGCGCATCTGTTCGGCGGTTTGTTCGTCCACGTAGGCGTGGCCGGCTTGCACCAGGTATTCGGCCGCGCGGTACATGAAGCCGAAGTAGTCGCTGGCCTGGTAGGGGGCTGCGCTGTAGTCGCCCTGGCTGCCGTTCCAGTCAAAACCCAGCCATTTCACCGCGTCGATGATGCTGTTGACGTATTCGGTGTCTTCTTTTTCGGGGTTGGTGTCGTCAAAACGCAGGTGGCACACACCGCCGTAGTCGCGCGCCAGGCCGAAGTTGATGCAGATGCTTTTGGCGTGGCCCACGTGCAGGTAGCCGTTGGGCTCGGGCGGGAAGCGGGTGCGGATCTTGGCGGGGTCGGGCTGGCCGACTGCGTGGTGGGCGGCGTCGCCGGGGGTGCCGGCCCAGCGGCGGGGGGCGTAGGTGCCTTTGTCCAGGTCTTGCTCGATGATCTGGCGCAAGAAGTTGCTGGTTTTGGCGGCTTCAGGGGCCGCAGCGGCGGCTGTATTGGCGGGGGAGGGGGTGCTCATCCAGCCATTTTAGGCGGCCGTTTCGTGATGCTTTGCGCATTAAAACGGGCAGGCGTACGTTCAGACACAACGTAAAGACGCTTTTGTGCCATCCTTTTGGCTACTTGGTGCGTTGTGTACCGGTGAGGCAAGTCCAATTTGGCTGGCTGCCCTCATTCACAAGGAGATTTCCATGACGAAAACCCGTTCTATCTATGCCATGGCCGCCGCGGCTGGCGTGGCTCTGGCATTGTTGGCCGGTGCTGGCGCTGCCCAGGCCCGTGACGTTAATTGGTCGGTTGGCGTTGGCGTGCCCGGCGTGGTGATCGGGGCCAGCAATGGCTACTATGCACCCGCCCCGGTGTATGTGGCACCGCCCCCTCCGGTGTACTACGCGCCCCCTCGGCCTGTGTACTACAACGCCCCTCCGGTGTACTACACGCCGCCCCCGGCCGTTTATTACGGCGGCTATGGCCACGGGCATCGCCACCATCGCCACCACGGCCATGGTCACCATGGCAACGGCCACGGCCGCCATTGGGACCGCTGATCAGCCTGCCGGGCGGGTCCCTCACCAACCTCTTGGGCGCCAGTCGCTCACAGGCAGCGTCTTTGCACAGGCTGCCTTTCACAGCGGTCCCTCGGGGCCGCTTTTTTCGTGGGCCTGCCCGGGCGGGGCACCGCATAATCCCGCACTCTGGCCCGCCAGCGTGGCAGGCGCATCGCCCCGGAGACCTTGTCTGTGAACCAAAAAACCGTTTTTGTCCTGAATGGCCCCAACCTGAACCTGCTGGGCACGCGTGAGCCCGCCGTGTATGGCGCAGCCACCCTGGCCGATGTCGAAAAGCTGTGCGCCGATGCGTGCGAGCGCCATGGTTTTGCGCTGCGTTTTCACCAAAGCAACCACGAAGGCGCGCTGGTGGACTGGATTCACGAGGCCGGCCGCCTGCACGCGGCGGGCGAACTGGCGGGTGTGGTCATCAACGCCGGGGCCTACACCCACACCAGCATTGCGCTGCACGACGCCACCAAGGGCACGGGCATCACGCTGATCGAGCTGCACATCAGCAACGTGCATGCGCGCGAGGCGTTCCGCCACCATTCCTATATGGCCGCAGCCGCCAAGGCGGTGATGTGCGGCTTTGGTGTGCTGGGTTATGGCCTGGCCATCGACGGCCTGGCGCAGTTGCTGGCCCAGCAGCCTGCGGCCTGACGCCGCGCGGGCAAGGGGACAAATAGATATATGGCTCCCCCATTGCCCCTGCAGGTGTCTGAGGACGAGGTAGAAATCACCGCCATGCGCGCCCAGGGCGCGGGCGGGCAGAACGTCAACAAGGTGTCGAGCGCGGTGCACCTGCGTTTTGACGTGGCCGCATCGTCGCTGCCCGAGGACGTGAAGGAGCGCCTGCTGGCCCTGCGCGACACCCGCATCACGCAAGAGGGTGTGGTGGTCATCAAGGCCCAGCAGTACCGCAGCCAGGACCAGAACCGCACCGATGCGCTGGAGCGCCTGAACGCGCTGGTCAACACTGTGGCCGTGCCGCCGCGTGTGCGGCGCGCCACCAAACCCACCTATGGCTCCAAGCAACGGCGGCTTGCGGGCAAAACCCAGCGCAGCGAGACCAAGGCGCTGCGGGGCCGGGTGCGCGACGGCTCCTGATGGCAGGGTTGGTGCGATGCCAGGGCTTGATTGGCATCACCCATAGAACAATCTGTCTGCCCCGCAGGGCTTGGTGCGGGCGCCCGTCCGGCCTACAGTGAGGGCATTCACGGATGAAACTGCCATGACCGCTGTTGCCCACGCCCCTTCCTCCACTGTTCCAGCCCTGTTCGTATCGCACGGCGCGCCGCTGTTTGCGCTGGACGCAGGCACCACCGGCCCGGCGCTCACGCAATGGGGCCAGGGCCTGAAGGCGCAATACCCCGGCCTGCGCGGCGTGGTGGTGATGTCGCCGCACTGGATGGCGCGCTCGGTGCAGGTGATGACCGGGCCACAGCCCGCCACCTGGCACGACTTTGGCGGGTTTCCGCCCGCGCTGTACGAGCTGCAGTACCCCGCCCCGGGCTCGCCTGCGCTGGCGCAAGAGGTGCTCGGCCTGTTGCAAGACGCCGGTGTGGCCGCGCAGGGCGATGCCGCGCGCCCGTTTGACCACGGCGCCTGGGTGCCGCTGATGCATTTGTTCCCCGAGGCCGATGTGCCCGTGGTGCAGGTGGCCCTGCCCGTGGGCGCGGGCCCGGCCGAGGTGTATGCGCTGGGCGCCGCCTTGCGCAGCCTGCGCAGCCAGGGCGTGCTGGTGGTGGGCTCGGGCAGCATGACGCACAACCTGGCCGAGTTTTTTGGCGGCGAGCGTGCGCCCGCGCCCTATGTGCTGGAGTTCAGCCGCTGGATCGAAGACGCGCTGGCCCGTGGCGACATGGCCGCGTTGCTCAACTACCGCAGCCAGGCGCCGCACGCCCACCGCGCACACCCCACCGAAGACCATTTCCTGCCCCTCTTCTTCGCGCTGGGCGCGGCGGGCGACGACCTGCACGCAAACTACTTGAGCCGCGAGGTGATGTACAGCATGCTGTCGATGGATGCGTTTGCGCTGGAGCCGGTGCATTGATGGTGCATCGGTCCTGCATTTTCTAAGTCAAAACTGCCCCTGGCGCCTGTCTATGCTCAATCTACCGCTCACATTTTTGCAGCGCCCCGCTGCTGCCACCACGCCCCGCCCCTGGCTGCTGGTGCTGATGCACGGCGTGGGCAGCAACGAGCAGGATTTGTTCAGCCTGGCGCCGCAGATCCCCGAGCGCTTTCATGTGCTCAGCCTGCGCGCGCCGTTTCGCATGGGGCCGGGCTCGCACGCGTGGTTCGATTTCTCCATCGAGCCTAGCGGCGAGCGCACCATCAACGAAGCCCAAGAAGCAGAAAGCCGAGCCCTGGTGGCCCAGGCGGTCGAGTCTGCGGCCGAGCAACTGGGCATTCCGCCCGAGCGTGTGGTGGTGGGGGGCTTCAGCCAGGGCGGCATCATGGCGCTGTCGCTGCTGCTGACAAAACCCGCGCTGATGCAGGCGGGGCTGGTGTGGCACAGCCGTCTGCTGGCGCAGGTGGTGCCGCTCACGGCGCCGGCCGATGCGCTGCGCGGCAAGCAGCTGTGGCTGAGCCACGGCACGCACGACAACGTGATCCCGCTGGCCCATGCACAGGCCATTGCACACCACATGGCGCCGCTGCCGGTCACGGTGGCATACCACGAGTTCCCCAGTGCGCACGAGATCCGGCCGTCCGAGCTGGCGGCCACGGTGACCTGGCTGGAGTCGCTGTCCACCAAGCCCACGGCGTTCTGACCCACCGCTGCGCGGGCGGCTACCGCAGCACGGACGGCGGCCTCACACCGGCAGCGCCATGGTGCGCTTGACCTCCTTGAGCGAAAAGCTCGTCGAGATCTCCCGCACGCCGGGCAGGCTGCGCACGTGGGTGCGCACGTACTCGGCAAACGATTCCAGGTCGGCCGCCACCACCTCCAGCTGGTAGTCGTAGCGGCCCGAGAGGTTGTGGCACGACAGCACCTGGGGCATGGCCATCACCTCGCGCTCCAGGGCCGAGGTGGTGTCGGCGGTGTGGTCGTGCAGCGCCAGTTGCACAAAACCCAGCACGCCCCAGCCCACGCGTTGGCGGTGCAGGTGGGCGTGGTAGCCCGCAATCACCCCGGCTTCTTCCAGCGCCCGCACGCGCCGCCAGCAGGGCGAGGTGGACAGCGACACCGCCTCGGCCAGGTCCCCCACGGTGGCGCGGCCGTCGCGCTGCAGGGCGTTGAGCAGGGTGCGGTCCACGGGGTCGAGCGGGTAGGGGTGCATGGTGGTCGGGTGGTGATGGTTTGGGGCAAATTTTGCCCTTTGAATAGGTTTTTGAGGCAAAGAAGGCGAAATTTTGCCTGTCGATGAGGCCAAGAATCTCCGCATCCGACCCGCGTTCTGTCTGTGGTCGGCCCATCAGGAGACAAGCATGACCCGCACCACCGACCGCAGCCCCGCCACCGGCTTCAGCACCCGCGCTATCCACCACGGCTACAACCCCGCCGACCACCAGGGCGCACTGGTGCCACCCATCCACACCTCGGCCACCTATGCCTTCCCCGATGTGGCCTATGGCGCGCGCTGCTTTGCGGGCCAGGAGCCCGGCTACTTCTACACCCGCATCGCCAACCCCACGCTGGCGCTGCTCGAAGGGCGGCTGGCGGCGCTGGAAGAGGGCGCTGGCGCCGTGGTGTTTGGCTCGGGCATGGGCGCCATCACGGCCACGCTGTGGTCGATGCTGGAGCCGGGCGACGAGATCCTGGCCGACCTCACGCTGTATGGCTGCACCTTCTCGTTCTTGCACCACGGCCTGGGCCGCTTTGGCGTGACGGTGCGCCATGTGGACATGACCGACCCCGCCCGCGTGGCCGAGGCACTGACCGCCAAGACCCGCGTGGTCTACCTCGAAACCCCCGCCAACCCCAACATGCGCCTGGTGGACATCGCCGCCGTGTCGGCCCTGGCCCATGCCCAGGGTGCCAAGGTGGTGGTGGACAACACCTACTGCACGCCCTACCTGCAGCAGCCTTTGCTGCTGGGTGCGGATGTGAGCGTGCACTCCATGACCAAATACCTGGGCGGCCACGGCGACCTGACCGCAGGCGCTGCCGTGTTTGCCGATGCCGAACTGGCCCAGCGCGTGCGCCTGTACGGCCTGAAAGACATGACCGGCGCGGTGATGTCGGCACAAGACGCCCACCTGGTGATGCGCGGCCTGAAAACCCTGGCCCTGCGCATGGACCGCCACTGCCAAAGCGCGCAGAAGGTGGCCGAATTCATCGCCGCCCACCCCGCTGCGGCGGCCGTGCACTACCCCGGCCTGCCCAGCTTTGCGCAGCACGCGCTGGCAAAGCAGCAGATGCGCCAGATGGGCGGCATGATCGCTTTTGAGCTGCGCGGTGGCCTGCAGGCGGGCGTGCGCTTCATGGACGCGCTGCAGCTCGTCACCCGCGCCGTGAGCCTGGGCGACGCCGAAACCCTGGCCCAGCACCCGGCCAGCATGACGCATTCCACCTACACGCCCGAGCAGCGTGCCGCCCACGGCATTGCCGAAGGCCTGGTGCGCCTGTCGGTGGGGCTGGAAGACCTGGACGACCTGCTGGCCGACATCGGCCAGGCGCTGGACCTGGCCCATGCCATGGACCTCAGCGCTGGCATCCACGCCGGGCTCAGCCCCGAGCGTGTGGCAGCGGCAGCGCCGTCTTGTAGCGCACCTGCTTGAGCGCAAAGCTGGAGCGGATCTTTTCCAGCCCCGGGATCGGCGAGAGCTGCTCCAGGATGAACCGCTCCAGCGCCGCAATGTCGGGCAACGCCACGCGGATGAGGTAGTCGGAGTCGCCGCTCATCAGGTAGCACTCCATCACCTCGTCGTGCTCGGCAATGCGCCGCTCAAAGTCGGCCAGTGCCTCCTTGTTCTGCGTCTTCAGGCTGATGCTGATGAACACATTCAGCCCCAGGCCCAGCGCCGCCGCATTGGCCAGCGCCACATAGCGGGCGATCACGCCCGCAGCCTCCAGCGCCTTCACCCGTGCCAGGCAGGGCGAGGGCGACAGGTGCACGCGCCGCGCCAGCTCCACGTTGGAGAGCGAACCATCGGCCTGCAGCTCGGCCAGAATGCGCAGATCGGTCACGTCAAGCTTCATATGCTGCAATATTTTGTTGGTGCGGCATATTGTGCTTTTAATGGCGCTTGATCCGCGCGTTTCGGCATCACATTTTTGCCCAACCCTTCTACAGTGTGCTCCCATGAACGCCCCACTGCCCCCCCACCTCCTCAGCCCCCAGGACACCCTGGCCGACATCGACCCGCAAGAGACCGCCGAATGGCGCGATGCCTTCCTGGCCCTGGTGGCCACCGAAGGCCCTGAGCGCGCGCGGTTTGTGCTGCAGGAGCTGGTGCGCCTGGCCCGCACGCAGCGCGTGGGCTGGCAGCCGCAGCTCAACACGCCGTATGTGAACACCGTGGCGGCCCAGGCGCAGCCTGCCTTCCCGGGCGATCTGGCGGTGGAAGAGCGCCTAGCGTCCATCATGCGCTGGAACGCGCTGGCCATGGTGGTGCGGGCGAATCAAGCGTATGGCGAGCTGGGCGGGCACATCGCCAGTTACGCCAGTGCGGCCGATTTGTTTGAGAGTGGCTTCAACCACTTCTTCCGCGCGCGCGAAGGCGTGGGCGAGGGGCAGCACCGGGGCGATCTGGTGTTCTTTCAACCGCACAGTGCGCCCGGCGTGTATGCGCGGGCGTTTCTGGAGGGGCACTTCACCGAGAACGACCTGCAGCACTACCGGCAGGAAATCACCGCCCCCCACGCGGGCGCGCAGGGGCTGTCGAGCTACCCGCACCCCTGGCTGATGCCGGACTTCTGGCAGTTCCCCACCGGCTCCATGGGCATCGGCCCCATCAGCAGCATCTACCACGCGCGCTTCATGCGCTACCTCA
>JADMJR010000160.1 GCA_018780365.1 Acidovorax sp. | reverse complement strand
CCGCGTGGCCAAGGAAGCCAAGTTTGCCTACGGCATCTCGGCCCTGCCCTACTACGACGATGTGAAGGGCGCGCCCCAGAACACCGCCATCGGCGGCGCCAGCCTGTGGGTGATGGCCGGCAAGAAGTCGGAAGAGTACAAAGGCGTGGCCGACTTCCTGAACTTCCTGAACGACACCAAGGTGCAGGCCGCCAGCCACCAGCGCACGGGCTACCTGCCCGTGACCATGGGTGCCTACCAGCTCACCGAGGCATCGGGCTTCTACACCAAGAACCCCGGCACCGATGTGGCCGTGACGCAGATGATCAAGAAGGCCACTGAAAAGTCGCGGGGCATCCGCCTGGGCAACTTCGTGCAGATCCGCTCCATCATCGACGAGGAAACCGAGCAGATCTGGTCGGGCAAGAAGTCGCCCAAGGAAGCGCTGGACACCGCCGTGACCCGTGGCAATGAGCAACTGGCCCGCTTCGCACGCGCCAACAAGTAAGCTGTGCAGAGCCCCTGTTGACAGCGATCCCGGCATCTCGGCCGGGACACTGTCGCAAGCCCGCCCCCTCGCAAATCCCCCGGTTTGCAGGTTGGCGGGTTGTTCTTTTTGAGAGTCCAGACATGGAAAAACGCGTTCTATTCCGCTCTGCATGGCTGCCCTGGGTGCTTCTGGCACCCCAGCTGGCCATCATCAGCGTCTTCTTCTTCTGGCCTGCGGGCCAGGCCCTGGTGCAGTCGTTCCAGATGCAGGACTCCTTCGGTTTCTCGAAGGAATGGGTCGGTTTTGACAACTTCCGGGACCTGTTCCAGGACCCGGGCTACCTGGCATCGTTCAAGACCACCGCCTTCTTCTCGATCCTGGTGGCGGTCAGCGGCATCACCCTGTCGCTGATCCTCGCGATCTTTGCCGACCGCATCATCAAAGGCGCGATGCTCTACAAGACCGCGCTGCTGCTGCCCTACGCCGTGGCCCCTGCCGTGGCGGGTGTGCTGTGGATGTTCATGTTCTCGCCATCGCTGGGCGTGGTGGCCTACATGCTGCGCCAGTCAGGCTTCGACTGGAACCACATGCTCAACTCCGACCACGCCATGGCGCTGATCGTGATCGCGGCGGTGTGGAAGCAGATCTCCTACAACTTCCTGTTCTTCCTGGCGGGGCTGCAGTCCATCCCCAAGTCGCTGATCGAAGCGGCCGCCATTGACGGTGCCGGCCCCTGGCGCCGGTTCTGGAGCATCCAGTTCCCGCTGCTCTCGCCCACCACGTTCTTCCTTTTGGTGATCAACGTCGTGTATGCGTTTTTCGACACCTTCGCCATCGTGGATGCCACCACGCAGGGCGGCCCGGGCCGGGACACCTCGATCCTGGTCTACAAGGTCTACCACGATGGCTTCAAGGCCATGGACATGGGCGGATCGGCCGCGCAGTCGGTGGTGCTAATGGCGATCGTTGTGGTTCTCACGGTGATCCAGTTCCGCTACGTTGAAAAGAAAGTGCAATATTGATGCACCCCCTGAGTCGCTTCGCGCCTTCCCCCTCCAGGGGGACGCCGCCCTCACTG
>JADMJR010000266.1 GCA_018780365.1 Acidovorax sp. | reverse complement strand
CCATGCTGATCGAGACCATGCAGACCCAGGGCGTGGACAGCTTTGCCGCCCTGGCCGCCGCCACCATCCAGGGCAGCACCGAAACCACCTTTTACGTGCTGGCCGTGTACTTCGGGGCCGTGGGCATTCAGCGTGCACGGCACGCCGTGGGCTGCGCGCTGCTGGCCGAGCTGGCGGGCGTGGTGGCTGCCATTGTGGTGTGCTACCAGTTCTTCGGGTAAAAATGAATCAAATCAGGCCCTACCGCCCGTCCATCAATCTCAGATAGCTACAAATTTTGCAGCAAAATCCTGCTTTGGCCAATTCTCGGGGTGCGCCACAGGCAAAGGCAACGGGGTCGGCTGCGCGGCCCACCCAACGCCAATGAGTGGTTTCCACCATGCGGCCCCCCCGAGGCGGCACCTATGCTCTGCCCATGGTCGCGCAAGCGGCGCCACGGCAGCGATCCAGCACTTTGACCCTTGATCCTGGGCTCCCGGAAAGCGCCCTCCACCACGTTCCATGACATTGCCCCACCACCCCGCAGCGCCCCACGAAGCCGAAGAACGCGGACACGCCGAGGCCCTGCTCCAGCTGTGCAAACGCCTGGAACATGCCTGGACCTTGCCCGACGTGCTGGAAGCCGTCAAACCCATGGGCGAAAGCGTTTTTGACTATCGCCATGTCTGGCTGGCGCTTTTCGACGAAGCCTCGGGGATGCTGGATTTCCTCACCCACACCACCGGCGGCGAAGAGAGCGCCCTGAGCCGGCAGCTACAGACCATGAAAATCCCCGTGAAGGGGGATGCACTGCTCGAAGAAATCATGCAGGCCACCCACGTTGTGGTGGTGGAAGACGCGCGCACCGACCCCCGCACCAACAAGGCCGTGGTGGCAGCACTGCACAACCGCACCATCGTCAACGTGCCGCTGATCATGGCCGACCAGCACCTGGGCGCACTGGGCATGGGCACCTATGGCGACGAGGAAGGCGTGCGGCCGCCCCAACCCTGGCAGATCGCGCTGATGCAGGCCACCGCCGGGCACCTGGCCGTGGCACTGGACCGGGTGCGCTTCATGACTGCGCGGCGCGAGGCCGAAGAGGCGCTGGTGCAGCAGAAAGAGCGCCTGCAGGTGACCCTGCAATCGATCAGTGACGCTGTGGTCACCACCGATGCTGCAGGGCAGGTGCAGTATCTCAACCCTGCCGCCCAGGCGCTGACGGGCTGGTCGCTGGCCGACGCCTGCGGGCGCAGGCACCAGGATGTGCTGGGCCTGGGCGCCGAGCCCGGCACCGACACAGCCCCCGACCTGGTGGGCCGGGCACTGGCACAGGGCAGCACCCAGTTTCATTCCAAGCTGCGGTCCACGCCGCAGGCGGGCACCCCGTTGCTCATGGACCTGTCGGCCTCTCCCCTGCTGCGCCCCGGCGGAGATGCCGACGGCGTGGTGCTGGTGTTCCGTGATGTGACCGAGGCCAGCCGGCTGAGCCGTGAAATGGAGTTCCAGGCCCTGCACGACACGCTCACCAGCCTGGGCAACCGCCGTGCATTCGAGAACCTGCTCACCCAGGCCTTTGCTGCCACGCGCGACGCCACCGCCGCCCGCCACTGCGTGTGCTACCTCGACCTCGACAATTTCAAGGTGATCAACGACACCTGCGGCCATGCCGCAGGCGACGAGCTGCTGCGGCAGGTGGCGCACCTGTTTCTGGCCCACCTGCAAACCCAGGACCTGCTGTGCCGCCTGGGCGGCGACGAGTTCGGCATCCTGCTGTGGCAGCAGGATCTGCAGCAGGCCTTGCAGGTGGCAGAGCGCATGCAGCAGGAACTGGCCGCATTCCGCTTTGTGTGGCGCGACCATGTGTTCAGCGTGAGCGTCAGCATCGGGGCGGTGATGCTCGACGCCACCACGGAAAGTGTGGGCGCCCTGCTGCAGGCAGCCGACAGTGCCTGCTACGTGGCCAAGGACGGAGGGCGCAACCGCATCCATGTCTATGCCGAGAACGACCCGGCACTGGCACAACGCTATGGCGTGATGGAATGGGTCAGCCGCATCGAGGACGCCTTGCAGCACGACCGGTTCGAGCTGTTCGGCCAGCCCATCATCCGCCTGGGCGCGGCCCCTGGCAGCCCGCGCCTTGGCCTGCATTGCGAGATCCTGCTGCGCATGCGCACGGCCGATGGCCGCCTGGTCTCGCCCGGAGAATTCATGCCCGCCGTGGAGCGCTACCAGCTGGCCGCCCGTGTGGACCGCTGGGTCATCAAAAAGGCCCTGGCATGGATGGCCGAACACCAGGAGGGGGTGGAGCTGTGCAGCATCAACCTCTCGGGCCAGTCGGTGGGCGACGCCGCCTTCCTGGGCCAGGTGCTGCAGGCCATGGACCAGACCCCGGTGCGCTGTGACCGCCTGTGTTTCGAGATCACCGAAACCGCTGCCATGGGCGACCTGGCAGCGGCCAACCGCTTCTTCCAGGCCCTGCGCGCGCGGGGCTGCCAGTTCGCGCTCGACGACTTTGGCAGCGGACTGTCGTCGTACGCCTACCTGCGCGAGCTGGCGGTGGACACGCTCAAGATCGACGGCCAGTTTGTGAAGAACATGGCCGACGACCCCGTGAGCTTTGCCATGGTGAAGTCCATCCACGAGATCGGCTGCCTGATGGGCAAGAAAACCGTGGCGGAGTTTGCCGAAAGCCAGGCCATCGTGGACCTGCTGACCGGCCTGGGTGTGCACTTTGCCCAGGGATACGCCCTGGGCCGCCCCGCCCCCCTCGACGAATTGCTGCTGGAAACCGTGGCGCACTGAGCGCCTTCCACCGGCCACCGGTGTCCCGGGCGCTGATAACGGCATGCGCTCAAAAATACAAACCGTTCACGCTGAGCGTGCCTGTCCTGAGCTTGTCGAAGGGTCGAAGCGCCGCGCGAGGCTTCGACAGGCTCAGCCCGAACGGTTCTTGTTGACAGAAAATTTCAAGCAAAAACAGGCCTCTGCGCGCGACCATCATGCCCTGATAGCTATCAAATACATAGCAAACAACTCAGCCCAGCGCTGTATCCAGCAGCATCATCACCACAAACCCCACCATCAGCCCGCCCGTGGCCCAGGCCTCGTGGCCCTTGCGGTGGGACTCGGGAATGATCTCGTGGCTGATCACAAACAGCATGGCCCCGGCCGCAAACCCCAGCCCCCAGGGCAACAGGCTGACCGATGCGCTGACGACAGCCGCCCCCAGCACGGCGCCCAGGGGCTCGACCAGGCCCGAGGCCATGCCCAGCCCCACCGCCAGCGCGCGCCGGTAGCCTGCCGCCAGCAGCGCCATGGCCACCACCAGACCCTCGGGCACGTCCTGGATGGCGATGCCGGTGGCCAGCGCGTTGGCCCGCAGCGGGTCGCCGCCCGCATGCGCCACGCCAATGGCCAGCCCCTCGGGCAGGTTGTGCAGCGCAATCGCAAACACAAACAGCCAGGTGCGCTGCAGCGTGCGCGATGCCGGGGCGCCCTCCACGCCCTTGATGAAATGCTCGTGCGGCAGCAGGCGCTCCATCCACAGCAGCACCAGCGCACCCAGCAAAATGGCCCCGCCCACCGTGGCGCCCGCACCCCAGGCGCCCGCCCCCGCCCCGCGCGCCGCGTGGAGGCCCGGGATGATCAGCGAGAACGCGCAAGCCGCCAGCATCACGCCCGCGCCAAAGCCAAACAGCGTGTCCTGCGCCCGCTCGGACAGCCGCTGCGACAGCAGCACCGGCAGCGTGCCCAAAGCGGTGGCCAGTGCGGCCACCAGGCCGCCCCACCACGCCGCCTCGACAGTTGGCTGACTGGCAATCCACTGCCACGCCTGGGCCGCAGCGGCCACGATGCCCAGCAGCACGATGCCCAGGCCCAGCCACTGCCGCCCACGCAAAACCACAGCGCGGCCTGCGGGCGGGGTCACACGCTCAGCGGTGAGCGCAGGGGATTCCAAAGCGGTGTCGGGCGAAGTGGGCGGCATCTGCATGGCGGCGGCTCCGGTGTGGGCAACAGGGGGGTCTAGGAACAGGAATCGCTGTGCAAGGCGGTCACGCCCGCGCGAGTGCAAAGCGGCGGGCCACCTCGGCCCAGTCGATCACGTTGTAGAACGCAGCGATGTACTCGGGGCGGCGGTTCTGGTACTGCAGGTAATAGGCGTGTTCCCACACATCCAGCCCCAGGATGGGCGTGTTGCCCGACATCGCCCCTGCCATCAGCGGGCTGTCCTGGTTGCCGGTGCTCTCCACCACCAGCTGGCCCGCCGCGTTCACACACAGCCAGGCCCAGCCGCTGCCAAACCGCGTAAGCGCCGCCTTGGTGAACGCATCCTTGAACGCGGAAAACCCGCCCAGATCGGTGTCGATGGCACGCGCAAGATCACCCTCTGGCTGGCCGCCGCCCTGGGGCGACATCACGCGCCAGAACAGGCTGTGGTTGGCATGCCCGCCACCGTTGTTGCGCACGGGGCCCTGCAGGTTTTCGGGCAGCAGCACCAGCCGCGCCACCAGCTCGTCAATGGGCAGATCGGCATGGGGCGTGCCCTCCAGCGCGGCGTTCAGGTTGTTGATGTAGGTCTGGTGGTGCTTGGAGTGATGGATCTCCATCGTGCGCGCGTCGATGTGCGGCTCCAGCGCGTCATAGGCATAGGGCAAGGCAGGCAGCGTGTAAGGCATGGTTTTTTCGATCGGGTTGAGATGAGGAAGAAAGGAAGAAAAACATCCGGCGCGGGCGGCGCAGGCCGGTGCGGGGAGAAAGAGCAACAACGCCAGCCGGGCCACAGCGGCAAGGTGTGGCCGCGTCTCCGTCAGGACGGCCGCCCAGCAAGCCCACCCCCGGCAAGCGCCTGGGCAATGGCGGGATGGGGGCCATGGCTGCGCACATGGGCCAGCAAGGCAGCATGCGTTTCGCGCCCATGCCGCCACGCCGCCTGGCGCAGCGCGGCGCCACACCGGCCATCTGCCACCAGGCTCTGCAGCAGCCCATGGGCCCGGCCCAGCAAACGCGCCGCCGCATCGGGCTCGGCCGCCTGCACCTGCAAATCGGCCACATTCAGGTGCGACACCACCAGGGCCGCAATGCAATCGTCCTCACGCCCCGCCGGGGGCGTTTGCTGCACCAGACGCAATGCCAGCGCCAGCGCCTGTTGCTCAAACGCGAGTGCCATGGCCATCTGGCCCATCTGCCCGGCGGCGCGGGCGCGCTGCATGGCGCGCTCCCACTGGGGCAAGGTGGCGGGGACTGGCGGCAAACCTACAGAGGTCGCGGCGCAGTCAGGGGTGTGGGGGTGGGTGGGGGTGCCCATCAAGTCCATCGCAAAACTCCTGGAGGAGCCTTTTGCGGTGGACGGGGTGTGGCGTACTCAGGCGATCAAATGATAACGATTTGCATTTGTAATGTCTACCTGGGAGGTGAACTGCATGCCTGGAACTTAGAGGATGGGCGCGTGAATTCAGAGACTGCGGGGACCACATTGACTCAAAAGCCAGATTGCTCGCTGCCTGCATCGAGCCCCCAGAAAGCCCCCCCGCGCATTAGCAAGCTATAGTTTGTACAGTGACAGCTTGCCGGGTTTGACAGAATGCTTATATCTGAATTTTTGGACAGCATTACAGCTGCAAATCAAAGCCACAAACCACTTTCATAGGGCGTCAGCGTCAATAGTATCCCGTTCGGGACATTTTATCTCACCGGTTTTCAGCAAACATCGTATTAGGAATCTATGTCCGTACGGCCGCACTATCTTAAAACAGTAGAAACCTTCGAGCCCTTCACCAAGATCGTAAAAAGCGGCATTTCTCCCGCGGAACTTAAGAAATCATTGGTCGCGGTGTTGGACCCGTATGTACGAGACAAAGAACTTCTATGGAGGTGCGCTGTCTCTGGGCTTGCGAATGAGGCTCTATGCATTGCAAACCTCAATTTGCGCCCCGAATGGAGAGATTTACTTGTTAAATCATTTGAGATACGAAACACAGCCATCTCAAAAGCTCCGACGCAAGCCTACCAAGTCATCTGCGATTTCGAAAAAAACATCAGAGAAGCGCAAAGAAAATACTCAATGCAAATTCTATTCGAGCAATCAAAGGAAGAATTAAAAACAGACGAGTACGCGTTTGAAATGTTTAGACTTATCGGCAGCCTTATCGAATCGACCATTCAGCCATTTTTAAAAGAAATCTACTGCTTAGCAGAAATCAACGCAGGTCAACCAAAAAATGTGCAATCCGTCATTGACGCGGATTTCGGCCAAATAATAGAACAATTCAATCGCTTGAATTGCTTTCCAGCTCTTCTCACACCAGGCTCATGGGGCATCAGAATAAATCAGTGGAGAAATATTGCACAGCACCACTCATTCAGCGTCACCGGAGAAAATATTGAAGCAACTTACGGAAAATCATCTCCAAAGAAGTCCATCTCCATAACCCGAAATGAATTGTTCTCGCTATCCAAGGAGCTCATTAGGGGCCTGGGAGCACTAAAGAGTTCAAGAGAACTAACCATTCTCAATAACATTGATCAACTTCGAGATCGAATCGCGCACTTCGAAGTTGATATCTACTCAATCGCAACTGAGCTGGCTGCGGCATTTGCCACACAAGGCTTCACTCTAATAGGGCTTGAGGAGTCTAATGATTTAGTTTCAGCCAGCATCCTTGATGCAAACCCAACCCAAGGCAACATTAGGCAGATTCATTGCTCACAGTTTGTTTTACCAATCGGAGCAAGATTTCCTCAAAAGGGCATCGAGGTCACCTATGAATCAGAGGGCAGCACTGAAAAGTTCAAGTTCTCCATTACACCGGAAGCCAATAGAGTTCTCGGGGAACTCCAAGCCCCATTCGAGAGGCTGGCTGACTTACTGAAGTGGGAAAAATTCGAATGAGTGCGGTGAAAATCACTAACTAGCGCCTCCTCAATCCCCCACCCCCTCCTGCCCCCCCCCACCCGGTGCAGCCACCAGCTCCCACTCCGCCAACTGCTCATTGGTCGCAATCAGCCGCCCCACCAGCAGCTTGATAAAGGCCTTGTCAAACCGCGACTGCAAATCCTCCGACGCCTCGCGCAGCGCGGGGTTGCGCACCTTGAGGACCAGCACCTCGGTTTCGGCCACGGCGGTGGCGGTGCGCATCTTGTTGTCGGGGCGCAGGTAGGTCATCTCGCCCAGGGTGACGCCGGGGCCCAGGGTGCTGAGGTTCCAGCCCTGGCGGCTGATGGCGATCTGGCCTTCGATGAGGATGCAGAACGAATCACCGGGCGTGTTCTCGCGCATGAGCACGGTGCCCTGCTCCAGGCGGCGCCAGCTGCCCAGGCGCATCAGCTCCCACAGGGCCACGTCGTGAAAGTCTGCAAAAAACGGCAGTGCGCGCAGGCGGGCAAAACGTTCGGCCTCGGTGTCTTGCGAGCGCTGGCGGGGCAGGCCCCGGTGGGCGGCGAGCAGGGCCTGGGCAAAGTCGGGCCAGGTGGCAAAGCGGTCTGCGGGGTCTTTGGCCAGGGCGCGCAGCAGCACGTCGTCTACATGCGGTGGCAGCGCGGCGCGCAGCAGGCTGGGGGGCGTGGGGGCTTCGTGGCTGATTTTGTAGAGGGTGGCGAAGTCGGTGTCGCCATCAAACGGGCGGCGGCCGGTGAGCAGCTCGTACACCACCACGGCCAACGAGAACATGTCGCTGTGGTGCGTGAGGTCGTGTTCGCGCACCTGTTCGGGCGACATGTACGAGGGCGAGCCGACCAGGCCCGACAGCTGGGTGGCGTCGCTGCGCAATGACAGGGCGGCGCCAAAGTCGGTCAGCTTCACATCCCCGTCGCGCGCCAGCATGAGGTTGGCGGGCTTGATGTCGCGGTGCACCAGGCCTTCGCGGCAAGCGTAGTCCAGCGCGTTGCAGCATTTGAAGGCGATGTCGAGCACCTGGGGCATGGGCAGCAGCGCGTCGGGCGTGGCAAAGTCCGACAGGGGTTGGCCGTCCACGTATTCGAGCACCAGGTACGGGGGCAGCGCTTCTTCATCGGCGTCGAGCAGGCGCACGATGTTGGGGTGGCGCAGGCGGCCCGACAGCGCGGCCTCGTTGCGCAGCAGCTTGCGGTAGCGCTCGGCCTGCTCTGGCACCTTGAGCAGGTGAGCGTGGGTCTGCTTGATGGCGACCTTGCGGCCCCGGAAGCCGTCGAGCCCCAGGTAAACAATGCCACTGGCGCCCCGCCCCAGTTCGCGCTCGATGCGGTACTTGCCGATGTTGGCGGGCGGTGCAGAAGTGGCTGTGGCCATGGCGGGGCTCCCGGCGAGGGTGGGCGGTGAGTACCTATTTGCGTGCAATAGGCGGGAACCGTTCGGACTGGGCCTGCCTGCGTCTTGCGCGGCGCTTCGACAAGCTCAGCGTGAACGGATTCATGTGTTTGAAAGCATGGTGAAACGAGGCCGGATGCTGTCAGGCTCCGGCGAGCGCCTGCTCAAAATCGGCCAGCAGGTCTTCCACCTCTTCCAGGCCCACCGACAGGCGGATCATGCTGT
>JADMJR010000127.1 GCA_018780365.1 Acidovorax sp. | reverse complement strand
CGAACGACACCACAAAGACCGTGCTCAGGCCGAACTGCGGCAGGGCCAGCCATTCCAACAGCTGGTGCATCCAGATTTCCATGGGGGGAGTGTAGGGTGCGGCCCGGGCGTGCCATGGGTCCGACGGCCTGCAGGACCCGGGGGATTTGCGCATTGCCAATGGGCGGCTGCGTGGGGATAGCCACCCTTGCCAGAACATTTCATTTGCTGAAATTTTGAGCAGGTACAATCCTGCCTCCTTTTTCAGCATTCGCTGTCGCCCCCTCCCGCACCCCTTCCATGCACATCGGCCACATTCCTTTGGCGAACCGGTTGTTCGTCGCCCCGATGGCGGGCGTCACCGACCGGCCGTTCCGCCAGCTGTGCAAGGCGCTGGGTGCGGGCTATGCGGTGAGCGAGATGGTGACCTCGCGCAAGGACTTGTGGAACAGTCTCAAGACCTCGCGCCGGGCCAACCATGAAGGGGAGCCGGGGCCCATTGCCGTGCAGATCGCCGGCACCGATGCGCCGATGATGGCCGAGGCCGCGGTCTACAACGTGGAGCGTGGCGCGCAGATCATCGACATCAACATGGGCTGCCCGGCCAAGAAGGTGTGCAACAAGTGGGCGGGCTCCGCGCTGATGCAGAACGAAGCCCTGGCGGTGGAAATTGCCGAGGCCGTGGTGCAGGCCTGCGCGCCCTTCAACGTGCCCGTCACGCTGAAGATGCGCACCGGCTGGTGCCAGGAGCACAAGAACGCGGTGCGACTCGCGCGGCAGTTCGAGGCCGTGGGTATCCAGATGCTGACCGTGCATGGCCGTACGCGCGAGCAGGGCTACAAGGGCCAGGCCGAGTACGACACCATTGCGGCCGTCAAGGCGGCAGTGAAGGTGCCCGTGGTGGCCAACGGCGACATCACCTCGCCCGAGAAGGCGCGTGATGTGCTGGCCGCCACCGGCGCCGACGCGGTCATGATCGGCCGCGCCGCCCAGGGCCGGCCGTGGATCTTCCGCGAGATCGGCCACTTTCTGGCCACGGGCGAACACCTGGCGCCACCGCTGGTGGCCGAGGTGCGGCGCCTGCTGCTGGACCACCTGCAAGACCACTACAGCCTGTATGGCGAACTGACCGGGGTGCGCAGTGCACGCAAGCACATTGCGTGGTATCTGCGCGCGCTGCCGGGCGGCGAGGCCTTCAGGCAACACATCAATACGATCGAAGACTGCACCACGCAGTGGCAGGCCGTGGCCGACCACCTGGATGCCCTGGCGCAACAGATGGACCGGCTACCCGCCGCCAGTGGCGTGGATGCAGAACCAGAAGAACAAGAGGGATTGGCTGCATGAGCAAGAAACACATAGAAGAATGCGTGCGCGAGAGCCTGCAGGGCTACTTTCGCGACCTGGGCGGCGAGACGCCCGATGGCATGTACGACATGCTGGTGCGTGTGGTTGAAAAGCCGCTGCTGGAAGTGGTGATGACCCACGCCGACAACAACCAGTCGCGCGCTGCCGAGTGGCTGGGCCTGAACCGCAACACCCTGCGCAAGAAGCTGGTCGAGCACAAGCTGC
>JADMJR010000076.1 GCA_018780365.1 Acidovorax sp. | reverse complement strand
CGACTGGGTGGTGGTGGGCGCGACGCCCGAGCAGATGCTGGCGCTGGGCTACCTGCCCGTGGGGCGCGACTTCCCCGTCTTTCTGCACCCCGAGACGCGCGAGGAATACGCCCTGGCCCGCACCGAGCGCAAGAGCGGGCGCGGCTACCGGGGCTTTGTGGTGCACAGCGCGCCCGATGTGACGCTGGAAGAAGACCTCTCCCGCCGCGACCTTACTATCAATGCGATAGCTGAAAGCGCAGATGGGGTGCGCGCAGAGGGCATTTTTGACCCCTATTCTGGCGCCCAAGACCTGCAGGCGCGCGTGCTGCGCCATGTGACCGACGCGTTCCGCGAAGACCCGGTGCGCATCCTGCGCGTGGCCCGGTTTGCCGCGCGCTTCACCGACTTCACGGTGGCGCCCGAGACGATGCAGCTGATGCGCGAGATGGTGCAGCACGGCGAGGTGGACCACCTGGTGGCCGAGCGCGTATGGCAGGAGCTGGCGCGCGGGCTGATGGAAGAAAAGCCCTCGCGCATGTTCGAGGTGCTGCGCGAGTGCGGCGCGCTGCAGGTGCTGTTGCCCGAAGTGGCGCGCCTGTGGGGCGTGCCCCAGCGCGCCGACTACCACCCCGAGGTGGACACGGGCGTGCACCTGATGATGGTGCTGGACATGGCCGCACGGCTGCACGCGCCACTGACCGTGCGGTTTGCCTGCCTGGCGCACGACCTGGGCAAGGGCACCACCCCCGCCGACGTGCTGCCACGCCACATCGGCCACGAGGAACGCAGTGCCGAGCTGCTCAAAGACGTGGCCGAGCGCCTGCGCGTGCCGGTGGACTGCCGCGAGACGGCCGATGTGGTGGCGCGTGAACACGGCAACATCCACCGCAGCGGGGACCTGTCGGCCGCTGCCCTGGTGCGCCTGCTGGAGCGCTGCGACGCGATCCGCAAGCCCGAGCGGTTTGCCGACATCCTGCTGGCATGTGAATGTGATGCACGTGGGCGGCTGGGGTTTGAAGAATCCGCCTACCCGCAGCGCCCTCGGCTGGCGGCGGTGCTGGCAGCGGTGCAGTCGGTGGTCACGCGCGAGATTGCGGCGCGGGCAGCGGCCAAGGGGGTGAGCGGGCCGCAGGTGGGCACGCTGATCCACCAGGCGCGGGTGGAGGCGGTGGCGCAGTGGCTCAGCGCGCCTACCGCGCACTGATCACACAAACGCGCACCTACCAGCGCAGCAGGCGCGGCCCCAGCACCGCGCCCAACGCCGTCGGGATGGCCATGCCCGCCAGGTACCAGACGGCCAGAAACGGCGTGGCCATCTCGGGGCAATGCAGCGCATACACCAAAGCACCCAGTGCGCCCGCCAGCAGACCGGCACCCGCGCCCGCCCAGGCCGGGCGCGTGGGGGCCGCCCCTTTGAGCGCCCAGAACCCGGCCACAAAAGCGGGCACCGAGAGCGCCGCGATGTTGAACGGGCAGGTGCGCCAGGTGCTGCCCAGGATGAGCGGCACACGCTCTGCCGCTGTCACCTGCGACAACGCCAGGAGCGCCAGGGCCCACAGCACCAGCGGCGGCACCGCCAGCAGCAGTGCCGCAGGCCCCACCGCCATGCCAGGACGGGCCATGCGGCGCAGCAGCGCCAGCCCGGCTGCGGCCAGCGCAGCCGCAAACACCAGCTTGCCCCAGAACATGGGCAGCACCATGGTCGCCAGCAGGCCGGGGCGCAGGCCAAACAGGGCCAGCATCAGCACCGCAGCGCCCGCAATGCCCACCAGCGTGGCCACCACAAAACGCTGCTCTATGCTGTTGTTCTGCACCGGCCGGCCGTCGGCGGCCAGCAGGTGGATCAATTCATCGGTTTTCATGCCATTCCCCTGATCCTGGCGGCCAGGGCCTTGAGCCCCCGGTGCACGCCGATTTTGACGGCCGACTCCGACAGCCCCGTGAGGCGCGCCGTCTCGACCACCGACAAACCTTCCAGCTTCACGTACTCAATGGGCAAACGCTGCTTGTCCGGCAAGGTGCGCAGCAACTGCCCCAGGTCGCGCCGGGCCTCTGCGGCCTCGCTATCGCTGCTGGAGAACAGCTCGCCCACATCGTCCAGCGGGTCGTTGCGCCCCTCTTTCACGGCGTGCGAGCGCAGCCAGTCGATGAGCTTGTAGCGCGCAATCGCATGCACCCAGGCCGTCACCGGCATGTCGGGCCGGTAGGTGTGGCGCTGGTTGTGCACGGCCAACAGCGTCTCCTGCACCAGGTCCTCGACTTCATCGGGCCGCTGCGCGAGCCGGCGGCGCAGAAACGCGCGCAGGTGGGCACTCAGCTCTTTCAAAAAGCGCTGATAGGCAGCGGCGTCGGCGTCCAGCCCCTGCAGCAGCAAGCCGCGCAAGCGCTCTTCAACAATCTCCATGAATGTCTCCCTGTTGGGAATTCGGAGCCGGGCGCGCCCCGGTTACAGGCGCGGCAAAAAAATAAATCGGCGGATGCGGTGGCGTTTTTGCGGCAGCGCTGTAACCGGCCCACCGCCCTGCGCGAATTACAGCGCAGATCGGGCCATTGGGCACCACCGCAGAGCGCCCCCCGGTCGGTTTCACCCCTCAACCTCTGGAGAACACCGTCATGACCCCACGCACCCTCAGCCTCGGCGCCCTGGCCCTTGTAGCCCTTGCCTCTGGCACCGCCATCGCCCAGACCGCGCCCATGGATGGCGCCAAACCCGCCACGGAGAAATGTTATGGCGTGTCGATGGCCGGAAAAAACGACTGCGCCGCAGGCCCCGGCACCACCTGCGCCGGCTCGTCCAAGATGGACTACCAGGGCAACGCCTGGAAGCTGGTGCCCGCCGGCACCTGCACGTCGATCAAAACGCCCAAGGGCATGGGTTCGCTGAGCCCCGCCAAGGCCTGATCCATGCCCCCGAGCCCTCTCACCGCCGGCCTGGGCCTCAAGCCCCCGCACTATGGCGAGGCGCTGCACTGCAGCGCCCCCGGCCTGTGGTGGGAGGTGCACCCCGAGAACTACCTGGCCGACGGCGGGCCCCGCCTGGCCTGGCTGGAGGCCATTCGCGCGCGCCACCCCGTGGCGCTGCATGGCGTGTCGCTGTCGCTGGCGGCCGACGCGCCGCCCGACGCGGCGCACCTGGCCCGCCTGGCGGCCCTGGCGCGGCGCGTGGAGCCGGTGATCATCTCGGAGCACCTGGCGTGGTCCAGCTGGCGCGGGCAGTACCTTCCCGACCTGCTGCCGTTTCCGCGCACACAGGCGGCGCTGCACCGCATCGCCAGCAACATCGCCCGCACACAGGATGTGCTGCAGCGGCCCATCGCCGTCGAGAACCCCACGCACTACCTGCACATCGACGGCCACGGCTGGGCCGAAACCGACTTTCTGGCCGAACTGGTGCAGCGCACGGGTTGCGCCCTGCTGCTGGACGTGAACAACGTCCATGTCAGCGCCCACAACCTGGGCTTCAGCGCGCAGGCGTACCTGGATGCGTTTCCCCACCACGCCGTGGCCGAGGTCCATCTGGCGGGCCACCATGCCGACCCGGTGCATGGCAACGCCTTGCTCATCGACAGCCACGACGCCCCGGTGGCGGCCGCCGTGTGGGCGCTGTATGAGCGCGTGATCGCACGCACCGGCCCGGTGCCGACGCTGATCGAGCGCGATGACAACCTGCCGAACTTCAGTGAACTGCTGGGCGAACGCGACCTGGCCCACCAGGCCCTCACGGCCACACGCACCGAGGAGGCCACATGCGGCTGACCGACTTTCAGGACGGTGTCTCGGCCGCCCTGCTCGGCACGGGCCATGCCCCAACCACCGCGTGGCTAGCGGCCCTGGAGGCCCAGCCCGGCTTTGCCGTGTACCGCAACACCGTGCTCAAGGGCTGTGTCGATGCCCTGCAGGCCAGCTACCCCACGGTGTGCCAGCTGGTGGGCGAGGACTGGTTTCGCGCCGCCGCAGCGGTGTACGCCCGCCAGCAACCGCCCCGTGACGGACTGCTGGTGGACTACGGCGCCGGGTTTGGCGGCTTTTTGGCCGGTTTTGAACCGGCGGCCGGTTTGCCCTACCTGCCCGCCATAGCGCGCCTGGACCGCTGCTGGACCGAGTGCCATCTGGCGGCAGACGCGACCGCCGTGGACCGATCCTGGTGGGCCCGGCAGGCGCCCACAACCCTGCCCGCGATGCAACTGCGCCCGCACCCGGCCGCCCGCTGGGCCTGGTGCAGTGGGCATCCGGCCTATGCCCTGTGGCACAGCCACCGCGAAGGCTTGGCCCTGCCCGAATCGCTGGCCTGGGCGGGCGATGGCGGCCTGCTCACCCGGCCCCATGCGGCTGTGACCTGGCGCCCGCTTTCACGCGCTGGGGGTGCTTTTTTGGACGCCTGCGCAGAGGGCCGGGCTCTGGAGGCCGCAGCCACTAGCGCTTTGGACACCGATCCCGCCACTGACTTTGCCGCGCTCATGGGCACCCTGCTGGACGCGGGCGCCCTGGTCCCCACCCATTCCCACCCACCGGCTGAGGAGGCCCCATGACCACCCACACCCACAACCCCCACCTTCCCACGCCCCCCGCCAAAGGCCTCCGCGTTTTGCTGGCCCGTCTGGCCGATGCTGCGGGCTGGCTCACTCCGCACAGCCTGCTGGCCCTGGTCCACCGTGTGGCCATCGCGGGCATCTTCTGGCTGTCGGCCCGCACCAAGGTCGAGGGCTGGTTCACGATCTCCGACAGCGCCTATGCGCTGTTCCGCGACGAGTACAAGCTGCCCCTGCTGCCGCCTGAACTCGCGGCGCAGATGGCCACCGTGGCCGAACATGTGTTCCCCATCCTGCTGGTGCTGGGCCTGTTCACGCGCCTGTCGGCTGTGGCCCTGCTGGGCATGACACTGGTCATTCAGGTGTTTGTGTACCCCGACGCCTGGCCCACGCACCTGTCATGGGCGGGGCTGATGCTGTACCTGGCCGGGCGCGGTGCGGGCAATGTGTCGCTGGACCGGGCGCTGGGGATTCGCTGAGGCGGGCTCCGTGTGAACGGTGGTGTGTTTTCAAGGGGGCTTCAAGGGAGCGTCAACCCGCCGCCGTGCGCACCCAGCGCACGATGTCCGCCGCGCCCAGGGCGCCCGAGATGCGTGCCACCTCACGCCCCTGCTGGAACAGGACCATGGTCGGAATGCTGCGGATGGCGTAGCGTGCCGCGATGGCCTGGTGGTCTTCGGTGTTGAGCTTGGCCAGGCGCACACGCGGCTCCAGCTCGCGGGCGGCCTGCGCAAAGGCGGGTGCCATCTGGCGGCAGGGGCCACACCAGGGCGCCCAGAAGTCCACCAGCACCGGGATGTGGCTGCGTGCCACCTGTTTGTCGAAGCTCACCATGTCCAGCTCCAGCGGGGCACCGGCAAACAGGGCACGGTGGCAGCTGCCGCAGTCGGGCGCGCTGCCCAGCTGTGCGGCCTGCACACGGTTGGTGGTGTGGCAGTGGGGGCAGACGATGTGCAGGGCTTCGGTCATTGGCGGGTCGTCGGTCGGGGCAACCCTGCGCACATGGCGGCCATGGCGCGGGGTTTCAAGGGTGGGCTACAGCAGCTTGGTGAGCAGGCTGACCACAAAGCTCAGCAATAGCGTGGACGCCAGGGGAATGTCCCATTCCCGTCCCCGCCAGCGAAAGCGGAAATCACCGGGCAGCCGTCCAAAACCCATGCGGCGCAGCAGGGGCGTCAACCAGCTGATGAACAGCAGGGCGAGGAAGACAACCAGCAGCCAGCGGATCATGGTGGTGCCGTCACAGCCGGTGCGAGCGGTCGCCGTGCGCAAACCCCGCAGGCTCCCACGCCTCGCCCACCCCCAGGGCCAGCACCTTGAACAGCTCGCCCATCTCATGTTCCATGATCAATTTTGCCGCTGTCGCCCGTCCCGCCTGCGGTAGCAGCTCCATTTTTGATAGCAAACCGCAGTTGATGAGGAAATGCGCCTGGGTGGTGTAGCCCAGCACCTGCAGGCCCGCGTCCTGCGCAGCCAGCGCCATGGCAGTGAAGTTGACGTGGGCGGTGATGTCCTTCAAACCCACCGCCACCAGCGGATCGCCATCGGCCAGGTGGCCCTGGTGGCACATCACGGTGCCCATGTGGCGCTGGGGGTGGTAGTACTCGCCTTCGCCAAAACCGTAGTCCAGCAAAAAGGCCGCGCCGCGCGTGAGCCGGTCGGCCAGGGTGCGGACAAAACCTTCGCCCTGGGCGTGGATCTCCGTCAGGTAATCCTGCGGGCCTTCGATGTCCAAGGGCGGCCGCAGATCCGTGGGGCGGTCGGCCCAGGCAAAGCGGCCGTCCTCAGCCGCCACCACGCCGCGTTCGTGCCACACGCCCCCTTGCTGGCCGCCGTGGCGGGCGAGCAGCTGCACGGGCATCGCATCGAGCACCTCGTTGCCCACCACCACACCGCTGAACGTTTCGGGCAGTGCATCCACCCAGCGCAGCTTGTGGGCATGCGCCACCAGCTTGGCCTGCTGGCGCGCGCGCAGGCTGCCCGACAGATCGACGATGGTGTAGCGCTGCACCTGGTCGCCCAGCGCATCCAGCAGTTGCAGCGCCAGCGCCCCCGAGCCCGCGCCAAACTCCCACACCTCGTCGGTACCGGTGTGCGCCAGGGCCTCGCCCACCTGCACGGCCAGCGTCTGGCCGAACAGCGGGGTCATCTCAGGTGCGGTCACGAAGTCGCTGCCGGACTCGGGCATGGCGCCGAATTTGGTGGAATCGTTGGCGTAATAGCCCAGGCCGGGGGTGTACAAGGCCAGGGCCATGAAGCGGTCAAAACCCAGCCATCCACCCTCGGCGGCAATGGCCTGGGTGATGTGCTGGTGCAGGGCGGTCGTTAAACTGTCGGGTCTTTGGGTCACGGCCCGCATTGTCTCCCACCCACATGTCTCACCCCTCCCACCCACGCACCGTTCTGGTCACGGGCGCTGCCAGGCGCCTGGGCCGCAGCATTGCGCTGGCCCTGGCGGCGGGGGGCTGGCAGGTGGCGGTGCACTATCGCTCGTCGCAGCAGGATGCTATGGATACCGTAGCTGCCTGCGCACAATTGACGCGCGGCAGCGCCCTTTTTGATGCGGATTTTGACGACGAAGCCGCCGTGCGCGGCCTGTTGCCCCGCGTGGTGGCGCACTTTGGCCGTGTGGATGCGGTGGTCAACAGCGCTTCGCTGTTTGAGCATGACAACGCCGCCACCTTTGGTTTTGCCGCGCTCGAAAAACACCTGCGCAGCAACACCGCCGCCCCCGTGCTGCTGGCCCAGGCGCTGCACCAGCATGTGGTCGACCGCGCCACGGCGGGCGAGGCCGATGCGCAAGGCGCCGTGGTCAACTTGCTGGACCAGAAGCTCTGGAACCAGAACCCCGATTTTGTGAGCTACACGCTCTCCAAGGCCGCGCTCGAAGCCGCAGGCACCATGCTGGCCCTGGCCCTGGCGCCGCGCGTGCGTGTGGTGGGCGTGGCGCCCGGCCTCACGCTGACCAGCCACATGCTCAGCGACGACAAGTTTGCCCAGTTGCACGCGCTAAGCCCGCTGGGCCGCTCGTCCACCGCCGAGGATGTGGCCGCTACGGTGAAGTTTGCGCTGGAGAACCGCTCCATCACCGGCACCACGCTGCTGGTCGATGGTGGCCAGCACCTGATGAAGTTTGACCGCGATTTCTCGTTGATGTGAGCGCACGCATGCACGCGCTAAACACGCCCACTCAATCCAGGACCTTTTCATGACCACCGCTGCAGGCACCCAGATCCTCACGCTCACCGGTTTGCGCTTTGACGCCAACCTGGGCATCCTCGACCACGAAAAAACCGCCCCCCAGCCTATCCAGGTCGATGCCGAACTGAGCCTGGGCGTGCAGCCGCTGGCCCCGCGCGACGACGACATCGGACATGTGCTGGACTACCGGCGTGTGCGCCAGATCATCATTGACGAATGCACCGCCGAGCATGTGAACCTGCTCGAGAGCCTCATCGGCAAGCTGGCCAACCGCCTGATGCAGCTGCCCGGCGTGCTGGGCGTGCGGGTGAAGATTGCCAAACTCGAAATTTTTGACGACTGCGAAGTGGCCATTCGCATCGAGACAGGACAGTGGTGACCCCATGAACGCAGTATTGAACGAAGCCCCGACCTCGGCACAGTCTGCCGGCTGGACTGAAGAGCCCCTTGATGCCACGAGCGGCGCCGCCCGCATGAAGATCGAGCGCGAAACCCACAAGCTGGAAAAACGCCTGTGCCGCGAAGTCGGCAAGGCCATCGTCGACTTCAACATGATTGAAGAAGGCGACAAGGTCATGGTGTGCATGTCGGGCGGCAAGGACAGCTATGCCCTGCTCGACATCCTGCTCAAGCTCAAGGCCCGCGCACCCATTCACTTTGACCTGGTGGCCGTGAACCTGGACCAGAAGCAGCCCGGATTCCCCGAGCACATCCTGCCCGAATACCTGGCCACCACCGGCGTGCCCTTCCACATCGAGAACGAGGACACCTACAGCATCGTCAAGAAGCTGATCCCCGAAGGCAAGACCACCTGCAGCCTGTGCAGCCGCCTGCGCCGGGGCATT
>JADMJR010000067.1 GCA_018780365.1 Acidovorax sp. | reverse complement strand
CACTGGCCGTGACCGACATCGCCATCTTCCGCGAGGCCTATGCCCCGCTGGTGCGCCTAGCCGACACCGTGCCCAGCCCCGATGCACGCGGCGCAGCCCCGGGGGAGACCGCACAGGACGTGGCCCGGCGCGCTGCCGCCGCGCTGGAAGCCTGGCTGCAAGAGCACCACGCCACCACGGCCGCACTCATCGTTGAGCCCCTGGTGCAGTGCGCCGCCGGCATGGCGATGCACGACCCCGAATACCTGCGCCTGGCGCGTGCGCTGTGCAGTCGCTACGAGGTGCACTTGGTGGTCGATGAAATCGCCGTGGGTTTTGGCCGCACGGGCACCATGTTCGCGCACCAGCAGGCAGGCATCCGGCCGGACTTCATTTGTCTGTCCAAAGGCCTCACGGGCGGCACGCTGCCGCTGTCGGCCGTGCTGACCACCGATGGGGTGTATGCCGCGTTCTACGACGACGATGTGGCGCGCGGCTTTCTGCATTCGCACTCGTACACCGGCAACCCGCTGGCCTGCCGCGCGGCGCTGGCCACGCTGGAACTGTTCGAGCAGCTGGATGCCCTCAACGCCAATGTGGCGCTGGCGCAGCGCATCGATGCCGCCTGCACGCCCCTCACGCAGCACCCGCGTGTGCGCCATGCGCGGCGGCTGGGGATGGTCTGGGCCTGGGATGTGGAAACGGCCCTGCCCGACTTCGCGCGCCGCTACCACCAGCACGCCATGGCGCGCGGCCTGGTGCTGCGCCCCATCGGGACCACGCTGTACGCCATGCCGCCCTATGTGCTCGACGACGAAGCCGTGCAGTGCCTCGCCAGCGGTGCACTTGATGCGCTGAACGCCACCCTGCAGGAGGAAAGTTGATGATTGGATGTTTTGTGACCGGCACCGACACCGGCGTGGGCAAGACGCTGGTGTCCGCAGGCCTGCTGCGCGCGCTGTCTGCCCACCACCCCCGCGTGGTCGGCATGAAACCCGTGGCAGCAGGCCTGGTGCCCTGGGGTGAAGACTGGGCCAGTGAGGACGCCATCGCACTGCGCGCCGCCTCCACGCTGGCCGTGGCGCCCGAGCTGGACAACCCCGTGCTGCTGCCCGACCCGCTGTCGCCCCACATCGCAGCCGCGCGGGCGGGTGTGCAAATCGACATCGCCGCCATCGTGCGCAGCTACCAGGCGCTGGCGGCCCAGGCCGACGCCGTGGTGGTGGAGGGTGCGGGTGGCTTCCATGTGCCGCTCACCGACACGCTCACGGGCGCCGACCTCGCCCAGGCACTGGCGCTGCCCGTGGTGCTGGTGGTGGGCCTGCGCCTCGGTTGCCTGAACCATGCGCTGCTGACGGCCGAGGCCATCCGCGTGCGGGGCCTCACACTGGCCGGGTGGGTGGCCAACCGCGTAGACCCTGACATGGAGGCGGTGGAAGACAACATCACCTACCTGCGCGCACGGCTGGGCGCCCCGCTGCTGGCCGATGTGCCCCACCAGGAACTGCCTGAACCCGGCAGCCTGGTCTTTGATCTGCCGAAGGACTGGCAATGACAAGCTCCACGGCACTCCAGCCCTCCTGGTTGGACGAAATCCCCGCGCGCCTGGCCGACATCGAACGCGCCCACCTGCTGCGCCGCCGCCGCGTGGTGCAACCCGCTGGCGGTGCACGCCTGTGGGTGGACGGCCAGCCCATGCTGGCCTTTTGCAGCAACGACTACCTGGGCCTGGCCAGCCACCCCGCGCTGGCCGAGGCCGCACGCGAGGCCACCCACCACTTTGGTGTGGGCTCGGGCGGCTCGCCCCTGGTCAGCGGCCACAGCGCCGCCAACGATGCGCTCGAGCACGAACTGGCCGCCTATGTGCAACTGCCCCGCGCGCTGTACTTTTATGCGGGCTACGCCACCAACACCGGCATCATCCCGGCACTGGTGGGCGAGGGGGATGCGCTCTTCTCCGACGCGCTCAACCACGCCTGCCTGATCGACGGCGCCCGCCTGTCGCGCGCCACCATCCACCGCTACCCCCATGCCGACCTGGCCGCGCTGGAGGCACAGCTCGCCGCCAGCCCCGCACGGCGCAAGCTGGTGGTCAGCGACGCGGTGTTCAGCATGGACGGCGATCTGATCGACATCCCGGCCCTGCTCGCGCTGTGCGAACGCTACGATGCACTGCTGCTGCTCGACGACGCCCATGGCTTTGGCGTGCTCGGCCCCCAAGGGCGCGGCAGCCTGGCCCAGGCGGGCCTGGTCGGTGCGACCGCATCGCGCCGCGTGCTCTACATGGCCACGCTGGGCAAGGCAGCGGGCGTGGCAGGCGCGTTTGTGGCGGGAGATGCTGCACTCATTGAATGGCTGCTGCAAAAGACCCGCACCTACATCTTTGCCACCGCCGCCCCACCCCTGCTGGCGAGCGCGTTGCGCAAAAGCCTGGAGCTGATCACGGCTGCGGACGACCTGCGGGAGGGGCTGCGCCAGCGCATCGCCCAGTTGCGCGAAGGCCTGGCAACGCTGCCCCCGGAGCTGGGCTGGCACCTGGTGCCGTCCCACACGGCGGTGCAGGCGCTCATCATCGGCAGCAACGAAGCGGCCCTGGCCGTGATGGAAAGCCTGCGCCAGAGGGGCCTGTGGGTGCCCGCCATCCGCCCGCCCACGGTGCCCGCAGGTACGGCCCGGCTGCGCATTGCGCTGTCGGCCGCGCACACGGCGGCCGATGTGGAGGAGTTGCTGGCAGCGCTGGCGGCCCATGCCGCCGACTGCGTGGCAGCTCTTCAACAAAAAACCGCTGGCACCAGCGTGGCGCCTGCGGCAGTTATCGCCTGAACACAGCCTGATGGCTCAGCCGACCCCATAGAAGCCACAGGGTCGGCGGGGCAGCATCAGGTGCTTTCCTTCACCACACGCCCATTGAGCGGCTGCAGAGGCCGCGCGTTCGCGTTGTAGAGCTGGCGGAACGCCTTGATCTGCTGCGGGCCCAACTTCACAGGCTCCTTGAGCACCATCCACTGCACGCCCTCGGAACAAGGCGGTGTGGTCAGCGACCCGGCAAAGCTGTAGTAGCCCTTCTTGGCAGGCAAGAGGGTGCTGGCATCCAGGCTCAGGCCATCCACCACCACCTGTTCGCCCACGCGCGGCAGGTGCGCGAAGATGGGGGCCCAGGCCGCGTTGGTCTTGCCGGGCTGGATCAGAACGGCCACCACACCCAGCCCGCCGTCCGGGCCCTTGTGCACAAAGTGCGCCACCATGGCCGCGTGTTTGCCGCCAATGGCCTCTTCGCTGGGGGTGTGGAAGTGGAACTGCAGCAGTTCCATCGCCTTGCCGTCCACCACCAGCTTGCTGCCCGCAGGCATGTTCACCTGCACCGTGTGCCCGTTGTTGACCAGCGTGGGGGCCCCGGCGGTGTACTGGAAGTCCAGCGCAGGCAGCGCCTCTTTCACGGTGTTGCGGATGTCGATGGGGCTTTGCGCCGCACCGCGTGCACAGGCCTCAAAGCCAGCCTCCAGCGCGCCCCAGTGGGCGGCGCCGTGTTTACCCTTATACGCCCAATGCGGGCGAGCCCCTTCTGCGCTGGCCCAGCCGGCAGCGCACAGCGCCAGAGCGGCCACGGTAGTGTGTCGAATCAATTTTTGGTATTTCATGGTTTTATTGAAGACAGGTGACGAAATGCTGCAGCCTGCCCGCATATCCACCTCCCCTCCTGCACAGCAGCCCTTCGGATGTCACCCTGGAAGGCTTCTGGCAGTACGGCGGACACACAAAACCGGCACACAACGCGGGCCCCACAACGCGCGGGGCCGCTCGGATTCTGAGCAAGCGGCTTGCGATACGGCAACAGGCATGCACAAGGCCCTGATGCCGTGTCAAACAAGCCACGGGGCTCGGAGCCCCCCGGCGTACACCACAATCCCCTGCATGAAACTCTTGCTGGTGGATGACCACCCCCTGTTCTGTGTAGGCTTCGCGCATGCACTCGCCCAGGCGCTGCCGACTGCGCAGGTATTGACCGCGCCCACGCTGGACGCAGGGCTGCAGGCGGCAGCGGGCGAGCAGGACCTGGACCTGGTGCTGCTGGACCAGCGCCTGGGCGCCCACACGGGCCTGGAAGGCCTGCGGCTTTTTGCCGCGCAGTTCCCGCTCGTCGCCCGCGTACTGATATCTGGCGACGAAGACCCCGCGCTGGCTGCAGCGGCGCGTGGCGCCGGGGCAAGCGGTTTTCTTGGGAAATCACAGCCCGTGCCTGCACTGGCGGCCGCGCTGCAGCGCATTGCCGAAGGGGGCGTGGTGTTTGAAACTCCAGCACCTCCGCAGGCCAGCGCCGCCCCCACCCCCACAGCTCGGCAGCGCGAGGTGCTGCTGCTGGTGGCCCTGGGGCACCCCAACAAGCGCATCGCGCAGGAACTGGGTATCGCCGAACGCACCGTCAAGCTCCACGTCACTGCGTTGCTGGACACCCTGCAGGCGCGCAACCGCACCCACCTGCTGGTGGTGGCCCGCGCACAGGGGCTGCTGCAGCGATGACACGGCCCGAACCTGCAGCCGCAGCCGTGGCCGTGGACGCCGAGGCGCTGGACACACTGCACCGAGGCGCGCCGATGGCCGCCCTGGTGGGGGTGGTGGAGGCTTTTTTCCTCAGCGTGCTGTTCTGGCGCGATGTGCCTTCACCCTCCATCGCCTGGTGGCTGGTCGCGTTTGCGGCCGTGCGCGGTCTGCGCATCGGCCTGGGCCTGGCGTACCGCCGTGCGGGGGCGCTGCAGCCAGGCCGCAACGCCTTCTGGGCCCGCTGGGTGGTGGCCAGCGCACTGGCCCAGGCGCTGGCCTGGGGGGCCGGCAGCTGGGTGCTGCTGGCCCCCCACAACGTGGTGGCCGAGATGGCCTTGCACATTGGCCTGGCCGCCGTGGTGCTAGGCAGCGTCACGCACCTGGCCCACCACCTGCCTGCCCTGGCAGCCTATGCCGCCGGTGTGTTCGGCCCTCTGGCCCTGCGCGATGTGCTGGTGGGCCAGCCTCTGCACTATGCGCTGGCGCTGGCCTCGGTGCTGATGGCCTGGTACGTGTGGCGCAGCGGCCGGGCGCAGGCGCATACGCTTGTGCAAGCCCGCGCACAACGCCAGGAGAAGCTGGCCCTGATCGATGCCTTGCAGCGCGAAAACGAAGCCACCCGGCAGGCACGCGCCGACGCCGAGGCCGCACATGCCTCCAAGGCCCGCTTTCTGGCCACCATCGGTCACGACTTGCGCCAGCCCCTCAATGCCCTGGGGCTGCTCACACACACGCTGCGCCACGCCCCCACAGCCGCTACACCCGGCAGGGTGCAGGAGTTGTCTGGCGCCATCGCCGAATGTGTGGGCAGCATGGGGGCGCTGGTGGAGGGCCTGCTGGAACTGTCGCGGCTGGATGCACGCAGCCTCACGCCCCGGCCCACGGCCTTTGCGCTGCAGGGCCTGTTCGATGAAATGACCGGCAACTTTGCTGCCATGGCGCAGGAACGGGGGCTGGACTTGCAGGTTGCCACCACCCCAGCCACCGTGTGGGGCGACCGCGCCCTGCTGGCACGGGTGCTGTCCAACCTGGTGTCCAACGCCATCCGCTACACGCTCGCGGGGTTCGTGCGCGTTGACGCTGTGCAGGAGGACGGAGCCCTCACCCTGGCCGTGCACGACTCGGGCGTGGGCATGGAGGCTGCCGAGTTGCCGCGCATCTTTGACGAGTACTACCAGATCGACAACCCGCAGCGCAACCGCAGCCAGGGGCTGGGCCTGGGGCTGGCCACCGCCAAACGGCTGAGCGACCTGCTGGGGCTCGACCTCGCGGTGCAATCCACCCTCGGTCAGGGCAGCTGCTTCAGCCTGCGCCTTCCCTTGGCGAAGCCCGCCCCTGCCGCCCCGCTGCAGGCACCGCCCGCCGAGGCCACCACGCCCGCGCCCCTCGCGGGGCGGCGGATTCTGGTGCTCGAAGACGATGCGGATTCGCGCAAGGCGCTCTGCGGGCTGCTGGCATCCTGGGGCTGCGCCGTGGTCGAGGCCAGCGATCTGGCGGCCGCCCTGGCGCTGATGCCCCATGCGGACACTGCCGCAGACCCCATCGACGCCCTGGTGGTGGATCTGCGCCTGCCCGGCGCAGACGACGGGGTAACAGCGATTGCACACCTGCGCCAGGCCCTGGGCAGCACCGCACCGGCCCTGCTGGTCACGGCCGATGCCCACCAGGCCGACGTGCAGCGGCGGGCCACGGCGGCCGGCCTGCCCCTGCTGCCCAAGCCCATTGCGCCGATGAAGCTCCGGGCCTTTCTGCAAAGCCACCCGCCGGGCTGACCCACCCACCGCCGGTGGCGCGCTGCACCCCAGGCACCCAACCGTGCAAGGCACTGTGGCGGGTGCACACACCTGCCCTTTGGTGCTATTGGCGATCGCGCCGGGGCTTTCTAAGCTGGTGGCTTCTTAACCGACATCCACCCCATTCATCCATGTCCACCCTTAGCTTGGCAGCCACCACCTTGGTCACGCTGGCGCTGCTGTTGACGGCCCTGTCCCTTCACGTGTCACGCCTGCGCCTGCGCTACCGGCAGACCTGGGGAGATGGAGGCCACAAGGATCTGGCTGCGGCCATCCGCACGCATGGCAACACGCTGGAACAGTCGATGCTGTTCGGCCTGCTCCTGCTGGCCCACGCGCAGCTCCACAGTGCAACGCCCGGGGCGCTGGCGGTGGCCTGCGCGGGTTTTGTGTTGGCGCGGCTGCTCTATTGCATGGGCGCCTTGACCCGGCGGCTGGCGTGGCGGCAGGCCGCACACGCCTTCACGCTGCTCACCCAACTCACGGCCATGGCGCTGCTGGCACACACCGCATGGACCGCCTGACGCCCGCGCTGCGGCACTGGCAGGCCCAGGGCGGCATGGTCGCGCTGGGTGGCCATCGCCTGTTCGTGGCACAAGCGGGCCAACACGGCAGCGTGTTGCTGTTCATCCATGGCTACCCCACCAGCTCGTACGACTGGCATCCGCTGTGGGCGCCCCTGGCCACACGCCACCGCCTCATCGCGCCCGACCTGCTGGGCATGGGCTTTTCCGACAAGCCTGCGGACCACGCCTACGGCATCGAAAACCATGCAGACCTGCTGGAGGCGCTGCTGGACCGGCTGGGTGTGCAACAGGTGCACATCGTCGCCCACGACCTGGGGGTGAGCGTGGCCCAGGAGATGCTGGCGCGACGGAGGGCGCAGCGCATCCTGTCGCTCACCCTGCTCAACGGCGGCGTCTGCCCCGAGGCGTACCAGCCACGCATGCTGCAGCACCTGCTGTCATCACCCTTGGGCCGCTGGATCGCACCGCGCATTCCCCAAAAAGCGTTCGAGCGCACCATCACGCGCCTTTTTGGCCCACAGACCCGTCCGTCCCCTGCACTGCTGCAAGACTTCTGGGCGCTGGTCAACTACCACAACGGCCGCGCCATCAGCCACAAGACCGGGCGCTTCTACATCGACCGCATGGCCCTGCGGGACCGCCTGGTAGTGCCGCTGCTGCAGCATGTGGTGCCGGTGCGGCTGGTCAACGGCGCGGCGGACCCGAACTCGGGCGCCCACATGGCGGCGCGCTATCGCACGCTGGTGCCCGATGCCGACGTGGTGTCGCTGCCCGGCATCGGCCACTGGCCGCAGATCGAGGCGCCTGACCAGGTGCTGCAGGCGCTGGAAGAGTTTTTGCAAAAACACGACCAGATCGGGTGACCCCAAAGGCATGGGGCCTGGGCCCTTAAACTGGCGCACTGCCCAAGACCGGAATCACCATGCCCCACCTCACCGTCGAATACTCCGCCAACCTGCCCCACTACCCTGAGGCCGAGACCCTGGCCGCCCTCAACGCCACGCTGTGCGCCCACCCCCAAGTACAGGACGAGGCCGACCTGAAGACCCGCTTTATCGTGGCCGACAGCTTCGAGATTGGCACGGCCCCCGCAAACCGTGGCTTTGTGCATGCCCAGCTGCGCCTGCTCGCGGGCCGCACGCCCGAAGCCAAGACGGAGCTGGCGGGCCGCATTGCCGCCGTGCTGCGCGAACGCACGCCCCGGCCGCAGGGCGTGATGGTGCAGCTGAGCGTGGAGATCGTGGACATGGACCGGCCGAGCTATGTGAAGGAACGGCTCTGAAAATTGGATAGCAACCAGCGCTTATTCCACGGGCGCTGGGAGCCGATTGGATTCAAATTTTCTATCTGTCCAGCTCGGCGGCCAGCCAGCCGCGCAGGCTGTTGATGAAGGCCCAGCCCTGTACCCGGGGCACATCGGCCACGCGCAGTACCGCCTCCACCACACGGCCCTCGCGCAGCGCCACGGCGCGGCCCACGCCGGGCAGCAGGCCGCAGGACAGGGGCGGCGTCACCCACCGCCCGTCGATGAGGGCCGCAATGTTGCCGAACGTGCTCTCGGTGATCTCGCCCGCCGCATTCCACAGCAGCGTGTCGAACACGCCGGGCATGGTGGACGCAAACGCCGCGTAGTGCGCGCGGCGCGTGGTTTTGTAGCGCACAAATTCGCTGTGGGCTTCGGCAAAAGCGCTTTTTGCCAGTTGCAAGCGCACGGGCTCCTGCGTGGGCAGCAGCACAAAGGCCTCGGCCCGGGGCGTGCCCGTGGCGTCCAGCAGCAGGCGCACGCGCCA
>JADMJR010000124.1 GCA_018780365.1 Acidovorax sp. | reverse complement strand
GCAGGTTCATGGCCGAGGCATGCACACCACCGATGTGGTTCTGCACGCGGTGCTCATTGGCCAGGTGCACCTCGACGCGCTCGGGCGTGAGCGAGACGAACTTCACCCCGGCCGTGCCGGTAAAGGGCACAGCCCGGCGCAGGATGATGTTCTGCACGAAGCCACGCATGAAGGCGGGCGCCTCGTCCAGGCGCATCAGCGAGCGCTGCAGTTTGTTGGGGGCGTGTTCGCTCATGTCGGTCAACCGGTCAATCAATCGATCAGTTGCGGACGGGCTTGCCGGTGGACAACATGCCCAGGATGCGCTCGTGCGTCTTGGGCTGGGCGATCAGGTGGCAGAACACCTTGCGCTCCAGCGTGAGCAGGTATTCCTCGCTCACCAGAGCGCCGGCGTCCACATCACCCCCACACACCACCTCGGCGATCATGGCGCCGATCTTGAAGTCGTAAGCGCTGATGAAACCGCCGTCGCGCATGTTCACGAGCTGTGCCTTGATGGTGGCCAGGCCGCTGCGGCCCGCCACGGGGAACAGGCGCTTGTGCGGGGCGCGCCAGCCGCTGGCCGCCATGGACTTGGCTTCGTTGATGGCCACAAACAACAATTCGTCCTTGTGCGGAACGATGATGTCGGACTCCAGCAGGAAGCCCAGCTTGCGCGACTCGATGGCGCTGGTGCCCACCTTGGCCATCGCGGCGGCGGTGAAGCCTTCGGTCAGGAAGGGCAGGATGTCCTTGCCGGTAGAGGCCGCCATGTTCTCGGCGGCGCGGCGTGCGATGTAGGTCAGGCCGCCGGCGCCAGGCACCAGGCCCACGCCCACTTCCACCAGGCCGATGTAGCTTTCCATATGGGCCACACGCTTGGCCGAATACACCGCCAGCTCGCAGCCGCCGCCCAGCGCCATGCCATGGATGGCAGCCACGACGGGCACCTGGGCGTAGCGGATGCGCATCATCAGGTTCTGCAGTTCCTTCTCGATGCTTTCGACGGCGTCTGCACCGCCCACCACAAAGGCCGGCATCGTGGCTTCGAGGTCGGCACCCACGCTGAAAGGTGCGTCGCCGGACCAGATGACCATGCCCTGGTATTCGGCCTCGGCCAGCTCCAAGGCTTCCATCAGGGCCTCCATCACCTCGGGGCTGATGGCGTGCATCTTGTTCTTGATGCTGGCGATCAACACCTGGCCATCCAACGTCCAGGTGCGCAAGGCGTTCGACTCAGCAATGGTCGTTCCGGCGGTGCGCCAGTCGGGCAGGTTGGATTCACCGAGCAACGACTCGGGGAAGATCTGGCGTTCGTACACAGGCAGCTGGCGGCGTGGCACGAATTGGCCTTGCGACGCGCTCCACGAGCCTTGTGCGGTGTGCACACCACCGGCCTCGGCCACGGGGCCCTTGAAGACCCACTCGGGCAGCGGCGCCTTGCACAGCGCCTTGCCAGCGTCGATGTCCTCCTGGATCATCTTCGCCACGTCGAGCCAGCCGGCTTCTTGCCACAGCTCGAAGGGGCCCTGCTTCATGCCGAAGCCCCAGCGCATGGCCTGGTCCACGTCGCGCGCGTTGTCCGCAATGGTGGCCAGGTGCACGGCGGCGTAGTGGAAGCTGTTGCGCAAGATGGCCCACAGGAACTGGCCGGGCGCGCCTTCGGCATTGCGCAGCAGGCGCAGGCGTTCGGCTGCAGGCTTCTTGAGCATGCGGGCATAGACCTCGTCGGCCTTCTGGCCGGCGGGCACGTACTCTTCGCTGTCCAGCTCAAAGCGCATCACATCGCGGCCGACCTTCTTGAAGAAGCCTGCCTTGGTCTTCTGGCCCAGGTTGCCCAGTTCCAGCAGCTTCTTGAGCACGGCGGGCGTGCCAAAGCTTTCGTAGAACGGGTCGTACTGTGCAGCCCCTTTGGTAGCGTCGCCGCTCAGGTTGTCCTGCAGCGTCTTGATCACGTGGGCCATGGTGTCCAGGCCCACCACGTCGGCCGTGCGGAAGGTGCCGCTGGATGCGCGGCCCAGCTTCTTGCCCGTGAGGTCGTCCACCACGTCGAAGGTCAGGCCGAAGTTCTCGACCTCTTTCATCGTGGCCAGCATGCCGGCGATGCCCACGCGGTTGGCCACGAAGTTGGGCGTGTCGTGCGCGCGCACCACGCCCTTGCCCAGGCCGCTGGTGACGAAGGCTTCGAGCTGGTCCAGCACTTCAGGCTGGGTGGTGGGGGTGTTGATCAGCTCCACCAGCGTCATGTAGCGCGGGGGGTTGAAGAAGTGGATGCCGCAGAAACGCGGCTTGATGCTCTCGGGCAGCACTTCAGACAGCTTGGTGATCGACAGGCCCGAGGTGTTGGACGCCAGGATGGCGTGCTTGGCCACGTGGGGCGCGATCTTGGTGTAGAGGTCGAGCTTCCAGTCCATGCGCTCGGCAATGGCCTCGATCACGAGGTCGCATTCCTTGAGCAGGTGCATGTGCTCTTCGTAGTTGGCCTGCTGGATCAGCGCTGCGTCGTCGGCCACGCCCAGGGGCGAGGGCTTGAGTTTCTTCAGGCCTTCCACGGCCTTGGTGACGATGCCGTTCTTGGGGCCTTCCTTGGCAGGCAGGTCGAACAGCACCACGGGCACCTTCACGTTGACGAGGTGGGCGGCAATCTGCGCGCCCATCACGCCTGCGCCGAGCACGGCGACTTTTTTCACTTGGAATCGGGACATGGGTTGGGTTCCTGGTTGGGGCGTTGCGCAACACCGCAGGGGGCGCGCAAGGCCACGGGAATGGGGTTTACTGGACGCGGATCCAGGTTTGCGTGCGGCCAAAGGGGCCGATAGAGCCTCGCACTTCGAGCTTCTTGCCGCCCTCAACGGGTGTCATACGCAGGGTGTAGTTGCGGCCGTTCTCGGGGTCGAGAATCTTGCCGCTCTCCCACACCTCTCTGCCGTCGGCCTTCTTGGCGCCCCGGATGATCTCCAGGCCCAAGATGGGCTTGCCCTTGCGGTCATCCGAGCACTCGTCGCAGACCTCGTCGGGCTTGGCGTCTTTGGACAGGCGCTTTTCCAGCGCCCCGTTCAGCACGCCGCCGCCGATGTCGCGGATGCGGATTTCGGCCTTGGCCTCGCCGGTCTTGTCGTCGATGTTGCGCCACAGGCCTTCGGGCGTCGCCTGCGCCCAGGCGGGCGCCGCAGACGCTACAAAAACAATAGCCACTACCGCTTTATACATAGGCGCCACCCCGCAAAAAGGCTTGAAATCCACCATGAAGACTGATCAGGCCAGGGCCAGATCGGTGTCCATCAGCACCTTGCTGCCGGCACGGGCGGTGCGCATCAGCGTGGCCGTTTCAGGGAACAGCTTGGCGAAGTAGAAACGTGCGGTCTGCAACTTGGCGCCATAGAACGGGTCGGTGTTGCCGGCCGCGATCTCACGCAGTGCCACCTGGGCCATGCGGGCGAACAGGTAGCCGAACACCAGGTGGCCAGCCACGCGCAGGTAGTCCACGGCGGCGGCGCCCACTTCGTCGGGGTTTTGCATGCCCTTGAAGCCGATCTCGGTGGTGAATTTGGTCATCTGGTCGCCCAGCATGGCGACGGGGTTGATGAACTCGGCCATCTTCTCGTTCACGCCTTCTTCTTCCACCAGCTTGCCGATCAGCTTGCCCAGCTTCTTGAGCGTGGCGCCGTTGTTGCCCAGGATCTTGCGGCCCAGCAGGTCCAGCGACTGGATGGTGTTGGTGCCTTCGTAGATCATGTTGATGCGGTTGTCGCGCACGTACTGCTCCATGCCCCATTCCTTGATGAAGCCGTGGCCGCCGAAGACCTGCATGCAGGCGTTGGTGGAGATGTGGCCGTTGTCGGTGATGAAGGCCTTCACGATGGGGGTGAGCAGCGCCACCATCTCTTCGGATTCGGCACGCACCTTTGCATCGGGGTGGCTGTGCACCTTGTCCAGCAGCAGCGTGCAGAAGATCTGCAGCGCGCGGCCACCTTCGGCGTAGGCCTTGGCGGTGAGCAGCATCTTGCGCACATCGGGGTGCACGATGATGGGGTCGGCGTCCTTGTCCTTGGCCTTGACGCCAGAGAGGCTGCGCATCTGGATGCGGTCCTTGGCGTAAGCCAGCGCATTTTGGTAAGCCACTTCGGTCAGGCCCAGCGACTGGTTGCCCACGCCCAGGCGGGCGGCGTTCATCATCACGAACATGGCCTGCATGCCCTTGTTGGGCTGGCCCACCAGGGTGCCGATGGCGCCGTCGATGACGATCTGCGCGGTGGCGTTGCCATGGATGCCCATCTTGTGTTCCAGGCCCCCGCAGTAGATGCCGTTGCGCTCGCCGACCGAGCCGTCGGCCTTGGCGTGGAACTTGGGCACGATGAACAGGCTCACGCCCTTGATGCCGGGGGGCGCGTCGGGCAGGCGGGCCAGCACCAGGTGGATGATGTTGTCGGCCATGTCGTGTTCACCGGCGCTGATGAAAATCTTGTTGCCGGTGAGCTTGTAGGTGCCGTCGCCCTGCGGTTCGGCCTTGGTGCGCATCAGGCCCAGGTCGGTGCCGCAATGGGGTTCGGTCAGGCACATGGTGCCGGTCCACTCGCCGCTGGTGAGCTTGGGCAGGTAGATCTTCTTTTGCGCGTCAGTGCCGTGGGCGTGCAGCGCCTCGTAGGCGCCGTGCGACAGGCCGGGGTACATGGTCCAGGCCTGGTTGGCCGAGTTCATCATCTCGTACAGGCACTGGTTCAGCACGAAGGGCAGGCCCTGGCCGCCGTAGGCCGGGTCGCACGACAGTGCCGCCCAGCCGCCTTCGACGTACTTGGCATAAGCGTCCTTGAAGCCCGAGGGGGGCTTCACTTCATGGGTGGCCTTGTCGAGCACGCAGCCTTCGGTGTCGCCGCTGATGTTGAGCGGGAAGGTCACTTCGGCAGCGAACTTGCCAGCTTCTTCGATCACGGCGTTGATCGTGTCCACATCCACCTCGGCATGGGGCGGCATGGCCTTGAATTCATCGCTGACCTTGAGCACTTCGTGCATGACGAATTGCATGTCGCGCAGGGGCGGCGTGTAGATAGGCATGGGGTTTACTCCTTGGATGGGGTGGTTTGGTTGGAAACTTTGCGGCGCTTGGCAGCAGCAGAGGGTGCTGCTGGCGCAGCGGCGGCCGGGGCCGTGGCCTGGGCGCTGCTGTAGCGCGCCAGGATGTTGTGAAAGCCCTGCACCGCCCGGCCCATGGAGCCGGGGGTTTGCAGGAACCGCGCTTCGTAGTGCAGCGCGAGGATGAGGCCATGGATCTCAAACAGCATCTGCTCGGCATTGGTGTCTGCGCGCAGCTCGTCCAAAACCTTGCACTGCTCGATGGCACGGCGCATGGCCGCGTGCCAGGTCAGCACCGAGCTGGCCAGCGCGTCGCGCACGGGGCCGGTGCGGTCGTCAAATTCGACCGCGCCGCTGATGTAGATGCAGCCCGAATCGATTTCGATGGAGGTGCGCTTCATCCAGTTGTCGAACAGGGCACTGAGCCGGCCTACGCCGCGCGGAGCGGACATGGCGGGGTAGAACACCTCCTGCTCGAAGCGGGTGTGGTATTCGCGGATCACGGAGATCTGCAGCTCTTCGCGCGAGCCAAAGTGGGCAAACACGCCCGACTTGCTCATGCCCGTGACATCGGCCAGCGCCCCAATGGACAAGCCCTCCAGCCCGATGTGTGTGGCCAGGCCCAGCGCCGCCTCGACAATGGCGGCCTTGGTTTGCTGGCCTTTTTGCAGCGCGCGGCCGGTGCTGCTGCGGGCACGCGGACTGCGGAGGGCCTGGCTGGATTCGGGGGTGGCGGGCATGTGCACAAATAAAAACGAACGTTCGTTCTATTCTGCAGCAAATTCAGCGACCGGCCAAAACCCCTGAAAAAAATAGGGAGGCCCATCCAAATCGCCCGTGGCGGCGGCACCACCATCTGCCCCGCCCATCCATTGCGCCACGCCGCCAGGCCGCCCATCGCAGGCGGCACCAAGGCGGTCGTATCAGAGGATCAGCGCCAGGCTGGCTTCCAGATGCTCCGATGGCGGGCGCTTGAAGCCCGAGCGCGCGTAGCGTTGCAGGCGCCCCACGGCAAATGCCGTGAGCACGCTGGCCGCCACCTGGGCGTCTACCGTGGGGGTGGCAGAGCCCGCCACTGCGGGGCGCAGGCATTGGCGCAGCGTGGATTCGATGCGGTCGAAAAACTGGTTCATGCGCTGCTGCAGGCGCTCATGCTCGAACACCAGCGCATCACCCACCATCACGCGCACCATGCCCGGGTTGCGCTCGCCAAACTGCAGCAGCAAGGCCACGATGCGCGCGGCCTGGCGCGCTCCGACTTCGGGGGCCTGCGCGGGGTCCGGCACATCGCGTCCGGTGATCTGCGCCACCAGCGTAAAAACGGTCTGCTCGATGAAGTCGATCAGCCCCTCGAACATCTGCGCCTTGCTGGCGAAGTGGCGGTACAGCGCGGCCTCGCTCACCGACAGGCGCGCCGCCAGCGCGGCCGTGGTGATGCGCTCAGCGCCCGGTTGCTCCAGCATGGACGCCAGCGCCTGCAGGATCTGCACGCGCCGCTCGCCGGGTTTGGGCCGCTTGCGCGCAGCGGGGGTGTCACCCGCATCGTCGGTGGGGGCAGGCTCGGGCAGGGGCGAAAGTTCGGACATGCGGGACAGGGGCTCTGGTAAGGCCCTGCGCCCCGCCACATGCCGGCGGGGGCATGCGCAGGTCTGCAGCAGGGCAGGATCATCACGGTGTGCAATCCACGGCAAAAACAGGCTGCCGGCTCCGGGGCACCGGCTGGCGCCGCGCCCCTGTTTGCACAAGTCAATCGTGTATGTAAATGATTCTCGCACAGGCCCCGGCCCTGGCCGCGTGGGCCCAGCTCCGGCCCGCCCTGCCCCGGCACTACAGCGGAAACACCACCGTCACCAGCAGCCCGCGCCCCTGCGGACCGGCGCCCAGCGTGAGCGCGGCACGGTGCACGCGGGCAATCTCATCGGCAATGGCCAGCCCCAGGCCCGTGCCCTCACCTCCGGCCCCCGGCACGCGGTAAAACCGCTGCAGCACCCGGGTGCGCTCGGCCTCGGGCACGCCGGGGCCGTCGTCCTCCACCTCGACATAGGCACGCGGTGGGCCACTGCGGCCCTGGCGCAGTCCACAGCGGATGGTGACGACACCACCCGGCGGGGTGTACTTGATGGCGTTGTCCACCAGGTTGGACAACAACTCGCGCAGCAGCCAGCCGTGGCCGGTGACATGCACGAGCTGCACTTCCAGCCCCAGGTCCAGCCCCTTGCCGGTGGCGGCATCCAGAAAAGTCTCCAGCAGCGACTCGCAGAGGTCTTTGAGGTCCACGCGCTGCGGCGGCTGGGCATCGAGGCTGCGCGCGTCGGCACGGGACAACGCCAGCAACTGGTGCGCCAGCTGCGAAGTGCGGCGCGTGGCGTTGCGCAGCTTCTCGATCTGGTCAACTCCTAAAACAATAGCACCTTGCGCCCTATCCTCGCGCGCCAGCGGCATTTTTCGATCAAAATCCGGGAACGAAACCTGGGGGGGCGCCGCCGCCTTGGCCATCATGGCCCAGGCCTCGACCTGGGCTTGCAGGCCCGCCAGCGGGGTGCGCAGCTGGTGCGCCGCATCGGCCACAAAACGGCGCTGGCCCTCGGCCTGGGCATTGACCAGCGCGAACAAGCGGTTGAGTGAATGCACCAGCGGGCGCACCTCGTCGGGCGAAGCGGCTTCGTCGATGGGGCTGAGGTCACGCGGCGAGCGGCGCTCCACCGCCTCGGCCAGGCCCACCAGCGGCTTGAAGGCCTGCCGCACCGCCCAGTGGATCGCAAAGCCTGCGGCCATCAGCAGCACCAGGTTGGGCAGCAGCACCCGCAGCAGCAATTGTTGGCCCCACTTCTGGCGCGGATCGGAGCCATCGGCCAGTGCCACCACCAGCTCTCCGGCACCCGTGCGGCCCCGCTGCACGGCCACCCGGTAGGTCACGCCGCCAAACTCCACGCTGTGGAACTCGGGGGCCTGCGTGCCAGGCACCGCCCCATGCACCCAGTCATCGCCGAGCAACAGCCGCCCCGCCGTGTCGCGCACGCTGTAGGCCGAGAAGCCCGCGTTCTGGCGCAGGAAGTCCTCAATGGGAGGCGCCAGCAGCAAGAGCGGGGGGTTGTTGTCGCGGATCGGCGGGGCCAGCACCGAGTCAGCCAGCGCGGGCAGCAGCCGCACCAGGCGCTGGTCATGCTGGCCGGCAGCTTCGTCGGCCGAGCGGTAGTCAAGCCAAACGCCGACCAGCGCCAGCAGGCACAGCGGCAGCACCAGCATCAGCAGCAGCCGCGTCCGCAGGTCGGACGTCATGGCGCGCAAGCCAGGCCGCTGGGTGGATTTCTTCCGGAGCAGCATGGCAGAGCGGGCGAAGAAGGGTGCCCCGGTCAGGGGGCCTGGAGTTCCAGCCGGTAGCCAAAACCACGGATGGACCGCAGCGCCACGCCATGGGGCTCCAGCTTGCCGCGCAGGCGAGAGACATAGACCTCTACCGCATTGGGCGTGATCTCCTTGTCCCAACCCGTCAGCGCCTGCAGCAGCTTGTCTTTGCTGGCGGGCTTGGGGGCATTGATGAGCAGGTATTCGAGCACCGTCCACTCGCGGGGGCCCAATTCGATCACCTGTTCGCCCTCGCCACTGCCGTGGCGAATGCTTGCGCGGCGCCCCGCAGTGTCCAGCTCCAGCGGGCCAAAGCTCAGCACCGCCGTGGTTGCAGCCTGCGAGCGGCGCAGCAGCGCCCGCAGCCGTGCCAGCAGTTCGGGCAGCTCGAAGGGTTTGACCATGTAGTCGTCTGCGCCCAGATCCAGCCCCTGCACGCGGTCGTGCAGGGCGTCGCGTGCGGTCAGGATGAGCACAGGCATCGAAGGGCTGGCCATGTCGGGGCGGCGCAGGCGGCGCGTGAGTTCCAGGCCATCCATGGCCGGCAGGCCGATGTCGATGATGGCCGCGTCGAACGACTCGGTGCGCAGCACCTCTTCAGCACGCTCACCACTGCCCACCCAATCGACCGCATAACCCGCATCGGTCAGCCCCAGCTTGATGCCGCTGGCCACCATGACATCGTCTTCGACCAGGAGAAGGCGCATGTCAACGCTCCACGGCGCTGCACATGGCCAGCAGCCCACAAGACCGGCGCAGCCCAAGCCAGCGCACCCGTGGAGCTGGCTTGGCCAGGCCACGGGGTGCCCCCCCCTCCCGAAGGAGAGGGGGAAGGTGCCGAAGGCGACTCAGGGGAAACATTTCAATGGCTACGGATCATGGTGCCGTAGGCCTGCTCGGTCAGAATCTCCAGCAGCATGGCGTGCGGCACGCGGCCGTCGATGATGTGCACCGCATTGACACCCGCCTTGGCGGCGTCGAGCGCCCCGGCGATCTTGGGCAGCATGCCACCGGAGATCGTGCCATCGGCAAACAGCTCGTCAATGCGGCGGGCCGTCAGGTCGGTCAGCAAGTTGCCCGCCTTGTCCAGCACCCCCGGGGTGTTGGTAAGCAGCACCAGCTTCTCGGCCTTGAGCACCTCGGCCAGCTTGCTGGCCACCACATCGGCGTTGATGTTGTAGCTCTCGTTGTTCTCGCCAAAGCCGATGGGGCTGATGACGGGGATGAACGCATCGTCCTGCAGCGCCTTCACCACGCTGGGGTCGATGGAGACGATGTCTCCCACCTGGCCCACGTCGTGCTCGATGGACGGGTTCTTGTTGTCCACCATCTTGAGCTTCTGCGCGCGGATCATGCCGCCATCGCGCCCGGTCAGGCCCACGGCCTTGCCACCGGCCTGGTTGATCAGGCCCACGATGTCCTGCTGCACCTCGCCAGCCAGCACCCACTCGACCACTTCCATGGTCTCGGCGTCCGTCACGCGCATGCCCTGGATGAATTCGCCCTTCTTGCCCAGGCGGTTCAGGGCCGTTTCGATCTGTGGACCGCCGCCGTGCACCACCACAGGGTTCATGCCCACCAGCTTGAGCAGCACCACGTCTTCGGCGAAGTCGGCCTGCAGGGCCGGGTCGGTCATGGCATTGCCGCCGTACTTGATGACCATGGTCTTGCCATGGAACTTGCGGATATAGGGCAGCGCCTGGGCCAGAATTTCAGCCTTGTCGCGCGGAGCAATCGAAAGAAGGTCGGTCATGGAGGCGTGCCACCCGGAAGAAGAAAACAATAAGGTGCAAATTGTGCCGCATTCGCAGGGCACGCAGGTTCCAAGCGGCTTTGGCGAGGCCAACAAAACTCAGCGAGAAGCAGTTCTGGCCAGGCGCCTCGCCGCCGGCAGTGCGAGGCGTACAGCAACACGCAGCAACGACGTTTGACGGGCCGCGCTCAGTGGCGCAGCCAGTGCGGCACTTTGAAGCGCACGATGGCCAAATATGCCATCACGTAACTGATCACGAACAGCCCACAAAACGCCATGAGCAAAAGCGTGTTGTTCCAGAACAGCACGGCCGGCACCACCGTCAGCAGCGTAAAACCCCAGAGATAGGGCGATGTGCGGTTGTTGCGCATCAGCACACGGCGCGACTCATCGTCATGGAAAACCCCGCGCACAATCCGCCGGTAGATCAGCTGATGAAAATGCAGGGCATCGGCCACCCCCGGCGACACCCCCCGCACCGCCTTGCGGTAGATGGAAAAAACCGTCTCCCAGACGGGGTAGATCAGCAGCAACATGGGAAACCAGGGCGACACATCCGCGTTGCGCTGCACCAGCGAAATGCTGGCCATGGCAATCACCACGCCCCACACGTAGGCCCCGCCATCCCCGGCAAACAGCATGCCGCGTGGGTAGTTCCAGACCAGGAAGCCCCCGGTGGCCGCTGCCGTGGACACCAGCAACGCCGCCAGCGCGCGGTCCCCCACCTGCAAGGCCACATGGGCCAGCGCCAGGCAGACGATCAAAGCCACCATGCCTGCCAGGCCGTTGTAACCATCGATGATATTGAAAGCATGGGGAAGGCCCGCCACCGCGAGCACCACAACGGCAATGCCCAGCCAGGGGGCCGCCACCAGAACGGCATCGAGCCAGGGCCAACCCATGCGAGGCAGGGTCAGATTCAGCAACACCACGGCCAAAATGCCGGACGCACCGGTCAAAATCAGCCGGTATCGGACGGAAAGGCGCTGGGTCATGTCTTCGGCAATGCCCCCCAGGGCGGCCGGCAGCAACACCACCAGCCAACCCCCAACCCACGCCCCCAACCTGAGAGAGCCAGGGTCGCCCCACTGAAGGGACTGCAACACCCCCAGGCCCCAGCTGCAGCCGATACCCAGAAGCAGCGCAGCACCACCCAAACGAGGAACATCCCCCAGGTGAAAGCGCTGCGGCATGCCATTGCCGTACACGGAAGCGTGGCTGCGCATCCAGCGGACGATGTACCCTGCAGCCAACGCTGCCACGATGAATGCCACCACAGATAACCAGATCATGAGCGGCTGATCGTACCCGCACTCGGCCCAAATGCCTGCAACAATGCGCTAGCCATGGCACTGCGTGGCCATCGATTGACACCCGATGCGTGAAATAGTACGGACATTAGCGAAAGAAGTGCCGCACAACCACTCAGAAGTGTTGCCCAGGAGTTTCGAACAGGCAATGCGGGGCTCACGCGAATACAGCCCACACGTTACCGAAGCAGCGCACGGTATAGGTGCATGACTTTCGCTACATATTGCTGCGTTTCTGGGTACGGGGGAATCTGCCGACCATACTTCATCACCGCACCCTCGCCCGCGTTGTAGGCCGCCAAAGCCAGTTCCTTGTCGCCGTCAAACATGCGTAACAGATCTGCCAAGTAACGGCTTCCAATCTGCGCATTCACCTTGGGCTCCATGGCGGCATGCTCCCCTTCTGACGCAGGACGGGCAGCAATGCCATAGCGCTCAGCAGTGGCAGGCATCACCTGCATCAAGCCCAGAGCACCTTTGCGCGAAACAGCCTTCTCATTGAACGCCGATTCAGCAGCCGCCACAGCGATCACCAATGCCGGGTCCAGCGACTGCGCCAGGGCAGCAGCCTCCAGATGCGGCTTGGCCGCGTCATAGCCAGGAAACTGCAGCGCCGACGGGTCTCGCCCTTTACCCTTGTCGGCCGTGTCGGCCTTGACAGACGGTATCCGGCTGAGCCATTTCACGCCCCTTGAGACGGATGGCGGGGAGCCATTGCCCATGTGCACTACACCGTCTCCGTCCACGAACTCCCAGACGGCATCTGCCCAGGCCGCAGGATGCAAGACGCCCCACAATGCAACGGACAGCGCCGCACCACGCAGACGAAGCATCGCCCGCAGCCACCACCCCATCTCCACCCGCAGCCAATACCCTCTGCCCATCATCGTCCTCGATGCAGCACGCCGCGCCCCACGCTTTTCAGGTGGGACCAGACCCGCTGAAACCCGTCCGGGGGCGCCACGGGCTCGGGCCAGGCGTCTCCACGCCGTGACCGGATCAGCCGTGCAGGCATTCCGGCAGCCACCATTCCGGCGGGGACATCCTGCCGGACCAGTGCGCCAGCCGCCACCACAGCACCACGGCCAATGGTCACCCCTTCCAGAATGATCGCGCCGGCCCCTATCCAGGCCCCGTCTTCCACCGTGATTTTTGCGCGGGTAATCCGGTTGCGCGCAATGATCACATCCCCCTCATCAATGGCGTGGCCCGCAGACAGAAGCTTGGCATGGGGACCGATCAGCACATCTTCGCCAATATCGAGCCCGCCTTCACCAGAAAGGTATCCCCCCACATTCACGATGGTGCGGGCACCAATGCGGATTCCTACACAGGGGTCTGCCACCACATCGCCCAACACCAGGCGCGTCTGCGCATACAGGCTGACGCCGTCGGCCAAACACAACACCCCGGCACGCTGCCCAAAGCGCATGACGGACACGGAGGGATCGATCCGGCAGTCAGCGCCAAGAACATCCACACCGGCATGCGCAAGTGTGAAATCAGGAACCCCTAGCAACATATTGCCCCCACCATAACAGCCGGCTCATACCGGCCTGCATTCAAAAATGTAATCCGCCCACGCCCAGCTTGTGGAAGCGCCGCGCAAGGCTTCGACAGGCTCAGCCCGAACAGTTCTGATGGATCGAACGCGAATCCGTATCAGACGCGGCCCATGAGCCGGCGCAAACGCCCGGACCACACACCCTCGGGAGGCCCTGGCTCGGCCAGTTTGGCGGCCAAGTCCGCCTCCACCGCTTTCTTTTCTGCGCGCACTATGTCCATCTCTGCGCGCAGTTCCTTGATTTCGAGTTGCATCTTGCCGATGATTTCCTTGGCCTCCGAAAAAGCCTTCTGATGTTCCAGCAGTGACGCACGCTCTCGCTGATGCACCACTGTCAGGGCCTGCAAATCATCACGCAGCCTGTCGGCAGCACCACGTGCCTCAATCAGCTCCCAGGCAGAAGCATCCACCGAAGGGGTCACCACCACCATCCACTGGTAGACATCGAAGTCCTGCCAACCTGCCAACAATGCCTGGCGCTGCTCACCGGACAGCGCACTCCAGTACCAGGCGAATTCGCTGCATTCGACAGGCACCCGGTTGGCCTCCCAGACCCTGGGCGCCCACCCGCAGTCCAGCAGTACCTTTTCAATGCTGCGCTTGGTGAAGAACCGGACATGGGTTCTGTCCAGTTGGCCCTTGTCTGAATAGTCAAAAATGCCATTGCGCATCGCCGCCACCACCCCGGCATAGGCAATGTTGGGAACGGAGATCACCAAGCGGCCCATCGGGGCAACAAACTCGCTCAAGCGATGCAGCACATCCTCGGGCTTTCTGAGGTGCTCCAGCACATCACAGGCCAGCACAGCGTCAAAACGCCGGCCTGCAAGCGCGTCCAACCAATCGGTCCCGTCCAGGTTCCCGGAGATGACTTCGACCCCCAGCGTCTTGAGCACCTCCAGGGCTTCGGGGTCATTTTCCACGACGGTCACCCGATGACCCCGCGCCAGCAGGACGCGGGTCATGGCGCCAGGACCAGGCCCCAACTCCAGGACCGAGCCACCTCCCGGCGGAACACGACGCAGAAGTCGGGCAGCCCACTCATCGCCGTCCGGTTCGAATGCGTAGTCGTAGCGCTCAATATTGGTCATGGATTTCCCTCCGCCTCTGGTCTCGGTGTTGGTCTCGGCTGCCACATCTGATCCCACAATCCCCATTGCCACCAGGCCCAGGGCCGGGCCAGAACGTCTTGTTCCAGGCGCTGGACAACAGTGTCAATAGCGTGCCTGGGATTGTCCGGCAGTGGTTCGACAACCACCTCCAGACGGCCCGGGCTTCGCGAATGCGTCGCAGCGTGCAACAAAGGAACACCCGTGGACTGTGCAAGGCGCTCAATACCCGTGGGCAGATTCAGGCATCCCCCCAAAAAAGGATGTCCACGCAAACGGCCAAACTCAGGTCGCCATGCGTCCGCCAAAATCACCCACCCCTGGCCCGCCCTCAAGCTCTCGTACACCGGGCGCAGGCCATCACTGGTGGTGTGCCATGTTCCTCTTGTGGCGCTGGTATAGCCCTGAATTTTGTGCAGCAGAAAACGGCGCTGCGCCGCCTGAAGCTCGGGGTTATCGAGCACGGGCATCGTCAGGACATTGGTAGCGACCCCCGCTCGTGCAAGCGCCACCGGGGCAGTCAGGAGCCGGTCATAGTGATTGAGCACCAGAATGAACCCCTTGCCCTGGCGGGTCAGACTTCTCGCATGCTCCGCCCCTTGCAGATCGATGGCCGGCCCACCAAAGCGGCCCAGGCGGTGGAACGCCATGGCATCCACCATCTCCTGCGCCAGCATGGCCAGATGGGCCTTCGCCCATTGGGCATGCTCAGCCCCCGTGGCACTCGGGAACACCCGGGCAAACAGGCTTTCCAGCCAGCGCAGCAAATGCTCGCGCTCAGCGGCAGATTCGCGGCCTATCCACCCGGCCAGCCGCCACGGCAAGGTCGTCGGCACACGGGCGATAAAGGGAAACAGCAGGTCCAGAGACCAGTCACGTGTCATTCCACCAGCACCCACTCGTGCTCAAGCCAGGTCACACCAAACTCCCGGTGTTTCTGGTTCAGCACGGTAAAGGGCTGGATGAGTTCAGCCATGTCCAGAACCTGGATGCCGGAATCATCCAGAACATACACACTCCACAGGTATTCACCCGACAGCAAAGACAACCGGGGAAAACGAGTGCGAATGCGGTGGGTTCCAACGCCCTGCAGCGGCTTTCCTTCCGCCCGGAACTGCGTGCTGGTGCCAAACACGTTGTCCTTGTCCGGGCGAACGATCGCAAACAACACATGGAACGGCGCTTCGGCGTAAGACTCGATCACGATCTCCACCGACATGTCCTGAAAGGAATCAACCTGCGCGGGATTGATCCCATCCCCAGTCTCGATGGTCAAACCTGCAATTTTCACCAGAGGCGCCCCCAACGACGGCGCGGCAGGCGGGGCTGCATCGTCCTTTCTTGCCGCCTCATTCGACTCGACGCGCAGATGCGCATACCGGCGCCGCTCATGCGACTCGTAGGCCGTTACCACATCCTCGGTCGCACCAATCGCCTGTATGCGACCGCCGTGAATCCACGCGGCGCGCTGGCACAGGCTTCGCACCTGGTAGAGGTTGTGGGAGCAGAACAGAACCGTTGCACCACGTTCACGCAGTTCCAGAATGCGGTTCAGGCTCTTTTTCTGAAAATGCAAATCCCCCACAGAGAGGGCTTCGTCCACGATCAGCACATCGGGGTCGATGGCCGTCGCGGCAGCAAATGCCAAACGCATGAACATACCGGAAGAATAGGTCTTCACCGGCCGCTCCAGCGTCTCCACCGTCAACTCCGAGAAAGCCGTGGCCCGCACGATGAAGGCCTCCATGGCAGGCCCCTCCAGGCCATGCAGGGCGGCCATGAAACGGATGTTGTCATAGCCCGACTCCTCGGGGTGGAAACCGGCGCCCAGCTCCAGCAACGCAGCCACCCGCCCCTCTTGTGTCACCTGCCCACGCGTAGGCCGGATGGTGCCCGCAGCAATTTTCAGCAGGGTGCTTTTGCCAGCGCCGTTCTCACCGATCAGGCCGAACGTCTCACCCGCCTGGACCTCAAAATCGACACCGGTCAGTGCCACATGCACCCGGTGGCGCTGGCTGCGTGTCACCCACTCCCACAATCTGTCCTGGGGACGGGCGTACACCATGTAGGTCTTTTCGATGCCCTCAAAGCGGATGGTCATGATTTACAAGGCCTCGCCCAGTGCGGACTTCATCGAACGGAAGAACCACCATCCACCACCACCAAGCAGCACCACCCACACAGCCAAAGCCACAGGCGTCCCTGGAGGCACGGGCATGTGCAGCACCGTTCCTTGCACCATCAGCACCAGGCAGGCCAGCGGGTTGAATAAAAACCAGCGGTGAAACTGCTCAGGCACCTGGGACAGCGGGTACACGATGGGCGTGACGTAAAACCACAGCTGCAAGCCAAAAGCCACCATGGAACCCACATCGCGCCACAAGAAATGCGCCATGCTCAGCAACAGCGTGAGGCCATAGGTCAGCGCAATCTGGGCCAGCACCAGCACGGGCAACCAGGCCAACGATGCATAAGGCCCCACGCCCTGGCCCACCGACAGCACCAGCAGCAACCCGTACCCGATGCCCAAAACCAGCAGGCTACCGCCCACCGACACGGCGGGCAGGATCTCTGCGGGCATAGGCTGCTTGCGCAAGAAATCCTCGTACGCTGCCAGGCACCCCACACCCCGCCCAATGGCATCGGTAAAAGGCAGCCACACCGCCAGCCCGGCCAGCAGATGCAACAGATAACCATTGTTCACATCGAGCCCGGGCACCCGCACGGCGAGCACCAGGCCAAACAGCACATAGAAGATGGCCAGGGAAGCCAGGGGCTGAACAAACGCCCAGGCAAACCCCAGCACCGACCCCGCATAGCGGGTCTTGAACTCCCGCACCATCCAGTAGCGCCACAAGACCCACAACTGGCGTGCATTCCTGGGGGCGGCCGAAGACACGGCTGTCACAGAGGATTCCGGGCGCGTCATGGCACCGTCCGCAACCATTGCACTGACATGGCCACGCCTTCCTCAAAAGCCATCGCTGGCGCCCACAATAGTTCCTCCTGGGCGCGCTGAATGTCCAGCACGTTGACCGGGGGATCGAATGGACGCGCCGGAAAAACCCGCCGCTCCACAGCCTTGCCCAGCAAACGCTCCAGGGTGTGAATGATGTCGTTGACACTGTGGCCTGTACCGCCGCCAATGTTGAAAGTCCTCGTCGGCCCTTCATGGCGCGCTGCGCTCACAAAGGCTCGCCCCACATCGGCAGCGTAGACGAAATCCCGCACCACAGAGCCATCGCCCCATACGTCCAGCGACTGGCCATGCAATGCGCGATGCGCAAACACCGCAATCACTCCTTGCACACCGTGGGGCTGTTGCCACTCGCCATACGGGTTGCTCAACCGCAGGATGCGGCTCGGCAGGCCATGCTGAGCCTCTTCAATACGCAAATGGTGCTCGATTGCCAGCTTGGTGGCCCCATAGGCGCCCATCGGCATGGTCGGGTGCGCTTCGTTCAGCGGAACGAACTGCGGCCGCCCATACACAGCCCCACCCGACGAGGCAAACAACAACCTGGGGCGCGCTGCTTTCTGGCGCAGGGCCTGCAGCAGGCGCAAAGTTCCCACCAGATTCGTTTGGGCATCCTGGACCGGGTCTTCACTCGCCGTCGCGGGCACCGTGGACGAGGCCAGGTGAACAATCACATCGGCGCCACCCACCCGGTCCCACCAGGAGGACAGGTCAAAACAGTCGGCCTGCACCTCACCAGCCAGCCAGGGGGCACTGCCCGGCAACGGCAGCGACCGGTCTACCGACCACACATCCATGCCTGCCACCGCCATAGAACGCCCGATGTGGCGCCCCAAAAAGCCCGCCCCGCCCAAGATCGCACAACGCATCAGAATTCGCCTCGCGGATGGTTGTGTGCACGGGCACGCTGCAGCCCCGCCTCAAAATCCCGGGCCACAGCGTCCCAGGTCAGCCCCCGGGCGAACGCCTCGGCACGCAGGCTCATGGCGTGGCGCCGCTCATCATCCTGAAGCAAAGCGCACACGGCGTCCGCCAGGCCTTCGGGTGACGTTTCGGCCAACATGACCACATCGTCGTTGAGCAACCATTCCACATTGGCGCCCCGGTTGGACACCACAGCACAGCCGCTGGCCATCAACTCCAAGGGAAGCAAGGATGCATTGGTCAGAGACAACACCAGCGCCGCATCGCACTGGCTGTACAGGTCTGGCAGGTCGTCCAGCGCCACCGTGCCACAACCCAGGTGCGGAAACGGAATGTGGTAGCCGGCCGTATCCCACCCTGCCAGCACAAACTGCACATCGGGCAAACGCTGCCACACGGCGTTCAGCACCAGCAGGCCCATTTCAAACGCTCGGCGCGGCGTTGGAGGGCGTGCGTAGAAGAACACGCGGCGGATCTCCGGCTCGCGGCGCGGCATCCGGCGGTAACGCTCCAGCTCCACCCCAAAACCGACCGGGTGGGTGGTCATGCCGTATTCCTGCGCCAGCTTGTGGGCCAACCAACCACCCGCAGTGATGCCAAAGAACCCAAAATGGTAGGTGTTCTCAGCCAGCACCGACTCCGACCCCACCGGGTAAAAGTGCGGCTCATAGTCCTGCACAAAATACAGCTTGTGCTGGGCGCCCGTGAACGCCCGCACCGCATAGGCCGTATCCCAGCCCGTGGCCAGGGCAAACTCGCAGGGGGGCAGTTGGTCCAGCCCCAGCAGTACCTGAGCCTGCAACGGGAAGAAATGCTCGCGGATTTCATCGCGGGCTTCGTCTGCGTTCTGGTGCATGACGGGCTTGCCAATCACGATGGTGGACGTGTAGCCCATCTGCTCCAGATGCCAGATCGTGCGGAAGATATTGAGGTGCCCGCCCGAGCCCAGGTTGAAATCAGGAATGAACCACAGAAGGGTTCCAGCCCTGGCATCGCCCGGCACAGCTGGCAGCACGTAGGGCAGGGCAAAGTCGTAATGCCGAAAAACATCGACATAGCGGCCAGGCCCCTGGCGCAGGCGGCGCACCACGGCACGCAGAGCCGGGAGGACCCCTTCCTTGCGCACCATCTCCTTGACGCGCCAGATCTTTTTCTTGAGGTTCAATGCCATGGTCAGGCCGCCCCCGCGCGCTGCAATTGCTCATCGCGCGACACCGACCGCAACAGCCATGCGGGCAGGCGGTCGTGGCGCGTCCCCAGGTATTGCCCCACCACACGCGCCAGCTCGATGCAGGCCATGTACCCGGCATTCTTGAACAGGCGCCAGCCCCGCAACCCACCCGTGCGCAGCCACGCCAGATCCCGCTTGGCAAGGTGCGCGGCCGACCTCAGTGCCCGGGGCAGGCTGTCCTGGATGCGGTAGCCGAAATAGAGGTTGAAAGAGCGCGCCTCGTCAAAGTTGCGCTGCAATGTCTCCCACACGCCAAAATCGTGCGAGTGGTACACCACCGCATCGGGAACAAAAGCCTTGGCATGGCCCGCCTCGATGGCGCGCAAGGCCCAGGTCTGGTCTTCGGCAAAGGCCACTTCGGGCAAGGGCAACTGCTCCCACACCGAGCGGCGGATGCACGAGTTGTTGCTGGAGAAAAAATGCAGCCACTGCCGGTAACCGGGATCGGTGGCAAAACGTGCACGGTCATCCATGCGCACCACCGACAGCTCGTCGCCAAAACCAGCAAAGTGCTGGTTCAACTCGCAATGCGTGACATGCCGGGCGTGAGGGTGGGCCCGGTGGGGACCAAAGGCCCCCGCCACCGCAGGATCAGAATCGCAGCCTTGCACCATGTTGGCCAGCCACAGCGGGCTGGCGGGCCGGGCGTCCTGTGTGATGAACACCAGAAACTCACCCGCCGCCATCGACGCCAGAAAGTTACGCGTGCGCCCGTGGCCGAACTCCGCAGCAGGAATGGTTTCAACGCGCACGCCATAGCGGCGTGCCAGCTCGACGGAACCATCCGACGAACCAGAGTCCACCACGATCACCTCAAAAGGCCACGGTGCCTGCTGGGCCAGCACCGCTTCCAGCACATCCCCCAGCAGGGGGCCACCATTTTTGACTGGTATTAATACAGACGCTCGAATATCAGCCATGCGATGCAACAGCAAGTCCTAGAGAAGGCGAACCCATGAGTCTAACAAAACCGCCTGCAGGGACCCGCCCAACGCAGCCCAGGGACTATTGCTGCGGCTTCGCGTCGGCCTTTTCGTCGGGCTTGCCAGCCGCCTTGTCTGTTACAGCGTTCGCGCTGTTGGCCTTGGCTACCAGTTCACGAATGGCCGCACGGTCAATCTCCACACCATAGCGCTTGAACAAATCCGCGCGCATCTGGGTCTGCGCCTCTTCGCGGCAATAGCTGACGGCACGGGTGGCAGCAAAAGACTTGGACTCGTCCCACGACAACTGGCGCGCCTCGCGCTTTTGCAGCACCGAGAACAGGTAGACAAATTCATCGTCCTGCACGGGCCCCAGCAACTCACCCGCCTTCACCGTCTTCAAGGCGCGCATGATGGTGTGATCGCCATCCAGGGTGATCCACCCCAGATCGCCCTGCGCATCCAGCGAATACTCGCCCTTTGCGCGCATCGCGATCAGGCCGAACTTGCGCTTGCCAGTGATCACAGCACGGGCCTGGTCCTGCAGCCAGGCCATGGCTGACCCCCCCCCGATTTCCGTTGTGGCCGGCAAAATAATGCGCTCTACACGCGCTTGCGCTGGCACCACAAAGGCTTGAGGGTGCGAATCGAAGTATTTGCGCGCCTCCTGTTCGTTGGCCGGCGCCTCACAGGCCGGGGCCAGTTTTTTGTAGACAGCCAGGCCATAGACGTCGTCAAACCGCTTGGGCGTACCCTCACCATCTCTGCGCGGCAGGCCCAGACGCCCGCCATCAAGCACCAGCGCACGGGTCATGGCCATTTCCTGCACCACACCCTCCACCCCCCAGGCATTGCGCGCAACCTGCCGAAGATCAATCCGATTGTCCAAGTAGTCCGACAGATCCTGCTCGCTCACCACCTCGCCATTGGCCAAGCGGGCCAATGGCTTGGCCTGCTGGGCCCAGACCGAGGCCAGCGTCATACACAATACAGCAGCCGCTACATGCTTGAATTTCAGCATCATCTCTTTCGTCCTCTTTATGGCATTTGGGGCTGCGCCTGTTCCCACAGGGGCCCATAGATTATTTCAACACCCATTTTCTTGGGCAGCGCGGCAGAGTTGTAGACCACGAGATCCTGCACACCATCCGCATCGGCATCCACCAGTTGCAAGCCAGTGGCAAAACCATCCACCGGCAACCAGCGGGTCTCCAGCACCGTACCATCAGCATCCAGGCGCTGCAGGCTCAAACGCGAATCCATCGCCCAGATCACCAGATCGTCGGTCAATGGCAACACGCTCACGGTCCCCACAGGTTGAGGGGCTGCGATCCACTGAAGTTCCCCGCTGTCCATGTTGAAGCGCAGGTTGCGGCCACCCGTCTCCAGCGCCACATACAACCATCGACCAGAGGGAGACGGCCGGGTTTGGCGTGGAACGATGCGAGTCTCCACAGGCACCGTCAACAGATTGCGCGCAGACTCCTGCAGGCTACCCTCCGGCACAAACACCACGCGCTTCTCATCCAGGCAAGCAGCCACCACCCCCCCGGCAGGCGCGCCAGGTGCACGCTGTACACGCACAGGATGCCAGGGCGCCTCGCACCATTTGGCGCGCTGTATGCGGGTGGCGGCTTCGGGCTGATCCGGTGCGTAGTCCACCCAGACCACCTCCTTACCGCTGTAGGGCGTGGCCAGCAGCTGGAAGCGCCCTTCAGACGCCTGCACCAACACCACATCGCGTGGCGAAATCCCGATAGGAATCTGGCGCAGGGGCTGCAAACGCCCCTGCACTACACGGAACACATCCAGGCTGAAGCTGTTCTCCACCGCCGCGACCACCAGGTCGTCGGAGAGCCAGATGGCACTGTCGGGGTGATAGGCCACGGATTGCCTGTCCAGCAGGCGCGCCTGGCGCCCCTGCACCTCATAGAGCACCACGGTGCTCTTTTCATGCTCCACAGCCACCAGCCGACAACCTGCTGCACCACAACGCAACTGCCCCCCCCAGGCCATGTTCACGTCAATCCCCGTACGCGCAAGCTGCTGCTGCGCGGAAGACTCACTACGGACCGAAGCAGCTCCAGCCTGCCCCCCCTGTGGCGACACAGATATGGATTGGCAAGCTGCGAGCAGCAGCACAACAGCGGTGGCCGCAACCACCTGAAAAGGGCGCCCCAATACCATTTCAGAATTCCTATTTTTGACACACCAAAACAAATAGCGCCAAAAGGCGCTATTTGTTTTGAGGGTGGCACAAGGCCACCCAGTCTAAGCCTCTCTGGCGCGGCAAGCCGCACCATCAAGTCATTAGAATGCGCCGGACAGGCGGTGTGCGCCCAGCAGCGTTTGCACAGCACCGAAGGCAGGAGCCACGATGGTGGAGTAAGCCACCACAGAGCCACCACCAGCGGACAGCAGAGGGCCGACCAGAGCAGGAGCCACTGGAGCGCCGGATGGAGTCACGCCTGGGTTCCATTCGATGATACCGTCCAGGAACGCAGCAGGGCGGCCGGCGATGGTTTCAGGATCGAACCACGACAGTTCGCTTTCTGCCAGAGGGAAGTTCACGGACTGGCGGTTTTGCGCGTTGTCATAGATGTTGACAGTGTGCGTACCGATTTGGTTGCCCGTGGACCACACAGTGATGCGCGTGTCATTGCCAGCGTTCACAGCGCCGTCGATGAAATAACGCAGCGACAGTTGGGTCGTAGGAGCCACCGTTGCGGCACCAGTCACGTTCACCAGGCTCTGGGAATCCATCGTCGACAGATTGGTCAGAGCAGCCAGGGTCAGAGGACCGTCGATCACAGGCGTGAAGGCCACGCTCTTGCCAGCGACGTCCACATAGAACGCATTGCCAGCCAGTTGAGCGGCCGTAGCAGCATCAGCACTGGTAGCCAGCGTGGCGTTTGCAGGAGCGCAAGCCGTAGCAGCGGTCAGAGCAGCACCACCCGAACCCACGGCGAACACGAGGTAACCGCGCTTGCCTTCCATGCCAACGCCGGAAGCCGTAGCCCAGTTGAAACCGGTGTACTGCTTGTTGGTCATGGGGAAGCAGCCGTCCACACCGTGGTTGGAGTTCTGGTCGAACCAGGTCCAGAACACGGGGATCGTGCGGCCGGATTGGTTCACCAAGCCGACAGCGGTCGTGTTGGCAGCGCCATTGTGGATCACGTTAGGAACCACCAAGCCGTTGGAGAACGTACCGACTTGATAAGCCTGAGCCACACCAGCCGTCAGCGCAGCTGCCGCAACGGCTGCCAGAGCAAATTTTTTCATCTTAAATGTCCTTAGAAAAAAGAAGGAAGCTTCCCACCCTTGCGGGCTGTGCAACCCATCCGTCAAACCGTTTGGGCTGCGAGTATCTTAGCCCGTGAACACAGGGTTTTCAATCCTTGCATCACTTTCATTTTTTTCACCCATGTTTTGTTGCAGCAACACAACGAAGCACACCGGTGTTTCCAGCCCTCAAAGCACGCTCTTGCGGTCTGCGTGGTACCACGCCCCATCCAGCCGCACCCATTCATCCTTCAACACCACTTCCTGGTCCATCATGCGCAGCACAGGAATCGAATAGGTAACCTTCACATCCACTACCGCACGATCACCCTCCAGCGAGCGAACCTCCAACACCTGAACCGCCTGGTAAAGAATGCCCTCGCGCTTCAAGTAAGCCTGCAAGGTCCAGCCCGGCTTCTTGGATAACTCCTCGTAGTTCCATGACGTGACCGCATCGTTGTCTTGCACCGATTTCCAGAACACCGTGGCACGCTGCAAGAGAACCTCACGGTCTTTTGCGGGTGTAGGCGCACTAGAGGCACACCCGGTCAACCCAACGGCCAGTGCAGCCAGAACAGGCAAAGCCAGGCGACCCAGCATGCGACGACGTTGAAACATAGGCAATTTCATGCATATTCTCCTAGAAAATGGGGTGTGGCTGAGCGTCCACTAACTAACTAGCTATATTTTTTGCTCAGCGCGGAAGCTGGGGTTGTGCGGATTGTGCGGCGGGCACTTCTGCTTCATTGCGCGGCATCGACGGGGCCGACTGCAAAGACATGGCGCGCATGCGCTGGCGCAGTTCGGCGCTGGCGCTGCGCAGTGCGTCGTCGTCTTCCAGCGCGCGCGGGGTCAGCAACACCAGCAACTCGGTGCGATTGTTGTTGTTGGTGGTGTTGCCAAACAAGGCTCCAACCACCGGGAGGCTGGAGAGCAGGGGCACACCGCTGCGGCCGGTGGTGTCGTTTTCACGGATCAACCCCCCCAGCACAATGGGTTCGCCAGAGCGCACGGCCACCCGGGTCTGGATCTGGCGCGTCAGGAACGCACGCTGGCCTGTGGCAGAGTCTGCCTCCCCCACGTCTGTGACCTGCTGCGAGATGTCCATGGTGATCAACCCCCCCGCATTGACCGAGGGCGTCACGGAAAGCATCACGCCTGTGTCTTTATAGGTGATGGACTCGGTCACCAGGTTGCCCGTGGTGACCGAGGTGGAGCTTTTGATCGGCTGCTGCTGCCCCACCTGGATGGTGGCATTGTGGTTGTTCAGCACCAGCACCGAGGGGCTGGACAGCAGGCGCACCTGGGATTTCTCAGCCAGCGCATTGAGCGTGGCACGCACAACACCCGCCTTGTTGAGGATGGTGTACGAGAACCCTGGCTGCCGGGGGGCAATCACACCCGAATCCCGCATGTTCAGCAGGGCCTGCCCTTCGCGGCCACCCGAGATGCTGTTTTGCACGAACCATTCCACGCCATATTGAAGGTTGCCCGTGAGGCTGACCTCCACGATGCTGGCTTCGATCAGCACCTGGGAGGGGGCCTTGTCCAGTTCGCGCAGCGCCTGCTCAATGCGGCGGTACTCGGTGCGCGGGGCGCGGATGAGCAGGGCATTGCGCTTTTCGTCAGCCACCACACGCACGTTGCCGTCCAGCTGGCTGCTGGACGTGAGCGAGGCGTTGTTGGGCGAGGTCTTGTTGTTTCCCATGGCCTGAAAGCCGGAGCCCCCTGCAGAACCCGTGCCGGCGCCGGCGCCCGTACCCGAGCTGGTTCCGCCCAAGGGGCTCGTGCCGCCCATGCTGCCGGAGTTGAGCCCAGAGCCACCAGTGCCTGCACCCTGGGTGAACTGCGTCGGCGCAGAGCCACCCGCCACCCCACCACCCGACTTTGCCTGCGCAGGCTGCCCGCCAAACAGGCCATTGAGCATTTCCGCCAGCTGCAGTGCGGAGCCATTCTGGACGGGGTAGACAAACAGGCTGGCTTCCAGCGTGTCGGTCGGTCGGTCCAGGCGCCGGACCCAGGTTTCGACCTGGGTCAACAGGTGCGCACGGGGCGTGACCACAACCAAGGCGTTGAGCCGCTCCACCGGAAACACCCGGATGAGCCCGCCCAGGGGGCTGGCCACCTGCGCGGAGGCGCCTGCAGCACCGCCCCCTGGAGCCGCACCAGCGGCACCCGGGGCTGCACCGGCCGGCGCGGCAGGGCTGGCACCGCCATAGGGGTCTGCCGACTTGTCGGTACCCAGCATGGCCTGCAGAGCGTCGCGCACCACATTGACGTTGGCATTCTCTAGAACGAACACGCCCAGCGACATACCGGAGAGGAAGTCCACATCAAAGGCTTCCACCATCTCCAGCCATCCGCCCAACTGGGCCTTGCTGCCCTGCAGCACCAGCAGGTTGCGCATGCTGTCCACATAGACAATCGCCTCCCTGGGGGCGATAGGCGCCAGTATCTTGGCCATTTCGGCCGCTGCAATATGGTTCAACGGAACGATGACGGTGCCGGAGCCCGACAGGTCCTTGAAGTTGGACGCGCCCACAACCGGGCGCGCGCCCAGGGTGACCGTGCGCTTGGTGACGTGGTAGACCCCCGCGTTGTCGCGGACGATGGCCAGGTCGTGCGGCAAAAGCACGGCGTCCAGCACATCCAGCACCTGGCTGCGCAACAGCGGCTGGCGCGTGTGCAGGCTCACCACCGTCTCACCACCCGCATCAATGGTGTAGTTGAGCTTGAGCAGATCACCCAGCAAAGCGGTGGCAAGATTGCCCACCGTGACGTTCTCGAAGTTAAGGGCGACCTTGTCCCCCTGGGCGAGGACGGGGTCTACACGGGGCGCCATGGTGCGCTTGAAAAGCTGGTCATTCCCAGGAAACAGGCGGGAGCCCGCAGAGGGCCGCTTGCCCTCGGACTCTATGGCCGACGTTGCGGCCACCTCGGGCGTGCGGGCGGCTGCAGGCTGCAGCACGGCCGCAGACGCAGATGCCTGGGCGGGCTCCTTGGTGCCACCGGCACCACCGCCACCAACGGCGGCACTGGTCGCCGCGACGGGCGCAGGCTCAGGCAGCGAAGTCGAAGCGGGACCACCCCGCGTGCTGGCACAGCCCGAGGCCAGCAGCGCCAGCAAAAGGATGGAAGGCCGAATGTTCATAAGGGGTAACTCCACAATATTTGGGGGTGCGCTGCAGCCACTTACTGGCTTGCTGCAGGGTTGCGCGCGCGGTCACCGAGCGGGCCGCCGGCCTTGATGACCGCCGCAGCGGTGGGGCTTCCTGCCTCCAGCGACCGCTCCACGCGCCCGTCGTCCGCAGATACGAATGTGGCCTTGCGGCCGTCGAAGGACACGATGCGCCAGGGCTGTGTCTCTGTGGTGATCTTGAGGGTGCTGCCGTCCGCGCGCTGCAGGATGGCCACACGCTGGCCTCCGGACTCCAGCACCGCCGTCAAGCGCGACTGGGTCAGCTCACGCGCCAGGCTGCCCTTTTTGTCGTCCACATCCAAGGGCCGGCGCGACACCCAGAACAAGGGGCGCTCCACCGCCTGCCTGGCACGCACCGGCACCGACTGCGGCAAGGACTCCACCTTGGGCAGGTCGGGGCGGCGCGCCTCGGGGGGTGTCCAGCGGTCTTTTTCGGCTTGCCACCAATAGGCACTTGCAGCCAGGGCGGCGACGGCCAGCACCGGGCCGAGATACCAGGGCTTGAGCATCATGGCGTGGCCTTCTCTGGCACCAAGGGCGCCTCCAACTGCAGGGCCAGGCGGGCGCTCTGCGGCCCAGCACCCGAGCTGGCCCCGTCGCGGGTGATATTGGCGGTACGCACCCAGAACGGCGGGCGGTGCATTTGCAGGTTTTCCATGAAGCCCACGAGCTTGGGCCACTCACCGCTGATGGTGGCTGTCAGGCGGATGCGCGCCAACTTGCCATCCGCCCCTGGCTCCAGAGCGACCTGGGAGGAAACCAGCGTACTGCCCGAGGCCACGATCATCTGGCGAAGTTTCTGCTGCACGTCGTTCTGTGCGGCCTCTCCGGCAGGGTGCAGCCACGGAGCCACCGCACCACTGGCTGAGCCCAAGAGGGTTTCGATGTCGGCGCCCGCATTCACGACACCTTCCAACCGCTCGCTGCGGGGCTCCAGTTGCTGCAGCGCATTGTCATAGCGCACCCAGAGGGTTCGATAAGCCAAGGCCGCACACGCGAGCCCCCCCAAAAACGCCACCAAAAGGACAACCACCGAGCGGCGCAACCAAATATTCAAGCTCATGGTTTTGCTCCTTCACCACGCCAACGCATCTCGAAAGTGAAGCGCTCCTTGTTCAACTGGCCCTCACGCACGTTGGCCGCTGTCGCGCGTACATCGGCCAGCGTTGGCTGACGCCCCAAGTGCGCAACAAGTTCCGTGGCGTTGGATGTCAGGCCCGTCATGCGAATTTCGTTGCCATTGATTTCGATACGGTCAAGCCAGGTGTCGCCAGGCAAAACGGCAGAGAGCGCATCCGTCACGCTGGCCAGTGGAAGGTCCGTGCTGATGTTCTTGCGCAGGTCTTCCGCCATGTCGGCCTGGCGGCGCAGTTCATCCATTTTTTGGCGCAAGGGCGCCGCCTTGGGCACCAACATGTTGACATGCTCAACCGCCTTCACCACTGCCTGGCGTTTCAGCACCAGAGGCATGAGCGCGGGCAGCGAAAGTGCCACCAACAAAAGCAGCAGCAATCCGATGGCGGCACCATCCGCCCATCCCTGGCGGCTGCGCTGCTGAAGCCAAGCCTTGCCACGCACAGGCAGAGCCCGGCCCTGGTGCACCAGAAAAACAGCCGCATCGTCGGCAAGCCCATGCTGGGCCAGCAGTTGGTCCCGCGCACTGCGCCGGCACACGCCCCACTGCACCGCCCATCCGCCCTTGGCATCGGGCTCGGCCCGCCAAGCCGCCACGATCTGGTCTGGGGGCAAAGGGGACACACGCCAGAGCGCCTCCTCCACAGCCCCCCCCAGGGCTTTGCGCGGCATGGAGGGCAATTGCACGCTACCCCACAGGCATTCAGGCTCTGGCATCAGCAAGCCCACCGCCTTGCGGCTGCCAGACAATTTGCGCAGACGATGACCGGTCACCGACCAGCGCGCTCCGTCGGAAGCCACGGCCACTTTTGCGCCTGCAGGCCAGGCACCATGCTCCATCAGCACCCGCTTGAGATCACCAAAGCCCCACGCAAGCCGATCAAGCGCGGCTTGCACACGAAGAGATAGCTGACCCCAACCTGTCATGGCTTGAATTCCTGTTCCGGCTTGTTAAAGCGACGTGTTGGCTCTACCGAGCGCGTTGTCCAAGGTGTCAATGCGTCCGGGCGTTCGCTGAGGTCGATCCATACCTCGCGCTGCCACCAACGGTCGCCTTCGGCCTGGGCGAATGCCCGCAAACGCGTGGTCTGCCCCCCTGATGAGCGAGCAGGCGTAAAAAATTCGGCGGCAGCTCCAGAGAGAAGCACTCCGGCCCGCATTTCTGGTGGGGATTTGTGAATGCGCGCCCCAAGACCCTGCTGGCCCGTCAGGGCATCGATCAGTGCAGGGGGAGCGGAATCAATTTCGATGCGTTGCTGCCCGTTGATGCCCAAATGGGGCGCTATTATCTCATAGAGCCCCGACGTCATTCCCAGCACCGATTTCAGGTCGGAGAGGTCCTCCAGCGCCGCATTGCGGGGCATGGAAGGCCAGCCAGCTGCACGGTATTGCGCCGCTTCAGCCCCTCCCACCCCACTGGGGGTGTCGTCAGGATCGATGTAGTCCCGCACACGCGAAGCCAGGATGGCCGCCTCGCCCGGCGAGAGGCCTCCCGCCCTTTGCAATACGGCCTGAAGCAATCCCTCGCTGGCGACATTCACGTCCACCAGCCCCCCTGATGGCGTGATCTCCACCCATATGTCGTTTTGCCCCAAAGACAGCCGCTGAATGCGGTACTGGCTGTCCTTGCCCCTGTCCAGCAGCAAACGCTGTGCGGACAGCTGTATGGCGGCATCCAGCACAGACTCCGCGCGCAGGCGCTCCAGGTCCAGCGTTGTCCGTTGGGTTTGTTGCCGCACCCCTCGCGCACCCGCCAGCACCACCAGCGACAGCGCAGCCACCAGCCAGAGCACCATGATCAGCGCAGCCCCCCGAACGTTGTGCATCCGCCGCGCCATCACCGGGCCCTCGCCAAAGGGAACACCAAGGGTGGCCAGGCGCCACGTTCGTCGGCAATTTCAACCCGGACCCGGGCGGGGTACCCGGCCCTGGACGCATCCCACTGCTGCGCCCATTCGCCCGTGCGGCCATCCTGGTAATACCACTGCAGGGTGCGCACATCCCTCAGCAACGTCTCACGCAAGGCACTGCTCCAGTCCAGCGCCATGAGCGCACCGTCGTAGGGAACGGCTTCAACGGAAAGGTCGACACGGCCGTTGTCATGGCGCAAGGGGTTCATGCGAAACACATAGAGCCCACCCGCATCGCCGCGCTCCGGTAAGGGCGCCACCCAAATGACGCCCGCAGCATTGCCACTGAAAAAATTGACAAAGGTATTCCCATCCCGCCGGCTGAGCAGCCGCAATGCATCGAATTTGCGCCCCAGCCACTGGCTGACCACCAGCATGCGCTCCGAACGGTCCATCACGCGCTGATTGCGCTCCTCAGAGCGGCCGATCACGCCAAAGCCCGCAAACATCAGCGCAACCACCGCCGCCGTGACGGCCAGGGCAATCAGCAACTCCAGCAGGGTAAAGCCGCGCGACCGGTTTTTGCGACGGATTCGCATCCGATCCATCAGAACCGTTCGGGCTGAGCTGGACTTGTCCTGAGCTTGTCGAAGGGGCGAAGCCTCGCGCGGCGCCTCGACAGGCTCAGCGTGAACAGATGGACATTTTTGAATGCAGACCGGCATGAGAAGGCGGTTCATGGCACTGACCGGTAGGGTTTCCAGGCGGTCCAGGTCATGACCATCGGGCCATCCTTGCCACGCGTAACTTCGACGGTGATCTTGGCCGCGCGCAAGGGCGCCCCCGGCACAGGCCGCCCATCCTCCTCCCGCAAGGGAATCTGCTCCGCCTGCATCTGGACATGCCAGTGCCAAACCCCCGCAACGCCATTTGGCTGGCGCTCGGCATCTTCGGCAAACGTGCTGCTGGCCAGCACTGAGCGGGCGACCAGCGCCGCCTCGATCCGCGACTCCACATCCACCACGCCTTTGGAGCTCTGCCCCACCGTCCGGTAAAGGCTGGCGAGCGCAATGGAGGCAATGGACATCGCGACAAGGGCCTCCAGCAGGCTGAAACCCTGCTGGCACTGCCCCTGGACAGCCTGCCTGCGTCCGCCGAAAGAGGGGCCACAACAGCGCAGCAAGCGCTTCATCACCGTCATGACGGGGCCACGGCAGCAGCTTGCTCCACCGTGCCCAGCAGCCAATTCACCCGAAAAACCACACCTTGCCCTCCCCGCAACACCGCCAGGCGCCCTCCACGGGCACCGCCATCGGCATTGAACACAAAGAGCGGGACACCAGGCCCAGACGCCGCTTTGGTACTGCGCTCGATGGCATCCCACTGCACCAGCAACGTGGCGGGGATATCGAGGTACAGCCGCCCATCGATCAGGAGCTTGCGGATTTCAGGCTGGTAGGTGACGGCGACAGACCGCCCCTCCCGCACGCTGAGTGCCCGCGCCTGCTGGAGTTGGCTGGCGACATCGCGCACGGTCTGGTGGTAGCGAGACCGTTCCATGAACGACTGCCCACCGACCCCCACCACCGACACGGCAATGGCAGCCACCACCAGCACCACCAGCAGCTCCAGCAAGGTGAATCCGTGGCTCAAGCTGCCAGAGGAGCCCACGCGCAAACGCCTCTTCATGCGGTGCGGATCACGGGGCGGACATCCTGCGCTGCAGGGGTTTCTCATACGGATTCGCGCTCGTTCAATCAATCAATCAATCAGAACCGTTCGGGCTGGGCTTGTCGAAGCCTCGCGCGGCGCCTCGACAGGCTCAGCGTGAACGGATTGAGTTTTTGAATGCTGGCCGGGGTCAGTTGTAGACATCGGCGCTCTCGCCATCGCCGCCGGGTTTGCCGTCCGAGCCCAAAGAGAACACATCCGCCCCCCCATTACGGCCAGGGTTCTTGTACAGATAGGCCGCGCCCCATGGGTCGGTAGGCAGTCCCTTTTTCAGATAGGACCCCGTCCATCCCTGCGCGGTGGCGGGCCGCTCGACCAGGGCCCGCAAGCCTTCCGCATCGGTGGGATAGCGGCCAACATCCAGCTTGAAAAGATCGAGACTCTGCTCGATTTCAGCGATCTGAATCTTGGCCGTCTTGGACTTGGCGCCTCCGAGCTGATCGAGCACCTTGGGGCCCACCAGGCCAGCGAGCAGTGTCAGGATCACCAGCACCACCAGCAATTCGATCAGGGTGAAGCCCGAAGAACGGCGGATTTTCAAGGCATTTTTGTTATTGCGAAATTTTGTAATATTCATGACGAATTTTCTCAAACAATCAAATATTCAATATCAAATAGTGTCGTTGATCGACAAGACACCACCCAGAATGGCAATAATAATAAAGGCGACCAGCGCACCCAGCACGATGATAATCAAGGGCTCCATGGCCGCCAGCACGCGCCCCATGGTCCGGCGGCCTTCATCTTCATAACGGTCCGCCAAGCCCAGCAAGGTAATATCCAGCTGCCCGGTTTCTTCCGCAACACGAATCAGCTGCGGCGTGCTGGATTTCCCCAGATAGGGAGAAACAAAACCCGTGGAAAGCCGTTTGCCGGCCTTCACCAGCCCCACCAGCGGCTCAATGTCTTTGCGCAAGGCGGTGTTGGTCAGCGTGTCTATCGCAATCCGCAAGGCATCGACCATGGGCACGCCGCGCTGCAGCAAGATGCCAAAGGTGCGAAAGTAGACCGCAAACTGAAGGTTGCGCAGGACCTTGCCAAACAAGGGGAGCTCCAGCAGCAGGCGGTCGAGGCGCAATCGCCCGTCCGCCGTGGCCGCCCAGCGCGACCCCAAGAACAATACCACCGCCATGCCCAGCAGCATGGCCATCCAGTGCGACCGAACCAGATCACTCAGGTCCACCACGAGACGGGTCGAATATGGCAGCTTGTCCCCCATGGAGTCGAAAATTTCCCGGAACTGGGGAACCACGAACGCCAGGAGCAGCAAGACGGAAAGCACCGCCACCACCAGCAGGATGACCGGGTAGGTCATGGACGAGATGACGTAGTTGCGCAGCTTGTCGTCAGCCTCCAGCTGCACCGTCAGCTCCTTCAAGACCACGTGCAAGGAGCCCGATGTTTCACCCGCACGTATCAGCACCAGGTACTGGCGCCCCAGATCACGCTCAAACGGCAGCAGCGACTGGTACAACGATTTGCCGCCACGCACACCCTCTTCCACCTTAGAGATGAAGACCTTCAGGCGGTCGGTGTCGGCCGTCTCCTTGAGCATGGCCAGCGCCTTGTCGAGAGGCATGTTCGCCTGCTTCAAGTGCGCCATTTCACGGCTGAACAACAGCACCTCGCTGCGCTTGAGCCGGGCACCACGGTTTTCAGGCTCGTCTGGCGACAAGACCCCCGCGCCGCCAGCGATGCGCACCGGTGTGACGCCCTGCCCGATCAGCCGCAAGCGCGCGGTTTCTTCGTTCGGCGCGCGGATGCTCCCCTGGCAAGCCTTGCCATCGGGCATCACACCATCGTATTGAAAATCAATCATTTTGACGAGCGACGCGCAAGACTTCCTCTGCGGTCGTCAGACCCTGGAAGACCTTGGTGGCGCCATCCTGCAACAAGTTCCCCCCGGCATAGGCGCCATCCTCACCACTCAGTGAAGAACCACGCTCCAGCACCACTTTTTTGACTTCCTCGGTCAGGACCAGCAGCTCATGGATGGCCACACGCCCCCGGTAACCGGTGCCCCGGCAGGCGGTGCACCCCACGGACCGGTACATCACCCGCCCCTCTGGCATTGGAACACCCAGCGATGCCGCTGCGGCCTGGGCCTGCTGCGGCAACAGTGGCGCCTTGCACTCTTCGCACAGCTTGCGCACCAGGCGCTGCGCCAGTACGCCAACCACGGACGCGGTGATCAGGTAGGGCTCCACCCCCATGTTGATGAGGCGGACAATGGCCCCCAAGGCACTGTTGGTGTGCAGGGTGGACATGACCAGATGGCCCGTGAGTGCGGCCTGGACAGCGATTTCGGCGGTCTCACCGTCGCGCATTTCACCAATCATGATGACGTCCGGGTCCTGGCGCAAAAAGGAGCGCAGCACCTTGGCGAACGTGAGGCCGATCTGGGGCTGCACCTGCACCTGGTTGAGCCACTGCAGGCGGTATTCCACCGGGTCTTCCACCGTGAGGATCTTGAGGTTCTCGCCCTCCAACTCCTGCATCGAGGCGTACAGGGTGGTGGACTTGCCCGACCCGGTGGGCCCGGTCACCAGGAAAATGCCATGCGGCACGCTCAGCAGCTGGCGCATGGTCTTGAGCGTGGGCGGCGTGAAATGCAAGCTCTCCAGGGAGAGCAGGTCGAAGTTCTTTTCGAGCAGGCGCATGACCACCGATTCGCCAAACATGGTGGGAATGGTGGACACCCGCGCATCCATTTCCTTGCCATGCACGCGCAGCTTGGTGCGGCCGTCCTGGGGCATGCGCCGCTCGGCGATGTCGAGCTGCGACAGGATCTTGATGCGCGACACGATCGCGGGCGCATCCTTGTTGTCGATTTCGTCGATGGGAAAGATCTCTCCGTCCACCCGGATCCGCACCACCGATTTTTCTTCGTAGGTCTCGATGTGGATGTCCGAGGCCTGCGCGGCCACGGCCTGCGCCAGGATCTGGCTGACGCGCTGGATGATGGGCGCCTCGGAGGCCATGTCGCGCAGATGCTCGATGAACTCCGACGCCTCCGGCTGGTCGCCGCCGCCGTCTTCGCCCTGCGACGCATCCTGCACATACCACTCGTTCAACTGGCTGGAGATTTCGGATTCCAGACCAAAGTGGATTCTGGGCACGCCCCCAAACACCAGCCGCAGGGCATCCTGGAGCGGGGCGCTGCGAGGGTCCACCGACGCGAAATCAGGCAGGGCCTTTTCATCATCGGCATCCCCCAAGGGCAACAGGTTGTTGGCCAGCAGAAAGCTGGTGTTCAACCTGGAGGTTTCCGGCTTGTCCTTCGGAAACGCATCCTGGCGCACCAGAGGCAACCCCGCCTGGCGCGCCAGGGCGGCATACACATCCCCCTCGGACACCAGTCCCAGGCTGATGAGCAACCGGCCCAGCCGCCCCCCCATGGAGCGCTGCACCTCCAGCGCCCTGTCCAGGTCGTTGCGGGAGATTTTCTGCTCTGCAAGAAGCATTTCCCCCAGCTTGGGCGCAGCGGCATCAACGCTTTCCATTTCGATTACTTCAGCCGAAGACTTCATTACCTACGCCTTTGCACATTTCCGAACCAGATACTCTGGAATTATCCAAATTCACCCTGCAGGGGGATCATTCAAACCACAGCAAACAGCGGCTCAGCCGATCCAGCTCGGGGCCGACATAATACTGGCGGTAGCGGGTCACCCTGGACCACAAAGGCCGGCCTCTCCAGGAGAGGTATTCTGACACGTAGCCCCCATCCACCCCTTGCGCGCGCAGCCGCTGCTGCAGCGCCTGGGCCTGCAGAGAGGTGGCACGGCCCAGCCCCCTCACCCGGCGCACCACCCCGGGGCCGTCTGTGAACATGCGCCGCAACCGCGTCTTCAACCCCCGGTCCTTGGCGCCAACCTGGTTCGCGCCATGCTGGCGGTACAGGATCAAGGGTGTCGCCAGGAAGGACCGGCGCCCGCTGCCACTGACCAGGCCACACCACCAGTCGTGCATGATGGCTGTGGCGGGCAGCGGCAGCGCCATTTTCAGCAAGGCCCGGTTGACCATCATGGTGCAACCCGTCACCTGGTTCACGCTCAGCAGCGACAGCGGGGAGCAGGTGGCTGGCTCCATCTGCTGGTACTGGGCAAAAGAACGGGAGAGCACCGCCAGGTTTTCATCCACCACCGTGAGATCCGAATGCACCAGGCAGGGCACGTGGCCGCCATCGCCCCCCTCGATCCGCAGCATCTCGGCCAGCGACGACGCTATTTTTTCGGGCAGCCAGACATCGTCCTGGTCAGAAAAAACCGCCCACTGAGCCACACCGTCGGCCAGGCTGGCCGCCATGAGGTTTTCGAAGTTGCGGACCACACCCCTGCCGGGAAAGGGGTTCAGCACGATGACCAGGCGCTCGCCCAGCCGGGCACGGTACTGCTGCAGGATCGCCAAGGTGTCATCCGACGAACCATCGTCGCTGACCAATATCCGGAAATCCTGGTGCGTCTGGGCCAGGATGGAGTCCAGCTGGTCCGCCAGGTATTTCGACCCGTTGTAGGTGGCCAGCAGCACATCGACCCGTGCCGCGCTCAGGGGTGGCACCTCGTCACGCGGGGCTGGCACAGCCATGCCTGCCATGGCGCTCACCGCAGGACCACTTCCGCCGGGCGGCGGGGCGGGCACTCGGCTCGCATCAACACTTCATAGGCATCGGCAATGCCATCCCAGGTGTAGTGCTCCGCCACAATGCCACGCGCACGGTGGCTGCGCCCGGCCTGCAGGGCCGCCCCCTGACTCACCACCTGGTCCAGGCTGCGCGCCAGTTGCTCGGGGGTGCTGAAGTACTCTGCCGCGTCGCGTGCGACCTCCCGGTTGAAGGGGTTGTCGTGCGCGATCACCCAGTTGCCGCAGGCCAGCGCCTCCAGCAGCGACGGATTGGTGCCGCCCACCGAGTGGCCATGCAGGTAGCAGGCCGCATGCACACGCAGACTTTTGAGCTGCCCTGTGTCGTAGATGCCTCCCACGAAACGCACGCGATCACTGGCCAGCGCCAGCAACTGCCGCTGATAGGGGGTAGCGCCCGACACATCGCCCACAACCACCAGGGGCCAGTCCCCTCCGTGGCGCACATAGCCTTGCACGATCTCCAGGATATGGTTCTCAGGCTCCGGCCGCGCCACGACCAGCATGTAGCGGTGGGGATGCAGCCCCCACGCCGACAGCACCGCAGGGTCGGCGTCCTCGGCCTGGACCAGTTCGGCGCCATAGGCGATGAAGCTGCTCGGTGCTCCGCCCGGATAGGTCTGGCGGAACCGCTGCGCGATGGCTTCGGCATCGGCAATGAGGCGCGTAGCGACCTTGGTGGTCACCCATTCCATGCAGCGCAGATAGACGCGTGCACCCCAGCCCCACTTGCTGCGGGCCCACTCCAGCCCATCAACATTGATCCAGACCGGCACGCCAAAGACCCGGGGCCACCAGCAGGCCCACGCCGCACCGTAGCCCAGCATGTAGACCAGGTCGTATCCACGGCGCGCATCCCACAGGCAGGCACAGTCGTAGGCCAGCACCGAGGCCGCCCCCCACCGGGGCCGGCGCCGGGTGCGCACCCGGACCCCCTGGTAGAAGGTGTCTGCAACCGGCGAATCCCCGCCCTCAGCATAGACCGTGACCTGGTGCCCACGGGCGGCCAGGCGCGTGGCCAGTTGTTCGGCAAAGGTCTCAAAACCTCCGTAGCTCGCCGGAATACCCCGCGCTCCGAGGATGGCGATCCGCAGTGCGGCCGGGGGTCCGTCGGCTCCGGGGGCTTTGGACGCAGGCGCCAAAGAGCCCGTCAAAGGTCTGCCTCGGCCAGCCACCGGCCCGCCTGGTCCTTCGCCGACAGCTGAATGGCAGCCTCCACGGAAGGCCAGGCAATGGCCAGCTGCGGGTCGTCCCAACGGATGCAGCGCTCGTGCTCGGGGCTGTAGTAGTCCGTGGTCTTGTAGAGGAAATCGGCCGATTCGGAGAGCACCAGAAAGCCGTGAGCCAAACCCGGTGGCACCCACAGCTGCCGATGGTTGTCCTCCGTCAGCAGCGCGCCCACCCATTGGCCGAAAGTGGGCGAATCCTTGCGGATGTCGACGGCCACATCGAACACCGCCCCCCGCACCACACGCACCAGTTTGCCCTGTGCCCGGGGTGGTAGCTGGTAGTGCAGGCCACGCAACACGCCCTGGCTGCTGCGGCTGTGGTTGTCCTGCACAAAGTCGCACTGCACACCCGTGGCCTCACGGAAGGCCTGCTGGTTGAAGCTCTCGTAGAAGAACCCTCGGCTGTCACCGAACACCTTGGGTTCGATCAGCACAACATCGGGAATGGATTGCCGGATAGCTTGCATGGCGGATCAATAGACTTTGTCGTTCAGCAGACGCTGCAGGTACTGGCCGTAGCCATTCTTGGCCAGAGGCTGGGCCAGGCGCTGTAGTTGCGCGCTGTCGATCCAGCCGGAGCGCCAGGCGATTTCTTCAGGGCACGCAATCTTCAGCCCCTGGCGGTGCTCGAGCGTGGCAATGAACTGACCTGCTTCCAGCAGGCTTTCATGCGTGCCCGTGTCCAGCCATGCGTAGCCACGCCCCATGATCTCCACGCTCAGCTGCCCCTGCTCCAGGTAAAGCCGGTTCAGGTCGGTGATTTCCAGCTCTCCGCGCGGCGAAGGCTGGAGGTCCTTGGCCATCTGGACCACCTGGTTGTCGTAGAAATACAGGCCGGTGACGGCATAGCTGCTCTTGGGCTGTGCGGGCTTTTCCTCCAGCGACAGCACTTTGCCTTGGGCATCGAACTCGGCCACCCCATAGCGCTCAGGATCCTGCACATGGTAGGCAAACACGCTGGCGCCTGCCTCGCGCTGCCGGGCATTGCCCAGCAGTTCGTGGAAATCGTGGCCATAGAAGATGTTGTCGCCCAGCACCAGCGCACTGGGCGCCCCGTCCAGAAAAGCCTCGCCGATCACGAACGCCTGCGCCAGGCCGTCCGGGCTGGGTTGCACCGCATACTGCAGGTTCAGCCCCCATTGGCTGCCATCCCCCAGCAACTGCGCAAAACGCGGCGTGTCCTGCGGGGTGCTGATGATGAGGATGTCGCGGATGCCCGCCAGCATCAGGGTGCTCAGCGGGTAATAGATCATGGGCTTGTCGTACACCGGCAGCAGTTGTTTGCTGATGGCCAGGGTGGCCGGGTGCAGCCGGGTGCCGGAGCCCCCGGCCAGGATGATGCCTTTGCGTTGCGTCATGTGAGGGTGCCGTTCAGAGAATTTCAGCCAGCATGCGCGCCACACCGGCCTGCCAATGCGGCATCTGCAGGCCAAAGGTGGTCTGCAGCTTGGCCGTGTTCAGGCGCGAGTTGTGCGGGCGGGCCGCCGGGGTCGGGAAAGCACTGGTGGGCACAGGCGTCACCTCATTTGCTATTATTTTAATAGCTGAATTTTCAATACTGGCGCGCGACAGCACGTATTTTGCATACGCATTCCAGGTCGTTTCACCGGCAGCGACGCAGTGGTACAGGCCCGCGTGCTCGGGGTGCTGCTGCAGGTGCTGGATGGCGTGGGCCGTCACATCGGCCAGCAGGTCGGCGCCGGTGGGCGCGCCCCACTGGTCGTCGATCACCGTCAGGCGCTCGCGCTCCTGGGCCAGGCGCAGCATGGTCTTGGCGAAGTTGCCGCCGCGCGCGGCGTAGACCCAGCTCGTGCGCAGGATCAGGTGCTTGGCGCCGGCCTCTGCAATGAGCTGCTCGCCTTCGAGTTTAGTGCGACCGTAGACGCTCAGCGGCGCGGGTGTATCGGCCTCCACCCAGGGGCGGCTGCCGCTGCCGTCGAACACGTAGTCGGTGCTGTAATGCACCAGCCAGGCGCCGAGCTTCGCGGCCTCCTGCGCAATGGCGCCGGGGGTGGTGGCGTTGAGGGTGCGCGCGAAGTCGGCTTCGCTTTCGGCCTTGTCCACGGCGGTGTGGGCGGCGGCGTTGACGATCACATCGGGGCGCAGGGCGCGCACCGTCTCGGCCACACCGGCCGGGTTGGCGAAGTCACCACAGTGCTCGGTGCTGTCGAAATCCAGCGCCGTCACGGTGCCGAGCACGGACAGGCTGCGCTGCAGCTCCCAGCCGACCTGGCCGCCCTTGCCGAAGAGCAGGATGTTCATGCGCGGGCGCCCGCCACGGCCGCGGGCTCCTGTGCGTACTGGGTCTGCACCCAGTCGCGGTACGCGCCGGTCTGCACGTTGGCCACCCAGTCGGCATGGTCCAGGTACCACTGCACGGTCTTGCGGATGCCGGTGTCGAAGGTCTCGGCGGGCTTCCAGCCCAACTCGCGCTCGATCTTGCGGGCGTCGATGGCATAGCGGCGGTCGTGGCCCGGGCGGTCCTTCACATAGGTGATCTGGGTGCGGTAGCTCTGGCCGTCGGCACGTGGGCGCAGCTCGTCAAGCAGGCTGCAGACCATGTTCACGATCTCGATGTTGGGCTTCTCGTTCCAGCCGCCCACGTTGTAGGTCTCGCCGGGGGCGCCGGCTTCCAGCACGCGGCGGATGGCGCTGCAGTGGTCCTTCACGTACAGCCAGTCGCGCACCTGCATGCCGTCGCCATACACCGGCAGGTTCTTGCCAGCCAGGGCGTTGACGATCATCAGCGGGATCAGCTTCTCAGGGAAGTGGTAGGGCCCATAGTTGTTGCTGCAGTTGGTGGTCAGCACCGGCAGGCCGTAGGTGTGGTGCCATGCGCGCACCAGGTGGTCGCTGGCGGCCTTGCTGGCGCTGTAGGGGCTGTTGGGCTCAAAGCCGCGCGTCTCGGCAAAGGCGGGGTCGGTCGGTGCGAGCGAGCCATACACCTCGTCGGTCGAGACATGCAGGAAGCGGAAGGCCTCGCGGTCGCCCTCGGGGAGGGCGCCCCAGTAGGCGCGCACGGCTTCGAGCAGGCGGAACGAGCCCACGATGTTGGTCTGGATGAAGTCTTCCGGCCCGTGGATGGAGCGGTCCACATGCGATTCGGCTGCGAAGTTGACCACCGCGCGGGGTTGGTGCTCGGCCAGCAGGCGGGCGATCAACGCGCTATCGCCGATATCGCCTTGCACGAAGATGTGGCGTGCGTCCCCCTGGACGCTGTCCAGGTTGTGCAGATTGCCCGCGTAGGTGAGCTTGTCGAGGTTGACGACGGGCTCGCTGGAAGCAGCAAGCCAGTCAAGAACGAAGTTGGCGCCAATGAAACCCGCGCCGCCAGTAACCAGAATCATAGGGAGGGCTGTGTGAAATGCCAGCTCGGCAGAACCCACGATTATCCCACCCTGCCCGGCCCCCGGGTAACAGAGTTCAACGTGGGGGTTTCTGCACGGGCCGGACGGTCATCAGAAGTGGATGCCCCGCATCATCTGCTGCAGCGCCACCGCCTCGGCCGACAACTGCGGCTTGGCGTCCTTGCTGCCCTTGGCGGCGGTGGAATCCGGGAACATGCGAAAGCTGGTGTTCATGGTGATCTGCGCCACACGCGGCACCAGCGCATGCAGCAACTGGCCGGTAATGCCCAGGCGTGTGGCGATGCGCACCGGCTTGAAGATGCAGGCCTGGGCGATCATGTCGGCCGCTTCCTCGTGGCTCAGGGTCGGTACATTGTTGTACAGGTTGGTCGGGGCGATCATCGGTGT
>JADMJR010000070.1 GCA_018780365.1 Acidovorax sp. | reverse complement strand
AGGGCTGCAGATGCGTTGCAAAAAAGTCGCGCTGCGCCGTCAGGTTGCAGACAGCGACGTCATCCCCGGCAATCAGGTAACGCATCACTTCGCACAAGTAGGCGATGTGGTCCTCGGTTTCGGACATCGACTCGTCGCGTGCCAATCCCAGCCGATCCAGGTCGGTGCGAAGACGGGCCAATGGCTTCTCATTGAGGAAGCCGCTCAGGTAATGCGAGCCGTACAAAAACACCTCGGGCTTGCCCACCCCGCCAAAGAGGCGGTCGAACTCTTGTGCCATCGCGCTGTCGCTCAGTTCGCGGGCCGCACCCACCAGCACTTGCCAGGGCTCCTGCAAAAAGGCGCCATCGGCGGGCGCCTCGGTCACCGCCACGCGCAGGGCCGACAGCAGATCGGCGCTGGGCGCGGCGTAGTACAGCTGCGACAGCAGGCCGTACAGTTCGGCCCGCGCGGTTTCCTCGTCCAGCGCCGAGCTGCCGCCAGGGGATGTCAAAGAAGCAGGTTGGGCGCTCACAGGTCGGTCACTTTCGTTTCGCTTTGGGAGGAATACAGATCGATCACACGGCAGTCGCTGCACATCTTCAGGCGCTCCAGCGCCTCACCCTGGAACATGGGATGGCCCGACAGCTTGCCCAGCATGGCCTCGATGGCCTTCACGGTGCCAAAGGGCTTGCTGCAGCGCACACAGGCCCAGGGCTTGGCCTCGTTGAGCACGCGCAACTGCGCCCGTTCGGGCGTCAGCAACAAACGGGGTTGCAGGGTGATCGCGTCTTCGGGGCAGGTGGTGGCGCACAGGCCACACTGCACGCAGTTCTTTTCGATAAAACGGAGCTGGGGCAACTGGGGGTTGTCCTGCAGCGCGCTGGCGGGACAGGCACTCACGCAGCTCAGGCACAGGGTGCAGCGGTCCTTGTTGACTTCTATCGTGCCCAGTGGCGAGCCCACGGAGGGCAAGGTGATGGCCTCGAGCCGATCGGCCGCAGGCATCGGGGCCTGTTCGATCAGGTGGTCCAGCGCCATCTCCAGCGTGCTGCGCTTTTCTTGCGCCACGGCAAAACGTGCGGCCACGGCGGGGGTCTTCTGGTGCGTCTGGCCCAGGGCCTGCAGCGCGGCATCCAGCTCGGTGGGGTGCGTGGCGCGCAGCAGCTGCACATGGGTGCCGGTGTAGCCCAGGCCGCGCAAGATGGCTTGCGCCACATCCATCTGCGCCTGCAGGCCATCCAGGTACTGCGGCGCTTCTTCCTGTGTCGTCAGCAACACCACCTGCGAGGCACCGTAAGCGATGGCACTGAGCCACAGGTCCACCCCGGTGCTGGCCGTGTGCCACAGCGCCACCGGGATCACGTGGGCTGGCAAGCCGTGCGCCAGCTTCAGCTGCGCAGCCCGGCCCAGTTCTTCCACCAGTGCCTGGCCGCGCTCCTGGCTGTGCAACAGCAGCACGGCGTCCTTGCCGCCCGTGGCGGTGTAGGTAGACAACAAGGTCTTGAGCTTGGTGCCTTGCTCCGTGGCACTGGGGTAGGCATAGGTCAGCGCGCCCGTGGGGCACACGGTGGTGCAGGCGCCGCAGCCCACACACAGGTTGGGGTTGACCTTGATTTGCTGGCGGCTCTTGTCGCTGGCAATGGCCTCGGCCGAGCAGATGTCCACGCAGGCGTTGCAGCCCACGGTGGCATTGCGGCTGTGGGCGCAGAGTTTTTGTTTGTAGACAAAAAACTTGGGCTTCTCAAACTCGCCCACCAGCTCGCGCAGCTTGAGCAGCGTGGCCATGCCACCACCATCACGGCGCCCGTCCCAGCGGAAGTAGCCCTGCGGCAGCGCGTGCTGCAGGAAGGTGGGCGTGGCCGTGGCCGAGCGCAGGTCCAGCACCAGGTCAAAGCGCTCGGTCTGTGCAGCGGCGTCACGGGTGAAATCGATGGCGCCGGCCACCTGGCAGACCTTTACGCAGGCGCGGTGCGACTGGCAGGCGGCCAGGTCGATCTGGTAGTCGAGGCCAATCGCGTTCTCGGGGCAGGCCGCCACGCAGGCGTTGCAGCGCGTGCACAGGTCCAGGTCAATCGGGTTGTCGGCCGCCCATTGCAGCTCAAAAGCGCCCAGCCAGCCCGTGAGGCCCGTGATGCGCCCGCCCAGCACGGGGTAGCGCCGGGCCTGCGCGCCACCGGCATTGCCGGGGCCCTGGGTGAAGAGCGTCACATCCAGCACATCCGACACCAGGGCGGCGGCCTGCTCGGCCTGGTCCAGCGGGCCGATGATGAGCAAACGGCCCGCGCTTTTGTAAGTGACGGTGGGCACGGGCTCGGGTTCGGGCAGGTGTGCTGCCGCCAGCAGTGCGGCGATCTTGGGGCTGGCCTTGGCCGCGTCGCGGCTCCAGCCACCGGTCTCGCGGATGTTCACAAACCGGATGGGCGATACCGCGCCTTCGGTCTGCTGGCCCAGGTCGGCAAACAGGCGCTGCTCCTGGGTGCAGGCCACCACCACGTCCTCCCCGGACTGGATGGCTTTTTGAAAGGCCCCTGCGTCGCGCCGGCACAGGGTGGAATGAAGGGTCAGGTCTTCATGCAGTGCCTCGCCCAACGCCTTGGCGTTGAGGGGCATCGTCTGGTTGCAGTCGCAAATGAGCGTCGTGGTCATCGTGGGTGTGGCTGGCTGGCGTGGCCACCCCATCTTCTGCAGAACGGGCGGCCAGCGCAGGCTCGCTGGTGGGAACGCTAGGAACAGCGTTGCATACCCCGGACTGTGCCACGTCTGCGGTGCCGATCGCCTCCGCATCATCCCGAGGCTGAGTGACCGCCGGGGCTATTGCCTCCACGCCGGGTGGTGTGTCTTCTGCCGGTTTCTCATGGTCGAAGAAACCCAGGGTGTGGGCACTTGCGATCTTGCGCAGCATGCCAGCGGGCAGTGGATCGGGCTGGGTGTAGTCGCCCACATAGATATCCAGGCCGTCCATCACATTGAAATGGGGGTCGGCAAACAGCTTTTTCATGGCCAGGTTGCGCACCTCGGGCGACACGGCGCGGCCTACAAAAGGTGTGAAGTCGGACGCGGGCGTCAGGGCCTGGGCGTCAGACAGGGTGGGCAGCGGCGGCGCCTCGGCCTCGGGGGCCATATCGCGCGCAGCCGCCGCCGGCAGCGGCTGCAGCGAGGCCACCGGGGGCGGGGCTGCGGGCACAAGTGCGGGCGCAGGGGCTGGAAGCTCTTCGACCGGTTTGCCCTCCCGCACGTCCTGCTTGCGGCGCGACCAGCGCCCGAGGAATCCGTCAACCATGGCCGCCCCCTCCCAAACCGCCCCCGCCACCCCCGCCACCACGCAACTTCTCGGTGGACACCGAGGCCGGGTTGCCAAAGCGGTCCTGCAGCGGCCGAAAACTGTCGGGGCGTTTGCGGCGTTTGGGCTCTGGCTGGTAATGCTCGGCCACAAAGGCGCGCAGCACATCCAGCACCTCGGGCGCTGCAGGCACCTGCTCCACGGTTTCCTGCGCGTCCAGCCAGCGGCCGGCGTCGTGGTAGCTCAGGCTCACAGCCACCGGGCGGGCCAGGGGGATGTCGCCGGTGCCGGTGTCTTCATCGCGGCGCCACATCACAAACCAGCAAGGCGCGGGCGAGGTGAGGTTGAGGTGGTAGCCCTCGGCGTCGTCGCGGAAGAGCTCGACCCGGAAACCCGGAAACAACCAGCGCTGCTCCCGCGCGTCGTTCAGCAACTGGCGCGGTTCGGAGCCAAAGGTGGGTTCATTGATCACCACCTCGGACAGCGACCAGCGCCAGGGCTGCCAGCGGTTGTCGATATGCTCGCACCGCATGATCACGGCAACGTCGGTGTAGGGGCGCTCAGTCATGGGCGCTGACTGTACCCCGGCGCAGCACCACGGGCGGCACTGCCGGCAAAGCCCCTTTGCGCCGCGTCAGCTTGCAGCGCCTTCCAGCTGCTCCACGGCCACCGCGCAGTACTTGAACTCGGGGATCTTGCCGAACGGGTCCAGCGCCGCATTGGTCAGCAGATTGGCCGCCGCCTCCACATACGCAAAGGGCATGAACACGGTGCCACGCGGCGTGCCGTCGTCGCGGCGCACACGCACCTGCAGCATGCCGCGCCGCGAGCGGATGCCCACCAGTGCGCCCGGTTCAACCCCCAGCCGGGCCAGTTCATCGCCATGCAGCGATGCGGTGGCCATGGGCTCGATGGCGTCCAGCACGGTGCTGCGCCGCGTCATGCTGCCGGTGTGCCAATGCTCCAGCTGGCGGCCGGTGATGAGCACCAGGGGGTAGTCGGCATCGGGCGTTTCGGCCGCCGGGATCACGCTGGCGGGCACCAGCTGCAGGCGGCCCGTGGGCGTGGGGAACTGCTGCGTGAACACGATGGGCTGGCCTGGGTCGTCGGCCGCCAGGCACGGGTAGGTCACGCTGGAGTCGCGCTCCAGGCGGTCCCAGGTAATGCCTTCAATGCTGGCGTGCATGGCCTGGCGCATTTCGTCATAGACAGCGGCCACGCCCGATTCTTCGCCCGCGTAGCTCCAGTCCAGCCCCATGCGCTGCGCGATCTGCTGGATGATCCAGAGATCGGGGCGCGCATCGCCCGGCGGGTTCAGCGCGCGGCGGCCCATCTGCACCATGCGGTCGGTGTTGCTGGCGGTGCCGGTCTTTTCGGGCCAGGCGCTGGCGGGCAGCACCACGTCGGCCAGCCAGGCGGTCTCGGTCAAAAAGATGTCCTGCACCACCAGGTGCGACAGGCTGGCCAGCGCGTGGCGCGCGTGGTTCAGGTCGGGGTCGCTCATGGCGGGGTTCTCGCCCATGATGTACATGCCGCGCACCTTGTGCGGGTCGCTGTCGTCGGCCAGGGCCTTGTGCATGATCTCGACCACGGTGTAGCCGGGGGTCTCGTCCAGCGGAGTGCCCCAGAACTGTTCAAACCACGCATGCGCCCCGGCGTTGTCCACACGCTGGTAGTTGGGGAACATCATGGGGATCAGCCCCGCGTCGCTCGCGCCCTGCACGTTGTTCTGGCCGCGCAGCGGGTGCAGGCCCGAGCCGGGCTTGCCGATCTGGCCGGTGACGGCGCACAGCGCGATCAGGCAGCGCGCGTTGTCGGTGCCGTGCACATGCTGGCTCACGCCCATGCCCCACAAAATCATCGAGGCTTTGCTTTTTGCGAACGCACGCGCCACCTCGCGCAGCGTCTCGGCCGGGATGCCGCACACCGGGGCCATGGCCTCGGGGCTGCAGCCCATCACGTTGGCCTTGAGCGCCTCAAAGTTGTTGGCGCGGTCGCGGATGAAGGCTTCATCCACCAGGCCTTCGTCGATCACCGTGTGGATCAGCGCGTTGAGCATGGCCACATCGGTGTCGGCCTTGAACTGCAGGGTGCGCCAGGCGTGGCGGCCGATGTCCGTGATGCGCGGGTCGGCCAGCACGATTTTCGCGCCGCGCTGCGCTGCGTTTTTCATCCAGGTGGCCGCCACCGGGTGGTTGGCCGTGGGGTTGGAGCCGATCACAAAGATCAGCCCGGCATGCTCCACGTCGTGCACCGGGTTGCTGACCGCGCCGGAGCCCACGCCTTCGAGCAGCGCGGCCACGCTGGAGGCATGGCACAGCCGCGTGCAGTGGTCCACGTTGTTGCTGCCAAAGCCGGTGCGCACCAGCTTCTGGAACAGGTAGGCCTCTTCGTTGCTGCCCTTGGCCGAGCCGAAGCCCGCCATTGCCTTGGGGCCGTGCGTGTCGCGCAGGTTTTTGAGCGTGCCAGCGGCCAGGTCGAGCGCCTCGTCCCAGGTCGCTTCACGGAAGGTGTCTCGCCAGTCCGCGCCGTAGGGGCGTACCTCCTTGGGTACGCCGGGCTTGCGGATCAGCGGCACGGTCAACCGGTCAGGATGGTGGGCGTAGTCGAAACCGAAGCGCCCTTTCACGCACAGGCGGCCGTGGTTGGCCGGGCCGTCGCGGCCTTCGACGCTGATGATCTTTTCGTCGCGCACGTTGTAGGTGATGAGGCAGCCCACACCGCAGAACGGACAGACCGAATCGACCTTGCGGTCCACCTTTTGCGAGCCGATGTGCGTCTTGGGGCTGAGCGCGCCCGTGGGGCAGGCCTGCACACATTCGCCACAGGCCACGCAGGTGCTCTCGGCCATGGGGTCGTCGAGGTCGAACACGATCTTGGAATCTGCCCCGCGCAGCGCGTAGCCGATCACGTCGTTGACCTGTTCTTCGCGGCAGGCGCGCACGCAGCGGTTGCACTGGATGCAGGCGTCCAGGTTGACGGCCATGGCCGGGTGGCTCAGGTCGGGCGCGGGCTGCTCGCGGCGCAGGGCTTTGAGCGCCGGGCGCACGGCCACGCCAAGGCGGTCGGCCCAGGCGCTCAGCTCGCCGTGTTGGCCCACTGGGGCATCATTTTTGGAATCAAAATGGCCGCCACCGCTGGATGGACGTGCGCTACCAGCTATCAAATCAGGAGTGCACGTCTTTTCGTCGTTCCACCGGTATCCGACATCGGGCATGTCGGACAGCAGCATCTCCACCACCATCTGCTGGCTCTTGCGGACGCGCGGGCTGGTGGCCTGCACCTTCATGCCGGGCGTGGGCGCGCGGCAGCAGCTGGGGGCCAGCGTGCGCTCGCCCGCGATCTCGACCACACAAGCGCGGCAGTTGCCGTCGGGGCGCAGGCCGTCGGTGTAGCACAGGTGCGGGATCTCCACGCCATGGCGCTGCGCGGCTTTGAGGATGGTTTCGCCGGGACGGGCAGTGACGGGCTGGCCGTCGAGCTCGAAGGCCACGCCAGGCTCGACTGAAATAGAAGTCAACACCGCGCTCATGGCTGCAGCCCTCCCGGCAGTTGCTCGGCGAGCGGGCTGTTGCGCGGCCTGGGCAAGTCGCCCGGCCAAGGTGCCTCGCCCACCTCATGCGCAAAATATTTGTGGATGCAGCGGATGGGGTTGGGCGCGGCCTGGCCCAGCCCGCAGATGGACGCATCGCCCATCACCTGGGCCAGGTCGTCCAGCAGTTCTTCGTCCCACTGCGGGGCGCGCATCAACGCCGCAGCCTTGGCCGTGCCCACGCGGCAGGGCGTGCACTGGCCGCAGCTTTCGTGTTCAAAGAACCGCATCACGTTCAGCGCCGCATCGCGCGCCCGGTCGTGCTGGCTGAGCACGATGACGGCGGCCGAGCCGATGAAGCAGCCGTAGGGCTGCAGCGTGTCGAAGTCGAGCGGAATGTTGTTGAGACTGGCGGGCAGGATGCCGCCCGAGGCGCCGCCGGGCAGGTAGGCGTAGAGCTGGTGGCCGTCCAGCATGCCACCGCAGTATTCGTCGATGAGTTCCTGCACCGTGATGCCCGCGGGCGCGAGCTTGACGCCCGGGTGCTTCACGCGCCCGCTCACGCTGAAACTGCGCAGCCCCTTGCGGCCGTGGCGGCCAAAGCTCGCAAACCAGTCCGGCCCGCGCTCGACGATGTCGCGCACCCAGTACAGCGTCTCGAAGTTGTGCTCCAGCGTGGGCCGGCCAAACAGGCCCACCTGCGCGATGTAGGGCGGGCGCATGCGCGGCTCGCCGCGTTTGCCTTCGATGCTCTCGATCATGGCCGACTCTTCGCCGCAGATGTAGGCGCCCGCGCCTCGGCGCAGTTCGATGTGCGGCAAGGGGCATGGCGGCTGGGCGCGCAGGTCGTCCAGCGCCGTTTGCAGCAGCGCGCGGCAGCCGTGGTATTCGTCGCGCAAGTAGATGTAGATGGCCTCGGTGCCCACCACCTGGGCGGCGATGAGCACGCCTTCCAGAAAGCGGTGCGGGTCGCGTTCGAGGTAGGTGCGGTCCTTGAAGGTGCCGGGCTCGCCCTCGTCGATGTTGACGGCCATCAGGCGTGGCGCGAGCTGATCCCGAACAATCCTCCACTTGCGCCCGGCCGGAAATCCCGCACCGCCCAGCCCCCGCAGGCCCGAGTTTTCCATGGCCGCGAGCACGGCCTCGGCGTCCGTTTCTCCGTTCACCAGGGCAGCGGCTGTCTGGTAACCGCCGTGGGCGCGGTAGGTGGCGAGGTCGGTGTGGGCGGGGCTGACTTCGCCAGGTGGCATGGGGATGCTTTTCTCCGCCAGCGCCGCAACATCAAAATTGATAGCTACCAGCGCTTGTGGGTGGCGCGCAAGAGCCCTTTTTGGCTTGGAATCCACCACCTCCAGCACGGTATCGACCGTGGCGTGTAGCACCGGGCACTGGTGCACCACGGCGACGGGCGCCTGCTCGCAACGCCCCACGCAAGGCACAGCCAACACCTGCACATCGCCCTGACCGGCGGCGCGCAGGCGCTCGGGCAACGCGGCCAGCAGCTCGCGCGCGCCCGCCAGGCTGCAGCTCAGGCTGTCGCACACGCGCAGCACCAGGCGCGGGGCCTGGGCATCCTCGCCGCGCACGATGTCGAAGTGGTGGTAGAAGCTCGCCACCTCGTACACCTCGGCCATGGGCAGGTTTATCTGCTTGGCGAGAGCCACCAGGTGCCGGTCGTGCAGCACGCCAAAGTGGTCGTTCAGGCGGTGCAGGTATTCGATGAGCAGGTCGCGCCGAAAGCCGGTGGCCGGGCGCGGGCCCAGCAGCTGCGCCACCTCGGCCATGGCGGCATCTTCAGGCTGGCGGCCTTTGAGGCGGCTTTTGCGGCGGATACGCTCGCGCATGTCGTTGACCGACACGGC
>JADMJR010000021.1 GCA_018780365.1 Acidovorax sp. | reverse complement strand
CACCTTCTCCATGCTCATGCTGGTCATGAGCAACAACCTGCTGCAGCTGTTCTTTGGCTGGGAAGCCGTGGGCCTGGTGTCCTACTTGCTGATCGGCTTCTGGTTCAACAAACCCACGGCGATCTTCGCCAACATGAAGGCCTTCCTGGTCAATCGCGTGGGGGACTTCGGCTTCATCCTGGGCATCGGCCTGATTGCCGCCTACACCGGCACGCTTAACTACAGCGAGATCTTCGCCAAGTCCGGCGAACTCGGTGGCCTGCCGTTCCCCGGCACCGACTGGATGCTGATCACCGTCATCTGCATCTGCCTGTTCATCGGCGCGATGGGCAAGTCCGCCCAGTTCCCGCTGCACGTGTGGCTGCCCGACTCGATGGAAGGTCCGACCCCCATCTCGGCACTGATCCACGCGGCCACCATGGTGACCGCCGGCATCTTCATGGTGTCGCGCATGTCGCCGCTGTTCGAACTGTCGGACACCGCACTCAACTTCATCCTGATCATCGGCTCCATCACGGCGCTGTTCATGGGTTTCCTGGGCATCATCCAGAACGACATCAAGCGTGTGGTGGCCTATTCCACGCTGTCGCAGCTCGGTTACATGACCGTGGCGCTGGGCGCTTCGGCCTACTCGGTCGCGGTGTTCCACCTGATGACCCACGCGTTCTTCAAGGCGCTGCTGTTCCTGGGTGCCGGCTCGGTCATCATGGGCATGCACCACAACCAGGACATCCGCTGGATGGGCGGCGTGCGCAAGTACATGCCCATCACCTGGATCACCTCGCTCCTGGGCTCACTGGCGCTGATCGGTACACCGCTGTTCTCAGGTTTCTATTCCAAGGACAGCATCATCGAGGCCGTGCACTTCAGCCATTTGCCTGCAGCCGGCTTTGCGCACTTTGCTGTGTTGGCCGGTGTGTTCGTCACCGCGTTCTATTCGTTCCGCATGTACTTCCTGGTCTTCCATGGCAAGGAGCGTTTCGACCAGAATCCCGATGCGCACCATGACGACCACCATGGCCACGGCCATGACGACCATCATGAGCCGCATGAATCGCCCTGGGTGGTGACCGTGCCCCTGGTGCTGTTGGCCATCCCCTCGGTGGTGGTGGGCTTCATGTTCATCCAGCCCATGCTGTTCGGTGACTTCTTCAAGGATGTGATCTTTGTGGACGCGGCGAAGCACCCAGCAATGGCGAAGCTCGCAGAAATCTTCCACGGCCCCGTGGCCATGGCGGTGCATGGCCTGCAGACGGCCCCGTTCTGGCTGGCGCTGGCGGGGGTGGCGGCTTCGTACTACATGTACATGGTCAACCCGGCGCTGCCTGCGGCCCTCAAGCGTTTCTTCGAATCGATCAAGGTGTACCAGCTGCTTGAAAACAAGTACGGCATGGACTGGTTCAACGAAAACGTCCTGGCCCGTGGCGCCCGCCTGTTGGGCGTGGGGCTGTGGAAGGGTGGTGATCAGGCGGTGATCGATGGAGCCCTGGTGAACGGCTCCTGGAAGCTGGTGCGCGGAGTCTCCGGCATCGTCCGTTGGGTGCAGTCTGGTTTTATCTTCCACTACGCGCTGGTGATGATCCTGGGTGTCTTCGCACTGATGACCTGGTTTGTCTGGGGCGATGTTTTCATGCAGCTCATCAAATAAGGAAAACAACAAATGGGTCTGTTGAGTCTTGCAATCTGGACACCGATTGCCTTCGGTGTGCTGCTGCTTGCCATTGGGCGGGATGAGCATGCGCGTGCTGTGCGTTGGCTGGCTTTGCTGGGGGCGCTGATTGGTTTTCTGGTCACACTGCCGTTGTACGATGGCTTCAAGCTGGGCACTGCAGCCATGCAGTTCGTCGAGAAGGCCTCCTGGATCGAGCGCTTTAATGTGCACTACCACCTGGGCGTGGATGGCATCTCGTTCTGGTTCGTGCCGCTCACGGCCTTCATCACGGTGATCGTGGTGATTGCCTCGTGGGAGGCCATCACCGAGCGCGTGAACCAGTACATGGGCGCGTTCCTGATCCTGTCGGGCCTGATGATCGGCGTGTTCAGTGCGCTCGACGGCATCCTGTTCTACGTGTTCTTCGAAGCCACGCTGATCCCGATGTACCTGATCATCGGGATCTGGGGCGGCCCCAACAAGATCTACGCGGCGTTCAAGTTCTTCCTGTACACGCTGCTCGGCTCGCTGTTGATGCTGATCGCGCTGATCTTCCTGTACAACCAGTCCGGCGGCAGCTTCGACATCGCCACCTGGCACCAGCTGCCCCTGAGTGGCCGCGCGCAGACTTTGCTGTTTTTTGCTTTCTTTGCGGCCTTCGCTGTGAAGGTGCCCATGTTCCCGTTCCACACCTGGCTGCCTGATGTGCACGTGGAAGCGCCTACGGGGGGGTCTGCCGTGCTGGCAGCCATCATGCTCAAGCTCGGTGCCTACGGTTTCCTGCGTTTTTCCATGCCCATCGCTCCCGACGCTTCGCGTGAATGGGCCTGGCTCATGATCGCTCTGTCGCTGATCGCCGTGATCTATGTGGGCCTGGTGGCCATGGTGCAAAAGGACATGAAGAAGCTGGTGGCCTATTCGTCCGTGGCGCACATGGGCTTCGTCACCCTGGGTTTCTTCATCTTCAATGACCTGGGCGTCTCTGGCGGCCTGGTGCAGATGATTGCCCACGGCTTTGTTTCGGGCGCAATGTTCCTGTCCATCGGTGTGTTGTACGACCGCGTGCACTCCCGCGAGATCGCTGCCTACGGGGGTGTGGTCAACACCATGCCCAACTTCACGGCCTTTGCGCTGCTGTTCGCCATGGCCAACTGTGGCCTGCCGGGCACTGCCGGTTTCGTGGGCGAGTGGATGGTGATCCTGGGCGCGACCAAGGCCAACTTCTGGATTGGTCTGGCTTCGGCCACGGCGCTGATCTTCGGCGCCGCCTACACCCTGTGGATGTTCAAGCGCGTGTACCTGGGCCCCGTGGCCAACGACCACGTCAAGGAACTCACCGACATCAACAGCCGCGAATTCCTCGTGATGGCGCTGCTGGCGATTGCGGTGCTGGCCATGGGCCTGTACCCGCGTCCCTTCACGGACGTGATGGACACTTCGGTCGCGGAACTGCTCAAGCATGTCGCACTGTCGAAGCTGAACTGACCAGACTGAACTGAGAGATTCGAGATGATTGACAACATCAGCTGGCTTGTGATTTACCCCGAAATTGTGCTGTTGACCATGGCCTGCGTCATTGCGCTGGTCGATCTGGGGGTTCACAGCGCACGCCGTACCGGCACGTATGTGCTGACCATGCTCACGCTGGCCGTGGTGGCCGCCTTGCAGGCCATGTATGCCAGCAGTGGCAATACCTTCTACGGTTTTGGCAACATGGTGGTCAGCGATGCCATGGGCAACTGGCTTAAGTGTTTTGCCACGGTGGCCATGATGGTCACGCTGGTCTATGGCCGCCCTTACGCGGCTGACCGCGACATGATGCGCGGCGGCGAGATGTTCACCCTGTCGATGTTTGCGCTGCTAGGCATGTTCATCATGATCTCCGGCAACAACTTCCTGGTGATCTATCTGGGGTTGGAGCTGCTCACGTTGTCGAGCTATGCGCTGGTGGCCCTGCGCCGCGACAACGCCACAGCCACCGAAGCCGCCATGAAGTATTTCGTGCTGGGCGCCATGGCCAGTGGCTTCCTGCTGTATGGCTTGTCCATGGTCTACGGTGCCACGGGCTCGCTCGATATTGGCCAGGTGTTCAAGGCCGTCAACTCCGGCCAGATCAAGCACCAGGTGCTGGTGTTCGGCCTGGTGTTTGTGGTGGCCGGCCTGGCCTTCAAGCTGGGTGTGGTTCCCTTCCACATGTGGATCCCTGACGTGTACCAGGGCGCTCCCACCGCCGTGACGCTGATGATCGGTGGCGCGCCCAAGCTGGCGGCGTTTGCCATCACCATCCGCTTGCTGGTGGACGGCCTGCTGCCGTTGGCCATCGATTGGCAGCAAATGCTGGCGGTGCTGGCCATTGGCTCGCTGCTGGTGGGTAACCTGGCGGCGATTGCCCAGACCAACCTCAAGCGCATGCTGGCGTATTCGACGATTTCCCAGATGGGTTTCGTGCTGCTCGGCCTGATGTCGGGCGTTATCAACGGCAATGTCGATGCCACGGCGGTCGAAAACGCCTACAGCGCATCGATGTTCTACGTCATCACCTATGTGCTGACCACCCTGGCCGCGTTTGGTGTGATCCTGCTGCTGGCGCGTGAAGGTTTTGAGAGCGAAGAGATTTCCGACTTCGCCGGCCTGAACCAGCGCAGCCCGCTGTATGCCGGCGTGATGGCTGGGTGCCTGTTCTCGATGGCCGGTATTCCGCCCATGGTCGGTTTCTATGCCAAGCTGTCTGTCCTTCAGGCCCTGGTCGCCTCGGGCCAGAGCCTGTACATCGCGATGGCGGTGTTCGCGGTGATCATGTCGCTGATCGGCGCTTTCTACTACCTGCGCGTGGTCAAGGTCATGTATTTCGATGCTCCGCTCACCGCCTCGAACGTGTCTGCCCCTGTGGATGTGCGCGTGGTACTGACCATCAACGGCGCCCTGGTCCTTGTGCTGGGCCTGTTGCCTGGCGGCCTGATGGCTTTGTGCGCGGACGCTGTGGTCCGTGCGCTGGCCACCTGATCTGCCCGGCGGACATATTGATGCTGCAGCAGCGCGTTGTCTTCTTCGGTGGCTGACCGCTTCACGGACTCGTTTTTCCTGTGTCTCTCACTGGGTCGGTTTGGCTCATCATCGTGGCGGCCTTCATCGCGGCCAATCTGCCCTTCGTCAACCAACGCTGGCTGGCAGCGGGGCCCGTGGCCGCTGCGGGCAAGCCGTTGATCGGGCGGCTCGCTGAACTGGTGTTGCTGTACCTGGTGGTGGGGGCCATGGCGCTGGTGCTGGAGCGCCGTGCAGGCCAGATCGCTCCGCAGGGCTGGGAGTTTTACGCGATCACCGGGACGATGTTTCTGACCTTCGCTTTTCCCGGGTTTGTCTACCGGTACCTGCTGCGGCGCCACGGCTGAGCCTGCGGGCGTACGACTGTTCCCATGAAGGTGCTGGACCTCCAATGTCGGCTGGGCCATGTCTTTGAGGGCTGGTTTGGCTCCGAAGACGATTTTCAGAGCCAGAAGCAGCGCGGCCTTGTCCAGTGCCCGCTGTGCGCCGACGACCACATTGAAAAGCGGCTGAGTGCCCCGCGTCTGAATCTCGGCGCGCGGGAGCCTGCTGCTGTTGCTGCTGCACCTTCTGCATCGACACCCTCTGGCGCGGCGATCTCAGCCTATCCTTCGGCCCCGGTCGATGCCGGTGTGTTGCCACCGGCCTTGCAGGCCGCCTGGCTGGAGCTGGCCCGCAAGGTGGTTGCCAGTACCGAAGACGTGGGCTCGCGTTTTGCAGAGGAAGCACGGCGCATGCACCATGGCGAAACGAAAGAACGTGCCATTCGCGGCCAGGCCACACCCGGCGAGGCCGTGCAGCTGCTGGAGGAGGGGATCGCCGTGATGCCTTTGCCCCTGCCTGTGGCGGCCAAGGAAACCCTGCAGTAAGTAGCCTCGTGCCCATTGGGGGATGGTTACCGCAAGAATTTCACTGTTTTTGCCACCTGGCGCCTACCCTGTATAGGATTATTGCTTCTACTTTGATAGCAATTTCGATGCCTCGGTGCTCCTGTCGCCCCTGTGCGGCTCACGCCGTGAATTGAAGTGCCGCCAGGCGCGCATAGACACCACCCTGTGCCAGCAACTCGGTATGGGGGCCTTGCTCCACGATGCGTCCGTGGTCCAGCACCACGATGCGGTCGGCGTTCTGCACGGTGGCAAGCCGGTGTGCAATGACCAGCGTGGTTCGCCGGCCCGTGTGGCGCTGCATGGCGGTATCGAGCGCGGCCTGCACCATGCGCTCGCTCTCGGCGTCCAGAGCGCTTGTGGCTTCATCCAGCAGGAGCAAGGGGGGGTTCTTGAGCATGGCCCGGGCAATGGCGATGCGCTGGCGCTGCCCCCCTGACAGCCGCACGCCACGTTCCCCCAGGAAGGTGGCATAACCCTCGGGCAGCGCCATGAGAAAGTCATGCGCAAACGCGGCCCGGGTGGCGGCCATCACCTCCTCGTCCGTGGCGTCTGGGCGCCCGTAGCGGATGTTGTCCATGGCCGAGGCCGAGAAGATCACGGCGTCTTGTGGCACGGTGCCGGTGTGGGCGCGCAGTGTGTCCAGCGTCAACTCGCGGATGTCCACACCATTGAGCAGAATGCATCCCCGGCCGTGTTGTGGGGCGTCTTGGGTTCCCTGGTCCACGTCATAAAAGCGTTGCAGCAGCTGAAACACGGTGGTTTTTCCTGCGCCGCTGGCACCCACCAGGGCCACGGTTTCGCCGGGGACGAGGTGCAGCGAAAAATCGTGCAGTGCGGGTTGGCCCGGGCGCGAGGGGTAGTGGAACTGCACACTTTCAAACCGCACCTCCAGGCCCTGGTCCGAGGTGGGGAGTGCCCTGGGCACTGCGGGGTCTGCCACGTGTGAGCGGCTGGATAGCAGTTCTATCAGCCGCTCTGTGGCGCCTGCGGCGCGCAGCAGGTCACCATACACCTCGCCCAGCACCGCTACCGCACCTGCGAGCAGGATCACATAGACCACGGTCTGCCCCAGATGGCCGGCGCTCATCTGGCCCGCCAGCACGGCCTCGGTGCCGCGGTACAGCCCCCACAGCAGCAGACCCGCATTGGCGATGATGATGAACGCGACCAGCACGGCCCGCGCGCGGGTGCGCTTGATCGCCACCTGGAAGGCGTTCTCTGTTGCTCGCGCAAAGCGGGCCGTCTCACGCGGTTCAGCGGTATAGCTTTGCACCACCGGCACGGCGTTCAGCACCTCGGCAGCAATGGCGCTGGAGTCGGCCACGCGGTCCTGGCTGTCCCGCGACAGCCGCCGCACACGCCGGCCAATCCACATGGTGGGCAGCACCACCAGCACCACCGCGAGCAACACCACCGACATGACATAAGGGTTGGTCCACACCAGCATGGCCAGGGCGCCGACACCCATGACGGCATTGCGCAACCCCATGGAGAGTGAAGACCCGACCACGGTCTGCACCAGGGTGGTGTCGGCGGTCAGTCGGGACAACACTTCCCCGGTCTGCGTGGTTTCAAAGAACTGTGGGCTTTGCCGCAGCACATGGCTGTACACGGCGTTGCGCAGGTCGGCGGTGACGCGCTCGCCCAGCCAGCTCACCATGTAAAAGCGCGCCGCAGAAAACACGCCCAGCGCAATCGCCACAGAGAACAGGGCCTCGAAGTGCCCCCGCAGCGCCATGGCCTGCGCGCCCTTGTCACTGGCGCCACTCACCAGGCCACCATCGATGAGGCTGCGCAAGGCCATCGGAAACGCCAGCGTAGCCAGGGCTGCCAGCACCAGAAACACCCCCGACAGCGCGATGTGGGCGCGGTAGGGGCGCAGAAAGGGGAGCAAGCCGGTGAGCGATCGCGGTGCCCCGCGAGCCGGAGTGGAGGATGAGGTGGATGCCATGGTGGCAGTGTAGGGCGGGCCAGTGACTGCAGACCTGCAGGCTTATATGGCGCGGAGCGATCCCCGGTTTGGGACCGGTTCTGGCGCTGGTGGCCACGGTGGTCCAGGTGCACGGCCCATGGGGTGGCGGGCAGGTGTCAGCAAAAAGTCAGTGATGCATCCGCGATGCACAGGGGGGCTGAGGTGGGGGCCCACGGTCTGTCTGAGGCCTGGATTGAGCCCTGGCCTGCGGTGTAAGCCTGCCGCAGGATGTGGGACTTGCTGCGCCTCCCGGACACGTAGGCATTTATACATAGGCATTAGTCCCAGTATCTACCGCAGGGTAGGGGGGCATACGATGCGTTGCGATCCAACCCACACGGAGACCTTGCTGCAAGGCTCCATTTCTCAGCACCCTACGGAGCGGCCAAGGCGCAATGAGCGACGTCATTCTTGAAACCAAAAGCCTGACCAAAGAGTTCAAGGGCTTCACTGCCGTGAGCGATGTGAATCTGGCCGTTCGCCGGGGCTCCATCCATGCATTGATCGGCCCCAATGGTGCAGGCAAGACCACCTGCTTCAACCTGCTGACCAAGTTCCTGGAGCCCACCTCGGGCGTGATCCGGTTCAATGGGCATGACATCACTCGTGAACAACCGGCGCAGATTGCCCGGCGCGGCGTGATCCGCTCGTTCCAGATCTCGGCCGTGTTCCCGCACCTCACGCTGATGGAGAACGTGCGCCTGGGCCTGCAGCGCAAGCTGGGCACTTCGTTCCATTTCTGGCGCAGCGAGCGCACCCTGAATCAGCTGGATGATCGTGCCATGCAGTTGCTGACGGAAGTGGGCCTGGAAGACATGGCCGACGAGGTCACCGTGAACCTGCCCTATGGCCGCAAGCGCGCGCTGGAGATCGCCACCACCCTGTCGATGGAGCCTGAGCTGATGCTGCTGGACGAGCCTACGCAAGGCATGGGCCATGAGGACGTGGACCGCGTCACCCAGCTCATCAAGAAGGTCTCGGCGGGTCGCACCATCCTGATGGTCGAGCACAACATGAAGGTGGTCTCTACCATCGCCGACCGCATCACCGTGCTGCAGCGTGGCGCCGTGCTGGCCGAAGGGCCCTACGAAGAAGTCTCGAACAACCCGCAAGTGA
>JADMJR010000111.1 GCA_018780365.1 Acidovorax sp. | reverse complement strand
AGGTGCGCACCATGAGCGCGGCGGCGGGCACCTCGATCATCGCGCCCAGCTGCACCGGGCCGTAGGGCTCGCCACGCGCATCCAGCTCCCCCCGGGCCAGATCGACCTGCGCCAGCGTCTGCCGGATCTCGTGGGTGTGCGCCAGCATGGGGAACAGCAGGTTCACCTTGCCGTGCGCCGCCGCACGCAGCACGGCGCGCAGCTGGGTGCGGAACATGGCGGGGTCGGCCAGGCTCCAGCGGATGGCGCGCAGGCCCAGCGCGGGGTTCAGGTAGTTGTCCTTGTGGCTTTTGTGGTCGAGCGGCTTGTCGGCGCCCACGTCGATGGTGCGGATGGTGACGGGCAGGCCTTGCATGCCGTCGATGGCCTCGCAGTAGGCGCGGTACTGTTCGTCTTCGCCGGGCAGGTTGCCGGTCTTGCCCATGAACAAAAATTCGCTGCGAAACAGCCCCACGCCCACGGCCCCGGCGCGCACGGCGGTGGCCGCGTCACCCGGCTGCTCGATGTTGGCCAGCAGCTCGATCTTGTGGCCGTCGATGGTGATGGCGGGGGTGTGGCGCAGGCGCGCCAGGCGCTCGCGCTCCAGCTCGACCTGGCGCTGGCGAAAGCCGTATTCGGCCAGGATGATGGGCGACGGATCGACGATGACCACACCCGCATCGCCGTCGATGATGACCCAGTCGTCCTGGCGCACCAGCTGGCTCGCAGAACGCGCGCCGACCACGGCCGGGATGTCCATGCTGCGCGCCACGATGGCGGTGTGGCTGGTCTTGCCACCCACATCGGTGACGAAGCCGGCGAACACGCTTTGCTTGAACTGCAGCATGTCGGCAGGCGAGAGGTCGTGCGCCACCAGCACCAGGGGCACGTCCACCGTGTCGTCGAGCAGCAGATCCTGCTGGGTCTTGCGGCGCGGGCTGCTGGCGGGCGGCGCCACGGGGCTGGCCACGCCCTTCATGTAGCGCAAGACGCGCTCGACCACCTGTTCAAGGTCGGCCTTGCGCTCGCGCAGGTACTCGTCCTCCATCTCGTCGAACTGGCGCGCAATGACTTCAAGCTGCGTGGTCAGCGCCCATTCGGCGTTGTACAGGCGCTCGGTGATCCAGTGCTTGACGCCGCCCGTGAGGGCCTCGTCCTGCAGCAGCATCAGGTGCACGTCCAGCAGCGCGGTCAGCTCGTGCGGCGCGTCGGCGGGCATGTCGGTCTGCAGGCGCTGCAGTTCCTCGACCACGGCGTTTCGGCCCTGGCGCACGCGCTCGATCTCGCCCTCGACCTGCGCGGGCTCGACAAAATAATGCGCCACATCCACGCGGCTCGACGCCACCAGCACGGCACGGCCGATGGCAATGCCGCGCGCAACGGCGAGACCGTGGACGGAGAAGGTCATGGTTTTGTCACGGGTTCAACGGGGCCAGGAAAAATGCGGGGCCGGCAGGCTCACTCACCCTCACCAAACTTGTCGGCGATCAGCGCCAGCAAAGCATCCATGGCCTCCTGCTCACGGTCGCCATTTACTTCCAGCTCGACCTCGGAGCCCAGGCCGGCGGCCAGCATCATCACGCCCATGATGCTTTTGGCGTTGATGCGGCGTTCACCACGGCTCATGAAAACGTCACAGGGGAAGCTGCCAGCCAGCTTGGTGAGCTTGGCCGATGCGCGGGCATGCAGGCCCAGTTTATTGCTGATGGTCGTACGGGTCTTGATCATGTCGGTTACGGCGGTTCTGGTTCTGCGGTGCGGAGATCGCCACCTGCATCACCCCTTGTGTGCCCCCCACAACGGCGCGGGTGACCACGGAGTCAAGGGGCTCGGCCCGGTAGCTCACGGCCCGCAACAGCATCGGAAGGTTGACGCCTGTGACCAGGCGCGAGCGCACGCCATCGACCAGGCGCTGCGCCACGTTGCAGGGCGTGGCACCAAACACATCGGTCAGCACCAGGGTGGAGTCGGTGCCCAGCTGGTCCAGCAGGATGCGCGCCTGGGCCAGCGACTCTTCGGGCGGCTGGTTGGGTTGCACGTCCAGGGCGGCCACGCTGTCGCCACAGTCGGCAAACACGTGCAAGGCGCATTCGCGCAGCGCGTGGGCCAGCGGGGCGTGGGCAATGATGAGGATGCTGGTGGGGCTCATGGTGCAGGGGTTGACAGCACATTATGGCGCCGCCCCCGCAGCAGGAACCACGCATAGGCGCCCGCGTTGCACACCAGGTACACCGCCATGGCCGCCTGAAAGGCCGCCACCGTGGCCAGCCCGGCGGCGGCAAAGGCGTCCACCGCCAGGCCAATGCCCCACTGCACCACAAACACGCCCGCAAAAATCACGAGGTTGTAGGCCGACAGCGCACGCCCTGCCAGTGCCTGCGGAAACGCCATCGCCACGGCCGGTTGCGACAGCGACACGAAGGTGCAGGACACGCAGAACAAGGCCCAGGCGCCACCCCCCGCCTGCGGCCCGGCCAGGATGATGCCCAGCAGCACCACCAGGCACAGCGGCAGGCCCAGGGCCATCAAACGGTCGGCGCCAAACCCCTTGCGCAGCAGCCAGGGGTTGACCATGCCCCAGGTCCAGAACGTGCACAGCATGGAGACATTGATCCAGAACAGCCCCGTGGCCGCCTCCAGGGCGGAATAGCCCGCCACCCGCTGCATCCACGGCCCGGCCCACAGGGTCTGCATGGCCACCATGCCGCCGTAGCAAAAAAACCCCAGCGGCGCCAGGCGCTGGAAGTACGGGTGGCGCCACACCACGCCATAGCCCTGGGGCACAGCCACACGGGCGTCCACGTCGGCGTCCGCATCGGCCCCAGCGGGCCCGGTGCCTGCCGCGCCCCAGCGTGGCACCCAGACGGCGATGACCACCATCGACAACGCGATCAACACGGCCAGCCCCCAGAACAGCGGGCGCCAGCCGACCAACGGCAAGGCCCATTGCACTGGCAGGGTAGAGGCCACCATGCCCAGCGAGCCCGTCATCAGCATCCACGAGTTCGCCCGCATCTGGGCCACGGGCTCCAGCCAGCGGCGGTAGCCTGTGAGCGGTGCCATCAGGCAAGCGCTGACCCCCGCGCCACACAACACCCGCCCGGCCAACAGGCCCGAAAACTCCGTGGCCACCGAAAACACCAGGCTGCCCACCACGGCCACGCCCAGGAATCCCAGCGCAACCTTTTTGGGGCCATGGCGGTCCAGCCAGGTGCCCAGGGGCAGCTGCGTGACCGAAAAGCCCAGAAAGTACCCCCCCGCCAACAAGCCCAGGTCACGCGCCTGCAGCGAGAACTCCTGCGCCAGCGTCGGCGCCAGCGTGGCCGTCACCGCACGCACCAGGGCCGACAAAAAGTACGCAAACGCAAATGCCAGAAAGACAATGACGGCCGCCCGCCGTGGCAACACGCTGCTGCCGCTCATGGCAGCGCCAGGCCGGCAAAGAACTGGTCGGCCACTTCGGGCCGGGGCTTGGGGGTGTAGACCACCGCGTGGTACAGCCGCATCTGGGGGCCTGCCGCACGCGCAAACCACACGGCCTGCGCGGTGACCGCACTGCCATCGGGGCGCTGCCCTTGGACCACCGTGCGCACCGACTGCGGCAGCGGCAAGGTGCCGCGCGGCGCGTAGGGAGCGTCTTGGGCACCCGCCGCAGCCCCGGCCCTCAGGCGCGCCAGCACGGCCGCCCGCCAGTGGGTGAGCGCGGCCCCCACCTGGGCGGGGTCGGCCAGCGCCGCGTGGGACACCGCAAACGTCGCGCCATCGGCATCACAACCCACCATGGACAGCTCCACGGGTGCACCGGCCAGCTCCACGGTGCGGGTCGCCTGGTCGGGTTTGCACGGCAGGGTGACGGTAAGGTCCGCCTCGGGCAGCGGCACGGTGCGCCAGTTCAGCGCGGGGCTGCAGCCCGCCAGCAGCAGGGCCGCAGCCCCGGTCAGTGTCCATTTCATCGGGAGATTATCGGCAGAGTGGCCCGTGTTGGCTGTCTCGGCCTGTTCGACCCGAACTTTTGCGGCTGGATCGACTCGACCCAGGCCGGGGTCCCCGGAAACCCGCATCCCCCTCCGGCACAATGCCGGGTGGGGCCTTGGGCCCCTCGTTTCTTTTCTGGATGGATGGTGAAGTCATGGCGATCAAACATTGGGCAGCAGGTGTGGCGGTGGCGGCGTTTGCGGCCGTGGGCGCCTATGTCTACCTGGACACAGGCCGCGCCGAGGCGCCCGCATCCACCTTCGTGCTGCTGGATGGCACCAGCCAATCCACCGCCGACCTGAAGGGCAAGGTCACCCTGGTGAACTTCTGGGCCACCAGCTGCACCACCTGCGTGGCCGAAATGCCCGAGATCATCGCCACCTACAACAAGTACAACCCCAAGGGGTTTGACACCCTGGCCGTGGCCATGAGCTACGACCCGCCCAGCTACGTGGTGAACTTTGCCGAAACCCGCAAACTGCCCTTCAAGGTCGCGATCGACAACACCGGCAACGTGGCCAAGGCCTGGGGCGATGTGCGCCTCACACCTTCGACCTTCATCGTCAACAAGCGGGGCGAGATCGTGAAGACCTACGTAGGCGCGCCCAACTTCCCCGAGCTGCACCAACTCATCGAGAAGCTGCTGGCCGAAACCTGAGACGGTGAGCCGGACAGCAGCCCTGTCCTGATGAACAAGGGGCTGATTTCCAAAGCAATCAGCCCCTTGCGCGCTATGGAATTGCCTTGTTAGCTATCTATTTGGCAGCAAACATCACTTGGCGCGATAGTTGTCGTGGCAAGCCTTGCAGGTGCCTGCGGCAGCACCAAACGCGGTCTTGAGGCTGTCAAGGTTGCCGGTCTTGGCGGCTGCGGCGAGTTTGACGGACTCGGCCTCCAGCTTGTCGGCATGTTCCTTGAACTTGGCTTGTTCGGTCCACACCTCTGGCAGCGCCTTGGTCGGCGCACCCTTGTCGGTGCCCGCGCCGAAGCCCGCCCAGGGCAGCTTGGCCATGTGGGCCACCACATCGGCGTTCTCTTGCGCGACCTTGGCATCGAAGGGCACGCGGCCGTTGGCCATCGCGCCCAGGCGGCCAAAGTGCTGGCCCATCACGAAGAGCGCGCTTTGGCGGTATTTGATGGCGTCCTCGGCTTTGGCAAACTGGGCCGAGGCCGGGGCCGACAGGGTCAGCGTGGCGGCAGCAAGAGCAAATGCGGCAAGTGCTTTCATGGGTGATTTCCTTTTTCGTGGGGTGGGCAAAAACCTTTTGACCCGCAGGGAGTATGCCGGTTTACCGCCCGTTTCGCAGAGGCCGCGGCCTTCCGGGTGGGCCCGGCCTCCTTCACAATGCGGCCATCCGCCCTTCCTCCACCCCTCGCCCTCCTGCCGCCATGACGCAACACACCGTACGCATCTGGGATCTTCCCACCCGCCTCTTTCACTGGGCCTTGGCCGTCTGCGTGGTCGCCCTGGTCGTGACCGCCAAGGTGGGCGGCAATGCCATGGAGTGGCATTTTCGCTTCGGCTACGCGGTGCTGGCGCTGCTGGTGTTCCGGCTGGCCTGGGGGCTGGTCGGCGGGCGTTGGTCGCGTTTCTCGGCCTTCCTGTACTCGCCTGCGCGGCTGGTGCGTTATCTGCGCGGCAACCCCCACCCCGAGGACAGTGTGGGGCACAGCCCGCTGGGCGCCTTGTCGGTGTTCGTGTTGCTGGCCGTGCTGGTGGCCCAGGTCGGCACCGGCCTGCTCAGCGATGACGAAATTGCTTTTGCAGGCCCGCTGACGCGTTTTGTCTCGAATGCAGTGGTCGGCCAGGCCACGGGCTACCACAAGGAAATCGGCCAGTACCTCGTGCTGGGGCTGGTGGGCCTGCATGTGCTGGCCATCATTTTTTACGTGCGCCTGCGCAGGCAGCAGCTCATCAAACCCATGCTGGACGGCGACAAGACACTCCCGTCTCCCGCCGCACCGTCGCGGGACGATGCCCTGAGCCGCGCCATGGCCTTGGTGGTGCTGGCCTTGAGCGCAGGCGTGGCCTGGTGGGTGTCATCGCTGGCCATGGCGGCCAGCTTCTGAGCGAAATCGCTACACTGCGGCTTCCGTCGTTTTGCACCTTTAGCGCCTTGGACAAGCCTTCTGTCACCCTGCGAACCGCCACCTCGCCCGCCGAGATGGAAGCGGTTCGCGACATCTTCCGGGAGTACGCCGACACGCTGGGCGTGGACTTGTGCTTTCAGGACTTCGAGAGCGAACTCGCCCAGTTGCCCGGCGACTATGGGGCGCCACGCGGCGCCCTGTTGCTGGCGGAGGTCGAAGGTGCAGTGGCAGGCTGCTGCGCCTTGAGGCCTCTGGACACCGCCGACTACCCCAACGCCAGCGAGATGAAGCGCCTCTATGTGCGCAAGGCGTTCCGGGGCTTTGGCCTGGGGCGCGAGTTGGCCGAAGCCATGCTCGACCGGGCCCGGCAGGCGGGCTATGCCTGTGTCCTGCTCGATACGCTGGACGACATGGAGTCGGCGCGCGCGCTGTACACCGACCTAGGCTTTGAGGAAATCCCGCCCTATTACCACAACCCCATCGCAGGGGCACACTACCTCAAGGTCGAAATTTTTTGATGATTTTGGCTGCTAGCGCCTTCTCAGAAAGCGTTAGCAGCTACAAAATCAATAGCAATAGGCCTGATCAGCCCTTGGCCTGGGCCAGCAGCGTGGCGGCGTCGCTCACCTCGAACTTGCCTGGGGCTTCCACATTGAGCGTGACCACCTTGCCGTCGCGCACCAGCATCGAGTAACGGTTGCTGCGCAGGCCCAGGCCCTTGCCCGTCAGGTCCAGGGTGAGGCCGGTGGCCTTGGCAAACGTGGCATCGCCGTCGCCCAGCATGCGCACCTTGCCATCGGTTTTCTGGTCGCGCGCCCAGGCGCCCATCACGAAGGCGTCGTTCACGCTCACGCACCAGATTTCGTCCACGCCAGCGGCCTGGAACTCGGCAGCCTTTTCCACATAGCCAGGCACATGCTTGGCAGAGCAGGTGGGCGTGAAGGCGCCCGGCAGGGCAAACAGGGCAATCGTCTTGCCCGCCGTGGCCTTGTCCACAGGCACAGGGTTCGGGCCAATGCTGCAGCCTTCGCCTTCGCCTTCGACTTCAGAAAATTCCATCAGCGTGCTGGCAGGCAGGGTGTCACCGACTTTGATCATTGTTATCTCCTTGGGATAGATGGATGGATGGGGGGGAAACGGGATTGAAAAATGCGCGAATTTGCCGGGGGCACCCCACTCAGCAGGTGGGCAAAGGAAAAAGGGACCCCACAAAGCAAAACGACCCACATTGTGGGTCGTTTTGAAGGGCCTTGCAGTCCAGGGTTTTGCCCCGGACTTCAATGCAGCGCTGCTTACAGCAGGCCGGCCTTTTGCACCAAGCGGGTAGCCACCCAGTTCTTGGTCTTGGAGAGCGGACGGCTCTCGGTGATTTCGATCGTGTCGCCCAGCTTGTACTCGCCCTTTTCATCATGGGCGTGGTACTTGCTCGACTTGGCCACGATCTTGCCGTAGAGCTCGTGTTTCACACGGCGCTCGACCAGCACGGTCACAGTCTTTTGACGCTTGTCGCTGACCACCTTGCCAATCAAGGTGCGCTTGAGGGATTTTTTAGGTTCCGTCATGTGGGCTCCTTACTTGGCGGCTTGCTTTTCAGCAAGAATGGTCTTGGCACGGGCGATATCGCGGCGGGTGGTGCGCAGCGTGTTGGTGTTACCCAGTTGCTGCGTAGCCTTCTGCATGCGCAGGCCGAAATGGGCCTTCTGCAGAGCCTTGATTTCGGCTTCGATACCGGCGACGTCTTTTTGGCGAAGTTCAGTAGTCTTCATTGCTTGTTCTCCTGAATTACGCGCCAAGGTGGCGGCTGACGAACGTGGTGCGCAGCGGCAGCTTGGCAGCAGCCAGGCGGAACGCTTCACGGGCCAGTTCTTCGGGCACACCGACGATCTCGAAAACGATCTTGCCGGGCTGGATTTCGGCCACGTAGTACTCGGGGTTGCCCTTACCGTTACCCATACGCACTTCTGCGGGCTTGGTAGAGATTGGCTTGTCCGGGAACACGCGGATCCAGATACGGCCGCCACGCTTGACGTGACGGGAAATCGCACGGCGTGCAGCTTCGATCTGGCGGGCCGTCAGACGGCCACGATCAGTGCACTTCAGACCGAAATCACCGAACGCAACGGAGGCACCCCGCGTTGCGACACCGGTATTACGGCCCTTTTGCTCCTTGCGGTACTTGCGGCGAGCAGGTTGCAGCATACTTATTCTCCTTTTCCGTCCGCTGCTGTAGCGGGCGCGGCGACTTTGCGTACGCGCTTAACGGCGGTGTTATCAGCGCCACCAGCTTCCACTGGCTTGTCGCTGCCGTCGGCCGGAGCGGTGTTACCACCGACTGGACGACGTGGGCCACGGCCTGCGCCTGGACGATCGCCACCTGGGCGACCATCACGGCGTGGACCGCGTGGGCGGCGCTCTTCGTCTGGACGAGGAGTTTCAACGGCGGGCAGGTCATTGCGGCCCAGCGTGTCACCCTTGTAGACCCAGACCTTGACGCCGATCACACCATAGGTGGTCTTGGCTTCAGAGGTGCCGTAGTCGATGTCAGCGCGCAGCGTGTGAAGTGGCACGCGGCCTTCGCGGTACCACTCGCAGCGAGCGATTTCGATACCGTTCAGACGGCCGGACGACATGATCTTGATGCCCTGGGCACCCAGACGCATGGCGTTCTGCATGG
>JADMJR010000246.1 GCA_018780365.1 Acidovorax sp. | reverse complement strand
TGCGGTACGTGAGGATTGCGAGCACCGCCCAACGACGCATGAAAGCCGCGCAGTAACCAGTTACAACGCCTCGATGATGCCGGCGGCACCTTGGCCGGTACCTACGCACATCGTGACCATGCCGTACTTCAGCTTGTGGCGACGCAGCGCATGCACCACCGTCGCCGCACGGATGGCACCGGTAGCGCCCAGCGGGTGCCCCAATGCAATCGCGCCACCCATGGGGTTCACATTCGCAGGGTTCAAACCCAGCGTATTGACCACCGCCAGCGACTGCGCCGCAAACGCTTCGTTCAGCTCATACCAGCCAATGTCATCGCTCTTCAAGCCCGCATAACGCAGGGCCGCAGGAATCGCCTCGATAGGGCCAATGCCCATGATTTCAGGCGGCACGCCGCGCGCGGCGTAGCTCACAAAACGCGCCAGAGGCGTCAGGCCAAACTGCTTCACGGCCTTTTCGCTGGCCACGATCAAGGCACCCGCGCCATCACTGGTCTGGGAGCTATTGCCCGCCGTGACGCTGCCGCGTGCGGCAAACACGGGCTTGAGCTTGGCCAGGCCTTCAAGGGACGTGTCGGGGCGTGGACCTTCGTCCAGGCTCACGGTGCGGCGCTTTTCCACCACTTCGCCGGTAGCGAGGTTGGGCGAACGCTCCACGATTTCGAAGGGCGTGATTTCGTCGCTGAACTCCCCGGCCTTTTGCGCCTTGATGGCACGCAGGTGGGATTCGAGTGCAAAGGCATCCTGTGCCTCGCGGCTGACCTTCCACTGCTGGGCCACCTTTTCAGCCGTGAGGCCCATGCCATAGGCGATGCCCACGTTCTCGTCGCGCGCAAAAATTTCTGCGTTGAACGAGGTCTTGTTGCCGCCCATGGGCACCAAGCTCATGGACTCGGCGCCACCGGCGATCAGCACGTCCGCCTCGCCCACGCGGATGCGATCGGCCGCCATCTGCAGCGCGGTGATGCCCGAAGCGCAAAAGCGGTTCACGGTCACGCCGCCCACGGGGTGGTCGAACGCCAGGCCCACGGCAATGCGGGCCATGTTCATGCCCTGCTCGCCCTCGGGGAACGAGCAGCCGATGATGGCGTCCTCGATCGCCTTGGGGTCCAGCGTGGGCACCTGCAGCATGGCGCTCTTGATGGCGGCGACCAGCAGGTCGTCGGGGCGTGTGTTCTTGAAATAGCCGCGGCCCGAGCGCCCGATGGGCGTGCGCGTGGCGGCGACGATGTAGGCGTCCTGGACTTGTTTTTGAGCCATGGTGAAACTCCTTCAATTCTTGGGGGGGCGGCTGGAAGGAACCCAGGCCCACGTAAATACACATTCGACCGGCTCCACACCGGCTTCGTCGGTCACGGTGACCGTGACCTGCACCTCGCCCTTGTCGCTGGCCAACATGGCGGCGCGCTGCTCGGCGGTCAGCGTGGCCACGGCTTTGAGGCCGCCCGTGGCGCGCTTCTTGAAAGCCATGGACAGCTCCTTGGCCAGCGGGATGCAGTCATCGCGCACGTTCATGCCCACCACCATGCCCGTGGCCGTTTCGGCCAGCAGGTTCATGGCCGAGGCATGCACACCACCGATGTGGTTCTGCACGCGGTGCTC
>JADMJR010000253.1 GCA_018780365.1 Acidovorax sp. | reverse complement strand
CGGCGTTTGTGATTGCGGGGGCGTTGAGCTGGATCGGCCGCTGGTACCAGCCGGGTGGCGAATACACGCCCGAACAGGTAGCGCAGCAGTGCATTGCGACGCTGTGTGATGGGGTGCTGCGGCGGCCTGCCCAGGCTGCTGTGCCGGAGGTGGTGCCTGTCCCTGCCGCCCAGCGCAAGGTGGGGGGTGCCAAGGCCAAGGCTCCGGCGCGGTCCGGCAAGGCCTGATGCCTTCCCTGGTACCAGGGTTTCAAGGTTTTTTGGCCCCTACCGCGCGATGGGTAAGCCTTAATGGCTATCTATTTGATAGCGTTTTGCGTGGAACTGTGCTGGCGCGCTCGGTGTGCCCCGCCGCCAGGTCGTCCAGGATGGGGCAGTCCGGCCGGTCGTTGCCTTTGCAGCAGGAGACCAGCGTTTGCAGCGTGCGCTGCATGGCCTGCATCTGGGCGATGCGCTCGCTCAGGTCGTCGATGTGTTGCTGGGCGATGCGCTTGACCTGGCTGCTGGCGCGGCTGCGGTCGTGCCACAGGCCCAGCAGCTCGGCGATCTCTTCCATCGAGAAGCCCAGGTCGCGGCTGCGGCGGATGAAGTGCAGGGCGTGTACGTCGGCCTCGGTGTACTGGCGGTAGCCGCTGTCGGTGCGCGCCACGCCGCTGATGAGGCCCAGCGATTCATAGTGCCGCACCATGCGCGCCGAGATACCTGCGCGCTGGGCGGCGATGCCGATGGGCACGGGCCAGGTGGTGGTGCGGGGCGCTGCGGCCTTGGCGCGCGCGGTTGGTGCTACATGCGCGGCATCGGGGGAGTGGGGCGTGGTCATGGTGTGGCCCTCGCTGGGGTGCGTGGTGGTGCGGCGCTCAGGCCGCGACGGTGTAGCCTTCTTCGGCAATCGCAGCGGCCAGGGCTTCGCGCGGGGCGGTGCTGTCCACATCCACCTGGCCGCTGGCGCGGTCGATGCGCACCTGGGCGTCGGGGTCGATCTGCTGCACGGCCTGGATGACGGCGCGTTCGCAGTGGCCGCAGGTCATGCCCTGCACTTGGAACGTGGTGGTGGTTGTCATGGGGTGTCCTTGATGTGATTGGGAGGAAGGCCGTTGCATCGACCGGGATGAATCATGAAGCTTGACATCGTGGCAGAGTCAAACGGCCTTCATGGCACTCATCATGTGAGGGTTGATCAATATCAATGCTTGACCTTGCCATCACGTCAAGGATCACCATCCTCGCCATGAACACTCCAACTCTCGATTCCTCTGAGGCCGTCCATTCGCTGGACCTCGGTATCTCTGGCATGACCTGCGCAAGCTGCGTGGGCCGCGTGGAGCGCGCGCTGCGCAAGGTGCCGGGCGTGCAGGAGGCCTCGGTCAACCTGGCCACCGAGTCCGCGCGCATTGCCTTCGCCACCAGCGTGGGTGCCGATGCGGCTGCGGTGGAGGCGCTGCTGCGCCGCGCGGTGCGCAATGCGGGCTATGAGCCGCGTGCGGCGGGGCAGGAGGATGCGTCCGAGGACCTGTCGCCCTGGGCGGGATTTTTACCCGTGGGCATCGGCCTGCTGCTGTCGGCGCCGCTGGTGTTGCCGATGGTCGGCGACCTGTTCGGCCAGCACTGGATGCTGCCCGCCTGGGTGCAGTTTGCGCTGGCCACGCCGGTGCAGTTCATTCTGGGGGCTCGGTTTTACAAAGCGGGCTGGCATGCGGCCAAGGCGCTGAGCGGCAACATGGATTTGCTGGTGGCGTTGGGCACGAGTGCGGGCTGGGGCCTGTCGATGTGGCTGTGGCTGACGGCCCCCACCGACCATCCGGGGCATGTGCCGCATCTGTACTTCGAGGCCTCGGCCGTGGTGGTCACGCTGGTGCTGCTGGGCAAGTGGCTGGAGGCACGCGCCAAGCGCCAGACCACGGCCGCCATTCGCGCGCTGCATGCCCTGCGGCCGGATGTAGTGCATCTGCTGACCCAGCAGGGCGAGGTGGATGTGCCGGTGGCCGAGGTGCTGGTGGGCGACCAATTGGTGGTGCGGCCGGGTGAACGTTTTCCGGTGGATGGCACGGTGCACGAGGGCCACACGCAGGTGGATGAATCGATGCTGACCGGCGAGCCCTTGCCGGTGGCGCGCGATGTGGGCGCGGCGCTGACGGGCGGCTCGATCAACGGTGACGGCCGCATCGTGATGGCCGTGACGGCGGTGGGTGCCGAGACGGTGCTGGCCCAGATCATCCGGCTGGTGGAAGACGCCCAGGCGGCCAAGGCGCCCATCCAGCGATTGGTGGATGAGGTGTCGGCCGTGTTTGTGCCGGTGGTGCTGGGAGTGGCCTTGCTCACCCTGCTGGGCTGGTTGTGGGTGGGTGCGAGGGCCGAGGCTGCGCTCATCCACGCCGTGGCGGTGATGGTGATTGCCTGCCCCTGTGCGCTGGGCCTGGCCACGCCAGCGGCCATCATGGCGGGCACGGGGGTGGCAGCCAAGAACGGCATTTTGATCAAGGACGCGCAGGCGCTGGAGCTGGCGCACAAGGTGGATGTGGTGGCCTTTGACAAGACGGGCACGCTGACCGTGGGCCAGCCCCGGCTGACGGCGTTTGAGGTGGTGCCCGGCCTGGACGAAGCTGCCGTGATGGCGGCGGTGGCGGCCGTGCAAAGCGGCAGCGAACACCCGCTGGCGCGTGCCGTGGTGGCGGCTGCGGCAGAGCGGCAGATCCACGTGGCGACGGCACAGGATGTGCGCGCCGTGCCCGGGCGTGGCACGGAGGGCGAGGTGGACGGCCAGAGCACCCTGGTGGGCAGCCTGCGCTGGATGCAGGAGCTGGGTGTCCATCTCGGCCCGCTGGCAGACCGTGCAGAGGCTTTGCAGCGCGAAGGCGCCACGGTGTCGGCGGTGGCGCAACGCACCACGCAAGGGTTGGAATTGCGCGCGCTGATGGCTTTTGGCGACGAGCCCAAGCCCGGCGCGCGCGAGGCGCTGGCGCGGCTGAAGGCGCGTGGCATCCGCACGGTGATGATTTCGGGCGACAACCGGGGCGCGGCCGAGGCCATGGCGCGGCGCCTGGGGCTGGACCCCGGCGCGGGCGAGGTGATGGCCGAGGTGTTGCCGGGGGACAAGGCGGCCAAGGTGGCTGCGCTGCAACAGGGCGGTGATGGCGAGCACCATGAGCGCCGCCGGGCCGCCCCAAGGCGCGAAGGCCCCCCGGGGGGGCAGCGACCCAGCGCAGCGGCGGAGCGTGGGGGCCACATTGTCGCGATGGTGGGCGACGGGGTGAACGATGCCCCGGCGCTCGCTGCTGCCGATGTAGGCATGGCCATGGGCAACGGAACCGACGTGGCCATGCATGCAGCGGGCATCACGCTGATGCGCGGCGACCCGATGCTGGTAGCGGCTGCGCTGGATATTTCGCACCGCACGGTGATGAAAATCCGCCAGAACCTGTTCTGGGCGTTTGCGTACAACGTGGCGGGCATTCCGCTGGCGGCGCTGGGGTATCTGAACCCCGTGGTGGCAGGGGCGGCGATGGCGCTCAGCTCGGTCAGCGTCATGGCGAATGCCCTCTTACTCAAGCGCTGGCGCATGTGATAAATACGTACAGCGCGGTCATCGATGTCTGGCAAACTGCAACGATTTGTTGCGAATCCGTGGCCTCGGGGGAGGTTCGGCGACCGCATTGGCATAGCTATATCAAGGACGACAGATCATGAATCTCTTCTCGCTCATGCGGCAGTTCACCATACGCTTGCGCATGCTGGGCGCCATTGGCGTGGTTCTGGGGCTGCTGGGGCTGCTGGGCGGCGCGGGCATGCTGGGCATGTTCCGCATCCATGACATGAGCCAGAACTTCATGGACAACTCGTTCGCCAAGGTGAGCAACATGGCCGAGTTGCGCGGCGAGATGGGCGCCATCCGCCAGCACGAGAAGGACATGATCATCGGCTACGAAAAGCCCGAGGCCGTGAAGGCCGCCCACACCAAGTGGCTGGCCAGCCATGACAAGGCCAAGAAGATTGCAGGCAAGTTCCTGGAGGGGGGTGAGGATGCCGACAACGTGGTGGTGCGCAACATCGTCACCAAGCTCGACAGCTACAAGGACCTGTTTGCCCATGTGGCGCGCCAGCTCGAAGCCAGTGGCTACGACACGGCCACCATTGCCAACCGCATGAGCGGCAAGGCCGTGGCCGAGTTCGACCTGGCCGACAAGCTGATGGCGGAGCTGGACACGGTGTTGCGCAACGAGGTCACGCAATCGGTGGCGCAGCAGGGCGAGGTGTCCAACCAGACCAAGTGGCTGTTTGTGCTGGCCGTGCTGATCACGGTGGTGGTGGTGGTGCCCACCACGCTGATGAACATGAACTCCATCTGCAACCCCCTGGAAGATGCGCGCAAGATGGCGCAGGCCATTGCGGGCGGCGACCTCTCGCAGCACATTGCGGCCGAGGGCAAGGACGAAGTGGCCGACCTGCAGCGCGCGCTGCGCGACATGCAGCAGGGCCTGGGCGCGCTGGTGGCGCAGGTGCGTGATGCCAGCGGCAACATCGCCACGGCCAGCCAGGAGATCGCCACGGGCAACCAGGACCTGTCGCAGCGCACCGAACAGACGGCCAGCAACGCCCAAGAGGCTGTGTCCTCGCTGACGCAGCTCACGTCCACCGTGCAGCAAACCGCATCGTCCTCGCAGATGGCGAACCAGCTGGCAGCCTCGGCCTCGCAAATGGCCACACACGGCGGTGGTGTGGTGCAGCAGGCCGTGGCCAGCATGCACGAGATCTCGGCATCGAGCCGCAAGATCGGCGACATCATCGGCCTGATCGACTCCATCGCCTTCCAGACCAACATCCTGGCGCTGAACGCGGCCGTGGAAGCCGCCCGCGCAGGCGAGCAGGGCCGGGGTTTTGCGGTGGTGGCCAGCGAGGTGCGCAGCCTGGCGCAGCGCAGCGCCGCAGCGGCCAGCGACATCAAGGGCCTGATCCAGAGCAGCGTGACAGCCGTGGACGGCGGCGTGCGCCATGTGGAAGAAGCGGGCACCGCCATGAAGGACATCGTGGGCAGCGTGCAGCGCGTGGGCGACATCATTGGCGAGATCACGGCGGCGGCGTCCGAGCAGTCGGCCGGCATTGGCCAGGTGAACAGCTCGGTGGGCGAAATCGACCGCATGACGCAGCAGAACGCCGCGCTGGTGGAAGAGTCTGCCGCTGCGGCCGACTCGCTGCGTGAGCAGGCGGCGCGTTTGTCGCAGGTGGTGCAGCAGTTCCGCCTGGCCGAGGCCATGGGGCATGGCCAGCACCACCACGGCCACAGCAGCGTTGCGGCACCCCACCCGGCGTCGCGGGGGCTGGCATCGGGCCCCGCACAGGCGCGGCTGGCGCGCTGATCCATCCCTGCCGCCTGGGTGCGGCCTCGGTGGTGTGGTCTCTTTTCAAAGGCCCTGCAGGCTTGGCTTGCAGGGCCTTTGTGCTGCGGGGTTGCGGGTTGCCCAGGGCGTTCCGCAGTGCGGCCGTTCATTGACCTGCGTCACGGGCGTGCAGGGCCCCGCGTGGCACCCTTGGACCCTGTCTAACCTGGGGAGCCCGCCATGCCATCGATCAGCCTGCGAACCATTCGCGAAGAGCATGCGTCGCTATCGGCGGTGCTCCATTCCTTGCGCCTGATGCTCGACCAGGGTCCGGGCGACGAGCCCGCCGCGTTTTTTGATGTGATGCGGGCAATGCTGTTCTACATCGACGAGTTTCCCGAGCGCCAGCACCACCCCAAGGAGTCGCAGTGGCTGTTCCCCCGGGTGGCAGAGCGCTCGCCCCAGGCCGCCGAGGCCATTGCGCAGCTGGAGCGCGAGCATGCAGGTGGCGAGGCGGCCGTGCGCGAACTGCAGCACCTGCTGCTGGGCTGGGAGCTGATGGGCGATGCGCGGCGCGAGGTGTTTGCCCTGGCGCTGCAGAAGTACATCCGCTTTTACCTGGACCACATGCGGCTGGAAGAAACCGTGGTGCTGCCTGCGGCCCAGGAAAACCTGCAGCCGGGCGACTGGGTGGCCATTGACGCGGCCTTTGCCAGCAACACCAACCCGCTGGCCCCGGGCAAGCCGCGCGATGCGGCCTATGACAGGCTGTTCACGCGCATCGTGATGCGGGCGCCGAGTCCGATAGGGCTGGGGTGAGTTGTCTGCGCACTCCGCTGCCAATGCAAAGCCGTTCACGCTGAGCTTGTCGAAGCGCTGCGCAAGGCTTCGACAAGCGCAGCCCGAACGGTAGGCAAGGGCGGAGCGCAATGGCACATGGCTGTGCCCCGCGACGTCAGGCACTCAGCGCCGGATAGTCCGTATACCCCTCCGCCCCACCGCCATACAGCGTGGCCCGGTTCACCTCGTTGAGCGGTGCGTTGGCGTGCAGGCGTGCCACCAGGTCGGGGTTGGCGATGAAGGGGCGGCCAAAGGCCACGATGTCGGCGCCCTGGGCCAGGGCGGTGTCGGCCAGCGCGCGGGTGTAGGCGTTGTTGACCATCCACGCGCCCTGGCCGCCTGCGGCGCGGTATGCGGCCTTGAGGGCGGCGTAGTCGAACGGGCGGCCTTCCACTTCGCGCGGGCCGCCGGTGGCGCCTTCGATGAGGTGGAGGTACGACAGGCCCAGGGGCCCGAGCTGGCGCACCACGTAGTCGAACAGCGGTTGTGGGTCGGCATCGACGATGTCGTTGGCGGGGGTGACGGGCGACAGGCGGATGCCGGTGCGGCCGCCGCCGATGTCGGAGGTGATGGCGCGGGTCACTTCCAGCAGCAGGCGGGCGCGGTTGGCGATGCTGCCGCCGTAGGCGTCGGTGCGCTGGTTGGCACCGGTCTTGAGGAACTGGTCGATGAGGTAGCCGTTGGCGGCGTGGATTTCGACGCCGTCAAAACCCGCCTCGATGGCGGCGCGTGCTGCGCGGCGGTAGTCGGCCACGATGCCGGGGATCTCGGCCAGCTCCAGCGCGCGGGGCATGGAGGTTTCGGTGAAGGTGGGCACGCCGTCTTTGATGAGCACGGTCTTGGTCTTGGCCTGGAGGGCCGAGGGCGCCACGGGCGCAGCATTGCCGGGCTGCAGGTCGGTGTGCGAGACGCGGCCCACATGCCACAGCTGCACCACGATCTTGCCGCCCGCAGCGTGCACGGAGGATGTCACCTTCTTCCAGCCCGCGATCTGCTCGGGCGCATACAGGCCGGGCACGTCGGCATAGCCCTGGCCCTGGTGGCTGATGGCCGTGGCCTCTGAAATGATCAGGCCCGCACTGGCACGCTGGGTGTAGTAGGTGGCGACCAGGTCGGTGGGCACGGCGTTGGGCGAGCGGTTGCGCGTGAGCGGCGCCATGGCGACGCGGTTGGCCAGTGGCAGGTCGCCGGCTTGGACGGGGTCGGACAGAAAAGGCATGGGTCAGGGTTTTCGGAAAAAAGGGTTGCAGACCATCGATGGAACGGGCGCAAGCGTAATGCTGCAGCGCAAAACCTGCAGCGCACATGCGTCAACAAGGCTTCTGTTTTTGTGATAACCGCGCGGGGGCGGGTGTCGACGTGCATTCAGAAATGTCCATCCGTCCCGTTCACGCGGAGCTTGTCGAAGCGCCGCACGAGGCGCAGGCAGGCTCAGCCCGAACGGTTTTTTCTTTCCTCAGGATCGAACGCGCACCCCTGTGAGCAGGGCTGGTGCGCAGGCCCGGGCGCGATCTGCCGGGCTGCGGCAGAATCAAAAAGCCATGCCCACACGCCCCGCCCCTGTTGACGTTTCCGCCGCCGCCTCCGCGCCCATCTCCACCCTGTGGCTGGCCGTGGCGCTGTCCATGGGGGCGGCGATTTCGCTGGGCATCACGCGGTTTTCCTATGCCCTGCTGTTGCCTCCGATGCGCGAGGACCTGGGCTGGTCGTACACCCTGGCCGGGGGCATGAACACGGCCAATGCGCTGGGCTACCTGCTGGGTGCACTGGCCACGCCGCTGCTGCTGCGGCGCGTGGCGCCGGGCCGGGTGTTGCTGGTGGGGGCGGTGCTGGCCTCGGTGTTCATGGGGCTCAGCGGGTTTTTTACCGCGGCGCCTTGGCTGCTGCTGCAGCGCCTGCTGGCGGGGGTGGCGAGTGCGCTGGTGTTCATTGCCGGGGGGCTGCTGGCGGCGCGGCTGGGCGCCCACGCGCCGGGGCGCAGTGGCCTGCTGCTGGGGCTGTACTACGGGGGCACGGGATGGGGCATCAGCCTGTCGGCGTTCCTGGTGCCGGGTGTGCTGGCGGCAGCGGGGCCCGCGCCGCACCCCTGGGCGTGGGCCTGGTGGGCGCTGGCGCTGGCCTGCGCGGCGGCCACGGCGGCGCTGTGGTGGCCCGCCCAGGCGCTGCAGGTGCTGGCGCCGCCACCGGCCAGCCCCACGGCGTTCAACATCACGCCGCCGCCCGCCACGGTGCGCTGGCGGGCATTGGCCCCGGCGCTGCTGGGCTACGGGCTGTTTGGCGTGGGCTACATCGGCTACATGACCTTTGTGGTGGCGCTGCTGCACGAGCAGGGCGCCAGTGGCGGTGCGGTCACGGGCTTCTATGCCCTGCTGGGGCTGGCCGTGGTGCTGTCGTCGCGCATCTGGGCTGGGCTGCTGGACCGCAGCCAAGGCGGCGAGGCGCTGGCGCGGCTGAATGCGCTGCTGGGGGTGGCCACGGTGCTGCCCGCGCTCACGGGCGCCTGGCCGGTGGTGCTGGCCTCAGGGCTGCTGTTTGGCGGGGTGTTCTTGTCGGTGGTGGCATCCACCACCGCCCTGGTGCGGCACAACCTGCCGCAGGCGCTGTGGGCCAGTGGCATCAGCGTGTTCACCATCGTGTTTGCGGCCGGGCAAATCGTGGGGCCCACGGTGGTGGGCTGG